>JAIMJL010000042.1:13128-24567 GCA_020693225.1 Sandarakinorhabdus sp. | reverse complement strand
CCTGCATCTGCGCGTCCACGCCAACAAAGCGATCCAGCGGCACCACTGCCGCGGCCGACAGCGCGGCAAGCCGAGAGCCATCCCAGCGCAGCGCCCACGCGCTGGCCGGATCGGCAAAGGCAGCCGGCGGCGGGGCAATTCGATCCAGTGCATCGGCGATGCGCTGCAGCAAGGTGGCAATTTCGGTCATCGCTCTCACCTTAGTCGGACTTGCGGGATTTGAAAAAGCCCGCAGAGGTGTGTAAGCGCGCTTCTTTCGAGCGACAGCGTCCAAAGGACTTTCATTCATGTTTGCAACTCCAGCCTATGCGCAAGCCGCAGGTGCGGGCGCCGCTGGCGGCACTTCGGCCTTCCTGATCCAGGTTGTGCCGCTGATCCTTCTGTTTGCCATTTTCTGGTTCCTGATCATCCGCCCGCAGCAGCAGCGCGCCAAGCAGCACCGGGCGATGGTCGATGCAGTGAAAAAGGGCGATGAGGTCGTCACCGGTGGCGGGCTGGTTGGCAAGGTCGTTCGCGTGATGGACGCAGAAGTCGAAATCGAGCTGGCGCCAACGGTGAAAGTGCGTGCCGTCAAGGGCACGCTGGCCAGCGTCACGCCCAAGGGCGTTGCCGCCCCCGCCAACGACACGAAGGCCTGATTCCAAACCATGCTGGATTTTCCGCGCTGGAAGGTTTGGGCGATTATCGCCACGCTGCTGTTCGGCATCGTGCTGGCTTTGCCGAATTTCTTCCCCGAAGAAACCGTGGCCGGCTGGCCTCGCCCGCTGCCGAACAAGCAGATGAACCTCGGGCTCGATCTGCGCGGCGGCAGCCACATCCTGCTGGAAGGCAATCCGGATGATGTGCGCAAGGCGCGGCTGGAGATTCTGGAGGATATCGCCCGCAGCGAGTTGCGGCAGGCGGACGGCGGCCCCATCCAGTTTCTCGACATGGGCGTGCGCGACGGTGCCATCACCTTCACCGTGCGCAACCCTGCCGATGTCGATCGCGCGGTCGATACCATGCGCAAGATGTCGCGTCCGGTCGGCCAGCTTTCGGCGCAGCGCGACATCGATGTGACGGTGGTCGATGGCGTTCGCGTGCTCATCCGCCCGACCGAGGCCGGACTTGCGGCGGAAACCGATGCCGCAATATCGCAGGCAGTGGAAGTCATCCGCCGCCGGATCGATGAGCTTGGCACCCGCGAGCCGACCATCATCCGACAGGGAGACACCCGCATTGTCGTGCAGGTTCCCGGCCTGCAGGATCCGGCCGCGCTGAAGTCGCTGCTGGGCAAAACGGCGAAACTGGAATTCAAGCTGGTGGATGTGGAGGCCGATCCGGCGCTCGCGGCCACCGGCCGCGCGCCTCCCGGCAGCCAGATCCTGCCCAGCGTCGATGGCCCGCCGGTTATCGTCAAGCGCCGGGTGATGGTGTCGGGCGACCAGCTGATCGATTCGCAGCCCAGCTTTCAGGATGGCCTGCCGGTGGTGTCGTTCCGTTTCGATGCCGCGGGCGGCAAAAGGTTCGCCAAGGCAACGCAAGAAAATGCCGGCAAGCCCTTTGCCATCATTCTCGATGGCCAGGTGATATCCGCCCCGCGCATCAACGAACCGATCCTCGGCGGCTCCGGCATCATCTCCGGCAATTTCACCACCGAAAGCGCCAGTGAACTCTCCATCCTGCTGCGCTCCGGCAAGCTTCCGGTCGCGCTGAAAGTGATCGAAGAGCGCACCGTCGGCCCGGATCTCGGCGCCGATTCCATCCGCGCCGGGGCGATCGCATCGATCATTGCCACCATTCTGGTCGCCATTTTCATGATCATCACCTACGGTCGCTTCGGCATCTATTCCGTCGCGGCCCTCATCCTGAACGCCTTCCTGATCATCGGCGTGATGAGTCTGCTTGGCGGCACGCTCACCCTCCCCGGCATCGCTGGATTCGTGCTCACCATCGGCGCGGCGGTCGATGCCAACGTGTTGATCAACGAGCGCATCCGCGAAGAGCTGCGCAAGGGCCGCAATGTGATCTCGTCCATCGAAACCGGCTACCGCGAAGCCTCCCGCACCATCTTCGATGCCAATGTCACCAATGTAATCGCTGCGGTCATCATGTTCTGGTTCGGCTCCGGGCCGATCAAGGGCTTTGCCATCGTGCTCACCATCGGCATCATCACGTCTGTGTTCACCGCCGTCACGGTCACCCGCCTGATGGTGTCGTTCTGGCTGCGCCGCGAGCGGCCGCAAGTGCTCGTGCTGTAGGGGCCGGATATGCGTCTGCTCAAACTCGTTCCCGACAACACCAACTTCAAGTTCCTGAAGTGGCGCAACATCGCCATCGGCATTTCCATTGCGATGATTCTGGCATCCATTGCCCTCGTGGCGATCCGCGGGCTTAACTTTGGCGTCGATTTTGCCGGTGGCCTGATGATGGAAGTGCGCTTCTCGCAAAATGCCACGCTCGACGAGCTGCGCAGCACGGTCAATTCCGCCGGCGCCGGCGAAGGCAGCCTACAAACCTTCGGCGCCGCCGACACCGTCTCCATCCGCCTGCCGCTGCCACCCGGTGACGACGAGGCGGTGCAGAAAGTCGTGCAAAAGGTTCAGGCGGCCATCAAGGTAAACCATCCCGATGCCGAGTTCCGCCGCGTCGAGACCGTGTCGGGCAAGGTGTCCGGCGAGCTGGTGCGCGACGGCGCGCTTGCCATCCTGTTCGCGATGATCGGCATCTCGCTTTACATCTGGTTCCGCTTCGAATGGCAGTTCGGCATCGGGGCCCTGTTCGCGCTGGTGCATGATGTCGCGCTCACGCTCGGCTTCTTCGCGCTCACCCAACTGGAGTTCAACCTCAACATCGTAGCCGCGGTGCTCACCATTGTTGGCTATTCGCTGAACGACACCATCGTTGTTTATGATCGCATCCGCGAAAATCTGCGCAAATATCGCAAGATGGATATCGAATCCGTACTCGACCTCTCGGTCAATGAAACCCTGGCCCGCACCATCGTTACCTCGATTTCGATGATCATCGCGCTGGGCACGCTGGTGCTTCTGGGCGGCCAGGTGCTGTTCGGCTTCTCGATCGCCATGCTGCTTGGCATCGTGATCGGCACCTACTCCTCCATCTTCATCGGTGCGCCGATCCTGATCTGGCTGGGCGTCGGCCCCCACAGCTTCCTGCCGCCCGAATCCGGCCCCGCCGCCGGTGCCGAGCGGCGCGGGAAGGCTGCCGGCTAACGCCTGCCGCCTGTCGCCCGGCGGCAGACGCTTTCAGGCCGCTGCCTGCGGGGGGGTGCCGGGCTGTTTGCACTCCACAACCAGCCCGCCGCTATCGGTTACATGCACAATCGCGATTCGATGGGTTCGAGCCAGCGCCAGCGCTTCTTCATCCATCTGGGCGCGGGCAGCAAGGATGGCTTCCGGAAGGGCAGGCGGCGGCGTGGCTTTCAGCGCGCGCTCGCGACGGTCGCGGCTGAGCAGCGTGGCGATGGCCAGCATGCCGACCAATGCAGCCATCAGCCAGAGCAGCGGCCGTAGGCGGCGCCAGAACAGCTCCAGCTGGGCATCCACCACCACATCCGGGACGCGCATCAGATATTGCACCGCGTTCACGATCAGATCGAGTTCGGTGTAGAGGATGAACCCAAGTGCGATCCATGCGAAGATGGTAAGAGCCACGTCGCGCCAGAAGATGTTGCGCGGACGTTGCGCACTCGTGATGACCGGGGGCCAGTTGGCGTGCGGATCTGTCATCTGAGGCCCCTGTCCGGGCTGACCCAGGTGCCGGTCACCTTTTCCTTTCGCAGCAATACCTTGGGCAGCGCCACAATGGTGGTCAGCGTGGCCAGCAGCCAGAAGGCCAGCGGATACCAGATGATCCAGAACAGCGAGCGTCCCATGCTGGGCTCATAACGCTTTTCGATCATGTGGCTGACAGTCGCCTGCATCAGATAGGTAACCGCAAGCACCGCACCCCACCATTGCGGCACGAGGCTGACTCCGCTGATTTCCTGCAACGCAAAAAAGCCCAGCAGCACCCCGAGGCCCGCCAGAAAGGCCAGCAGCATCGAATAGGACCACAGAACGCTCAGCAGATAGTTGAAGTAGACAAGAATCAGACCGGGCATTTTCCCCGTCACCATAGGCCTTGCATAGTCCAACATCATCTGCACGCCGCCCTCGGCCCAGCGCAACCGCTGCTTCCACAGGCCGGACAATGTTTCCGGCATCAGGATCCACACCATCATATTGGGTGCATAAACCGCCCGCCACCCGGCAATCTGCACCCGCCAGGTCACGTCGATATCGTCGGTCAACGTGTGTGAAGACCACCAGCCGGCATCGTCCAGCGCCCGGCGGCGGAAGCCGGCCGCAACACCCGACACCGTGAACAAATGCCCATAGCTGGTCTGCGCCCGCTTGATGAGACCCACGATGGAGGAGAACTCGCCCACCTGTAGCCGCCCGAGCAGGCTGGAGCGGTTGCGGATGCGCGGGTTGCCGGTGATGGCCCCCACATCGGCCCGCTGGAAGTTGAACGCCGCCCAGCGCAGCGCATGCTTGTCCAGCAGCGCGTCGCCATCGATGCACAGCAGCAGCTCGTTCTTCGCCAGCATCGCGCCGATGTTCAGAGCATTGGCCTTGCCGCCATTTTTCGCGAGGTGAACAACGCGCAAATTGGGCAGCGTTTCGGACAGGCGATCGAGGATTTCGGCGGTGTCGTCACGGCTGCCGTCGTTGATGGCGATGAGCTCGAAATCGGGATAGTCCATCGCGTGTGCGGTGGTCAGCGTCTCGATCGCCGTTTCGGACTCGTTGTAGCAGGGAACAAGGATCGAGATCGGCGGCCAGGTGCCGATATCTGGCGGGTCGTCGGGCAGATTGAAGCCTGCCTCGCGCCAGCGATAGTAAAAAATGCCACCGGCCATCCAATACCAGGCCATCACAAACGGGTAGGCGAAGCAGAACAGCGGGATGAGCAGGATTGCCCAATCGAGCAGATTCATCATCTGCTACGGCCTGTGCGGGAATGAGGCGCTGGAGAAAATCGGGGCAAGCGAGGTGCTGCCGTCCCAAGGGCAGAGCGCGATGCCGGTTGCGCCCGCCATCTGCGCCTTTCGCACGGCATCGCCATCGGCGAGCCGCAAGATCAAGCGGCCGCTGTAGCCATTGCTGAACCAGCCCGCGGCCTGCATCGCAGCCGGGTCTGCCGTTGTCATGAGCAGGTCAACGCCGGCCGGCGGGCCAGCCGGGGAATCGGCTTGCACCAGCATCAGGCGCAGGCGCGGATCGGTCGCGCCGGCGGCAGCAATCGGGTTGGACGGGTCGCCATCGCGCGCAGCACGCACGCTGTCCACCGAGGGCGCATGGCCAACCGGGGGGGCAGCCACGCCGCTTCCTGCCATGGCAATGCCATCGATCGGCGCAACGCGCGCGGCATCCGCTGCCAGCGCATCCGCACCTGCCGGGACGCGTGCATAGACGCTGACACCGGCGCGGGTACCGATCTGTCGCGCCGCCCGGCCGAAAATATCGGCTGCCATTGGGGCGGCTTGGGTCGGTAGCCAGGCGCTCACGAGTTTGCCATCGGCGATGTGCCCCACATCCATGACCACCAGATTGGCGCCCAGCGCCCGGATATCCTCGATCGTCTTGCCCAACAGCGCATCCTGCGAGGCCGCATCCGCAGCCGCTGCCAGCGGCGCGAGATCCACACAGGCCACGCGGATTGTTTGCGCATAAACCGGTCGAAAAGCGAGGTTTGCAACAATTTCCCCAAGATCCGGGTCGCGCGTTGGATAATAGCGCGCCAGACCCATAGGCTTGCTTGCGTCCGCCAGCTCCGGCTCCAGGTTCAGCGCCAGCTTGAAGCCGGCATCGGCTGCTGCCAGCACCGCCGGCCCGCTGTGCCGCCCGAACGGCCAGACGATCGCCAGCGGGGGCCGCCCGGTTTCGGCTTCGATGCTGCGAAAGCTCTTCGCCAGATCAGCGCGCACCCGCTCCTGATGTTCGGCATCGGTTTCCCGCCGCCCGCGGCTGGCATCCCAGGCCCAGGTTCGTGCTGAAGGGGCACTGTTTCCCTCGCGCGTGGAGATCGCCACCCGGTGCAGATCGTGGCTGTGCGACGCAACCTCCACAAGGCCCGATGCCTGCATCCGGCGCACTTCGTCCCACGTCAGAAAATCCCGGCGCGGCCGCAACGTGCCGCCATAGTTCACCATCCCGCCTTCAGGCACGTCCATCCAGGCATCGACCAGCGCCAGCACGGCCGGATAATTGTAGGCCAGCAACAGCGGGTAGACCCGGGTGAAGAAGCTTTTGTAGCCATCATCGAAGCTCAGCAGGATGGCTTTCTCAGGCAAGGGCGGTCCGCCCTCCCCGGCGGCCTTGACCTGCTGCGCGGAAACCGGCGTCCAGCCGTTGGCCTGCAGCCAGTCGAAGAAACGCACCAGATTGTCGGTGGTCACCGCATCGTCGCTGCGATCGGCGCGGGCATCCACCACATCGTGAAAGGCGATTGCCGCAAAGCGTGTTTCGGCCTGCGCGGTGCCAGCCAGCACTGTGAGCGCGGAAATCATCAGCCGCTTCATCGCGCGAACCTTTGCGTCAGGCCAACCACGAAACTCAGCCCCTTTTCCGCAACACCATCATAAACCCGGCGATCGAAGGTCACGCCATAGCTGAGTTCCGTCTTAGGATCGCGCCGCCAGCGATGCTCATAGCGCAGCACACCGATCCAGTCTGCCGAATAGCCCTTCTGGTCATAGACCCCGAAATCGACTGAAAGCGCCTGCACGAACACCCGCTCATAGCGGCGCCAGGCCACGTGCTGCGCCCGCAGTCCGGCGGCGGCTGAAAGGTCGCTTTCCGGCGCGAAATAGGGCCCGCCCGGCTGGCTGTTGCGCGATGTGTAGAGGTCAACGCGTCCGGTCAGATCGAAATGTGGCCGGCTATGCAGCAATTGCACCAGGCTGCCGCCGATGCTCAGCCGATCGTTGCCATCGCTAAGCCCAAGATAAGCGACGCCCAGGCTGGCGGCAAACCGCTCGTCGCGTCGCCAGTTCGCCCGCGCAGACAGCGAGTCGCCGCTGATCCCGGCCAACAGCGCGCGAATCGGCGTTTCCAGCGAATGCCACTCGCCACCGCCCGAGAGGGAAAGCCGATCATCCACGGCCCAGTCCAGCGTGAAGCCAAGGCTTGGCTGCGGCAAGCTGCCCCAGCTGTGGGTGGCATAGGCCGTGGCGTCCAGATCCGGCCCCTGCCAGCGCACGCCTCCGCCCACGCGGTTGCGGGTAACCTCGCCCTCGATGGGATGGGCGCGGGCGGAATCCATGAGGCCGAACAGGCGCACGCCGGAGCCGATGATCGGCGCCGAAAGGCGCGCGCCAAAGGTATAGCCCTCGCCTTGCGTATTGGTGCCGCCCCCTTCATTGAAGGCCGGCGCGAAACTGCCCTCCAGCAACCAGCCGCGCTGGGCTTCGGCCTCCTGTTTCAACCGCTGTACCCGCAGATTTTCCGGCGCCAGGGCAAGCAGCCGGTCGGCTTCGGCTGCCGCCGGCTTCCAGCGGTTGCGCGCCAGGTGCCGCTCGGCCAGCGCCACCTGGCCGGTCAGCCCTTCCGGATCGAGGCTCGCGGCAATCTGCGTTTCGGCATCGGCCCGGCGCGGCCAGCCGCGTGCACCATAAGCGCCGGCCATGGCAAAGCGCACCGTGGGGCTGGCAGGCGCGCCATCGGCAATCGGCTGCAACCGGGCAAAGCCCGCTGCCACTTCATTGCCCCAAAGCCGCGATTCCGCCGCCAGCGTTGTGGCGAAAAGATATTCGCGATCGGGATTGCTCGCCTGGCCGCCTGCATAGGCGACAAAGCGCGGACGCGATGCGGCCATGGCATCAATCTGTGCATAGGCAGCCTGAAAATCCTCTGTCTCCACCAAAGCAAAGAAGCGCCCGTATCCGGCCTGGATATTGTCCGGCTCGGCAGCCAGAACGGCATCATAGTTGGCCAGCGCCTCGCCTGGGCGATGCAGATAGAGCAGGGCATCGGCATAGGCGTGCGTTGCAAACAACGGCAGCGGCTGCAAGCTTTCCGCCTCGGCCACGACTTCCGCCATCCGAACCCGATCGCGCAACGCAACGATGCGGTCGATCCTGACCCTCCGGATCAGCGCCGGATCGCTGACCGGATCGTTCTGCAATCGGGCCAGCAGTGCGTCCTGCGCCGCAAGCGCTCGGTCCGTTCCCGCAAACCGCTGCGCAATCTCCGGCGCGCGCACTTCGGCACCCCAGCGGGTGAGTGCCGCTGCCATATCGGCTTCGCGGAAGGGCGGCGCACCGGCCAGCGCAGCGGCCGCATAGGGTGCCCGAAGCCGATCCAAGATGCCCGCCATGGCCACCTTTGCCTCGGCATTGCCGGGCAGCACCCGCAAGGCTTCGCCATAGGCGCGCAGGGCCTGCCAGTCGTCGCCCGCACGGCTATGCGCAAAGCCCTCCGCCATCCGCTTCTCGCCCGCCGGCAGCGGCTGGGCAAAAGGCCCGTCCAATATGGCCAACGCTTCGCTGGCCCGCTTTTGGTCTGAAAGGATGAGCGAAAGGGTCAGTGGCCAAACCGGGTCCGCACTGGCCGCCATGCCGGCGCGCGCCTTGGCTTCGGCATCTGCCAGCCTGCCGGCATCGCGCGCGGCGCGCGTTTGCGCCAGCAGATCACCGGTGGCGGACAGCGGGGCCGCAAAAGCCAGCAAGGCCGCCGCACACAGAAGGGGAATCGGTCTGATGGCTTTTGACCCCATGACTGGCTGAAACCATGAAAGGCCGACGCTGTCGACTGGATTGCTGCCCTATGACAGGAACTGCACGCCGCAGCCTGTGGTAGACCGGGATGGTGGCCTCACTCTGCCGCCAGCGCGAAACCGGCTTCGGCTGCCAAACGATCCCGCGCCACAGCATATTCGCGCTTCAGCCGCGCAATCATCTCGGCCGCCGGGACAACAGCCTTCACCGCGCCGATGCCCTGGCCGCAGCCCCAGATATCCTTCCAGGCCTTGGCTTCGGTGTTGCCGCCGCTGCCGAAGTTCATCGTGCTGTAGTCACCCTTGGGCAGATTGTCCGGGTCCATGCCGGCATTCACGATGGAAGGCCGCAGATAGTTGCCCGAAACGCCGGTGAACAAATCGGAATAGACGATATCCGATGCACCCGACGCCACGATCATCTCCTTGTACCGCTCGTCTGCCCGCGCTTCGGTGGTGGCGATGAAGGCCGAGCCGATATAGCCGAAATCCGCGCCCATTGCCTGCGCCGCCAGCACCGCCTGCCCGGTGGCAATCGAGCCGGACAGCGCCACCGGCCCATCGAACCATTCGCGGATTTCCTGGATCAGTGCGAATGGCGAGAGCGTTCCGGCATGTCCGCCGGCGCCGGCTGCAACCGGAATCAGGCCATCGGCCCCCTTCTCGATCGCCTTCTTCGCAAAGCGGTTGTTGATCACATCGTGCAGCACGATGCCGCCATAGCTGTGGATCGCCTGGTTCACATCTTCTCGCGCACCCAGCGAGGTGATGATCACCGGCACCCGGTATTTCACGCACAGTTCCAGATCGGCCATCAGCCGGTCGGTGGACTTGTGCACGATGAGGTTCACCGCATAGGGCGCGTCATCCGGACCGATTTCGGCATTCAGCCGCTGCAGCCACTCCTCGAACTGCGGCAGCGGCCGGGCGTTCAGGCTGGGGAAGCTGCCGATGATGCCCGCCTTGCACTGGGCAATCACCAGATCGGGATTGGAAATGATGAACAAGGGCGAGCCGATCACCGGCAATTGCATGCGGGCCTTCAGCTTGGCGGTAATCGGGTGCATGCCTGTCTAGCCTTCCATCATCTTCAAGGGTGTGCCTGCGTCTGCCAGAATGACCGGCGCAATCCGCGCGCCACGTTCCACCAGCGCCTTTCCCTGCACATAGTCGCGCGGCGCGGAAATGCAGTCCAGTGCGATGACTTGCCCACCCCGCAAATAAACGAGGGACCAGGATCCGCTGGCCGGATCGCCCCGCACCACCGTTTCGTCATGGCCGATGGAAAGCCCGACCGTCTGCAATTTCAGATCATATTGGTTGGACCAGAACCAGGGGCAGGCGTCATAGGGCCTCGCTGCATCACCATGCACGATGTGCGCCGCGGCCGCCTTCGCCATGTCCACGGCATTCTGCACCGATTCCAGCCGCACGATGGCACCTTGGGCAAAGCGGTTCGCATGCGCGGCACAATCGCCGATGGCATAGACGCCCGGCAGGCTCGTCATCCCATGCGGGTTCACCAGCACGCCATTGCCAGCCTCTGCCCCGGCTTCGACCAGCGGGCCAATGCTGGGCACCAGACCGATTCCGGCAATCACCAGATCGGTCTCGATGCGCTCGCCGCCAGCAAGCCGAACGGCGGCAACCCGTGCACTGCCCTCCAGCGCCTCCACCTGCGCGCCCAGGCGGACATCCACGCCGTGGCTCTTGTGAACCGCGCGATAATAGTCGCTGACGGCGGGCGCCGCCACGCGGGCCAGCAGCCGCGGCATGGCCTCGATCACGGTGACCTGCTTGCCCTTTTTCGCCAGCACGGCGGCCGCTTCCAGCCCGACAAAGCCGCCGCCGATGATGGCAATGCGACTCGCCCCCGGCAGCTCGGCCACCAGGGCATCATCATCGGCCCGACTGCGGATCACATGCACGCCGGCCAGATCATGCCCCGGGCAGGCCAGCCGCCGGGCATGGCCACCGGCAGCCCAGATCAGCGTCTGGAAGGCAAAGGCCCGGCCATCGGCCGCCGTTGCCAGCCGGCGCTCCGCATCCACCGCCACAATGCGCGTGCCCGGCAGAATGGTGATCGCCCGCTCCGCCCAGAAGGCTGCCGGCCGCAGCAAAAGCCGCTCCGGCGGCTTCTCGCCGGCAAGATACTCCTTACTCAGCGGCGGCCTCTCATAGGGCAGGTCGGCTTCTTCTCCCACCATGCCGATGCTGCCGGCAAAGCCCTCCTGGCGCAGCGAGATTGCCGCCTGCGCCGCCGCCTGCCCGGTGCCGACAATCAGGATATCGAAGGCCGTCTCGCTCATGCCGGCAGCCTATTCATCGGCATAGATGGCAACGCGGGTTCCAGCCGGGGTCGCCAGCGCGCGATACATGCCGCTGGAGTTCATGGCAAAATGCGGCTCACCGCTCGGCCCCACAGCGATGATTCCGCCAGACCCGCCCATCGTACCCACTTCGGCGATCGCCGCCGCCGCCGCCTTGGGCAAACTTTCGCCGCCAAAGCGCATGCGGTCGCAGATCTGCCCGGCAACGCGAGCGCGCAGGAAGATTTCGCCCGAACCGGTCGCCGAAACGGCACAGGCGCGGTTGTCGGCCAGCGTGCCGGCACCCACGATCGGGGCATCGCCGATCCGCCCCGGCGCCTTGCCGGTCAAGCCGCCGGTCGAAGTT
>JAIMJL010000042.1:0-13092 GCA_020693225.1 Sandarakinorhabdus sp. | reverse complement strand
GCACCCACCGTGCCGAACCGCACTTCGGCATCAAACGCCGCCGTCGGCCCCTTGGCGAGCAGGATGTCCAGCTGCTTGCGCCGGCGATCGGTCATGAAGTGGCTGTTGGGCACCTGCGGCAAGCCATGGGCTTGCGCAAAGCGATCGGCCGCCTGCCCGCCAAGAAACACATGCGGCCCCTTTTCCATCAGCTTGCGGGCCAGCGTGATCGGGCTTTGCGTCGTCATCGCCCCGGTCACTGCCCCGGCTGCCAGCGTCTGGCCGTCCATGATCGCGGCATCCAGCTCGATTGTGCCATCGGACGTGAACACGGCGCCCACCCCGGCGTTGAACCAGGGCGAGGCCTCCAGCGCCTGAACCGTGGCATCCACCGCATCGATGGCGCTGCCGCCGGCCTGCAAAATGCGGCTGCCCTTGCCCAGCGCCTCGGCCAGCGCGGCGCGGATGGCGGCATCGTCTGCCGGCGTGGTGCTGGCCCGCTCGATCACCCCCGCGCCGCCGTGCAACGCCAGCGCCCACTCGGCGGAATTGGCGATACCCGCGGTCATGAGGGCAATGGCAACGGTGAAAAATCTGGCATGGCGCAACATCGTCTCTCCCCTCCAAAGCCGATAGCGGCGGGCGCGGCGAATGGCAAAGGGATGCTGAGGCCCGGTTCGAATGCAGCGGAAAACGCGCCAGTCCAGGCGGCTGTGGTGGCGGGAGCGGGACTTGAACCCGCGGCCTCAGGGTTATGAATCCTGTGCTCTAACCAGCTGAGCTACCCCGCCAGGGCATGTTCGGTCGCGCGCGACCCGTCCAGCGAGCGGCGCGCTTACTGGAAAACCGGCCTGAAGGTCAACCGGAACTGCGCCCCACCCACGCCGCCACATCGGCTGCAACCTGGTTTGCCGCCATATTCAGCGCAACGGCCGCCTCCGCACCGTCAACCCGCGACAGGGCCGCTTCGCGCTCGAAGCGGCGTTGCCGCAGCCCGGCCGGCGTCGAAAGCGTTGCATCATAACGCACCTGCACCTTCGGGGCATTGCCGCGCACATCCACCCCGAATGCCACCAGCTGGCCGGAAAGCACCCGCTTGCCGCCCACACCTGCCGTACGCGGATCGACCACGGCGATGCCGGCGTCCACCAGCGTATCCGTCAGCAGGCGCTGAAACAGCCGGTTCGGCTGCTCGGCCCACTGAGTGCCTTTCACATATTGAAAGCTGGTCTCCGACACACTCACCGGTATGCGCAGCGTCTGCAACGCGCCGGGCACTGTCGGCACCTGCACAGTCACGGCATCCGCCAGATTGACCGGCACCTGCCCGACCGGCACGGCAGCCGGGCTGGTTGCCGACAGCGTGTAGAGCGCGTCGGGAGACGGGCTGTTGCCGCCGATCTGCACCAGCGGGCCGCAGGCAGCGAGCAGCGAAAGGGCAAGCAGGGAAACAGCGCGCATCATTTGGTCTCCGGTTCGTAGTCGGGCAGGGTTCGTCCGCCCACGACTGCACCCAGCGGATCTTCATCCAGCTTGGCGGCCAGCGCCCCCAGATTGCTGCTGACGTCGCGCAGATCAGCAATCAGCTGGTTCAACTGCGGCACCGTCTGGGTGGAAAGGCTCTGCACGCCCGGTTGCGCGGTCGCCGTCAGCGTCTCGATATTCTGCAGCGCCTTGTTTGCTGCCGCTGCCGTCGCCCGCAGATCGGCCACCAGCGGCTTGCCATCATTCTGCAACAGGGCGTCCACCGATTGGCCCGTGGCGGCAATCTGGTTGGCGGCGCGGGTGGCCGCCTTCAACGTTACCTCGGTCTCTCGCAGCGCAGCGGCCAGTGCCGGCCCCTCGGCTGCCAACACCGCCGACGTCTTGTCCACATTCTTCAGGATACCGGCCAGCGATGCACGATTCTGGTCGTCGAACACTTCATTAAGCCGCGCCAGCAGCACCGAAACCCGGTCCAGCACCTGTGGAGCGCTCGCCAGCAATTCGCCGAAGCCTCCCACCTTGGCCGGGATTACCGGCACGCCATAAGGCCCCGGATCGGCAATCGGCTGCTGCCCTCGCATGGCGCCATCCAGCTGCACCTGCGTTACGCCGGTAAAGCCGACGCCCTGCAGGCTGGCGGTTGTGCCCTCCAGGATCGGCACATCGGGGCTCACCTCGATGCGCACGCGAACAAACTCCGGCGTCTCCGGCATCAGCGCAATGCGCCGAACCTGCCCCACCGGCACACCGGAAAAGCTGACCGACGAACCGATGGCCAGCCCGGTGACCGACTGCTTGAAGAAGATGTCATACTCGGCCTTGGTCTCGCCGGAATAGCGGGAGAGCCAGACAACGAAGCCGAACAGCGCCAGGATCAGCACAAAGGCGACCGCGCCCACCAGCATGTGGGATTGCTTGTTTTCCATCAGCCGGCTTTCTCAAATGGGTGGGTGGCGTCGGTGCCGCCGCGATCCAGCCCCGCAGCCGCCGCGCGGCCACGGGGACCGGAAAAATACTCCTGGATCCACGGATGATCCAGCGCCACCAGCTCGGCAATCGGTGCATTTGCGATGATGCGCTTGTCTGCAATCACCGCCACCCGGTCGCAGATGGCGTGCAGGGTATCCAGATCGTGGGTAATAAGGAACACCGTCAATTGCATTGCATCGGCCAGCGTGCGGATCAGGATGTCGAACGCCGCCGCCGCAATCGGATCCAGCCCGGCCGTGGGTTCATCCAGAAACAGCAGCCGCGGATCCAGCGCTAGCGCGCGCGCCAGCGCGGCGCGCTTCTTCATGCCGCCGGAAAGCTCGGAAGGATATTTCGGCCCCGCTTCGATCGGCAGCCCCACCATGGAAATCTTGAAGCCGGAGATCTCGTCCATCAAGGCTTCGGGCAGCCGATAATATTCCTTCAGCGGCACCTGCACATTTTCCGCGACCGTAAGCCCGGAAAACAGCGCACCGCCCTGGAACAACACCCCCCACTGCCGGGTCAGATCGGCCATTTCGTCGCCATCCAGACCGTGCACCGCCTGACCAAACACCTCCACCGTGCCGGAGGAAGGCCTCTGCAGCCCGATAATGGAGCGCATCAAAACCGATTTGCCAGAGCCAGACCCGCCCACGATTCCGATGATCTCGCCCGGCATCACATCGAGATCGAGCCCTTCGTGCACCACCTGATCGCCAAAGCGATTTTCCAGCCCATGCACACGGATAACGGGCTCGATCGTGTGGGAATCCGGCGGAATCTGCGGCATCAATTGAACCCCAGCGCCGAATAGAACACCGCGAACACCGCATCCAGCACGATGACCAGAAAGATTGCTTGCACCACCGCCAGGGTGGTCCGCAGGCCCACCGATTCGGCATTGCCCGAAACTTGAAACCCCTGGAAACAGCCAATGATCGCAATGATGGCCCCGAACACCGGCGCCTTCGATTGGCCGATCCAGAAATCCGAAAGCGGCACCACCTCGCGCAGCCGCTCCACAAACGCTGCCGGTGGAATGTCCAGCGCCAGCCAGCAATACAAGCCACCACCCACAACCGACAGCACCGACGCATAGAAGGCCAGAAACGGCATCACGACGATCAAACCGATCACTCGCGGCAACACCAGCACCTGCACCGGATCCAGCCCGATGGTGCGCATCGCATCCACCTCCTCGGCCAGCTTCATGGAGCCGATCTGCGCTGCAAAGGCCGAAGCCGAACGGCCGGCAACCATGATCGCGGTCAAAAGAATGCCGAGCTCGCGGAAGGTGGCACGACCCACCAGATTGACCACGAAAACCTCCGCCCCGAACTGCCGCAGCTGCACCGCACCCTGCTGCGCCAGTACGATTCCGATCAGGAAGCTCATCAGTCCGATGATCCCCAGCGCATTCACCCCGGTTTGTTCCACCTGCACCAGAACCGCGTTCCAGCGCACCCCGCGCCGGCTGGTCGCGGCGCGCCACGCCCCGGCAATCGTGCCGCCGATAAAGCCCAGCCCGGCCAGCACCGTCTGCGCAAACTGCACTAGATAGAGGCCGAGCTTGGTAAGCTCGCGCTGCCAGAACGGATCCAGCTCCGGGCGCACCGCACACAGCCGGTCGGCGGCTGACACCTCGGCCAGCAGCCGGCTGGCCTGCTCGCTGGCGTTGGCCAGCCGGGTGCCCGGATTGTCCCGCAAGGTCTTGTGGATGATCCAGGCGCCCACCGTATCCATCCGCTCGACACCCGCGAGATCGAGAGTCACCGGGCCGGCGTCGCCTGCCATCGCCTGCACCAGGTCGGCTTCCAGTGTTGCCGCACGCGCCACCGTCAGGCGGCCCATCAAAGCTAGCACGTCCCCCTCGTCGCCCGGCAGCCGGGCGACTTCAACCTTTGGCTTTGGCGGCGCGGCTGGCATGGCTCTCGGTTGGGCCCCTTCGAGCGGTTGATCGGAGCCGTTGCTCCACGCAGGCCCGGTTTGCCCCGTGCCTGCGCCGGTTGCAAGTCGGCAACAGCAATGGGAAAGGCAGATCCATGGCTCGCACCCGCAACCTTCTGGCGCTGATTCTGTTCCTGTTTGCCTTTCCGGCGCTGGCGTTCAGCTTCGAGGGCAAGGTGGTGAAGGTGAAAGACGGGGACTCCATCGTGGTTCTGCGCGACACCGAAAAGCGCCAGAGCGAGGTGCGACTGGCCGGAATCGATGCGCCGGAGTTCGCCCAGCCGTGGGGCCGGGAATCCCGCGCCGCGCTGAAACGCCTGCTGCAGGGCAAAACCGTGCGCGTGGAGGTGACCGACAAGGATCGCTACGGCCGGCTGGTCGGCAAGGTGTATCTTGGCCGGG
Organism: Sandarakinorhabdus sp.; assembly: GCA_020693225.1. Lineage (GTDB taxonomy): Bacteria > Pseudomonadota > Alphaproteobacteria > Sphingomonadales > Sphingomonadaceae > Sandaracinobacteroides. The sequence continues at coordinate 8,307 of JAIMJL010000042.1, read as the reverse complement.
CCTATGTGAATGCCGCAATGACCGAAAGCGGCAACGCCTGGGCCTTCGCGCGCTATCTGCCCGATCGGCAGATCCGCGCCGGGCAGGATGCCGCCCGTGCCGCCAATCGCGGCCTGTGGAGCCTGCCGCCGGAAGACCGCATCCCGCCGGCCACCTGGCGCCAGCAGAACCCGCGCCGGGATTGATTCGGGATTGAGCCAGCCATGAAGCTCAGCATCTGGGATATGGATAAAACCCTCACCCGCAAGGCCAGCTGGCTGCCCTGGCTGCTGCATTTCGCCCGCACCGAAGCGCCCACCAGGCTTCTGCTGCTGCCGCTCACGCTGCTGCCGCTGCTGGCCTATGCCGTGCGCATGCTGGACCGGGCCGGGCTGAAACAGGCCACCCAGCGTATCATGATGGGGCGCGCCGTGCCGGCCAGCAGCGTCCACCGCAGCGCGCAAGCCTTTGCCGCCCGCTTCGGCGCCGCCAATGAACTGCCGGGTGCGCTAAGCCGCCTGGCGGCAGACCGGGCAGAGGGGTTTCTGCCTGTGCTGGCGACCGCCAGCCCGCGCTTCTATGTCGAGGCTCTGGCCGAACGCTGGGGCATTCGCGATGTGATCGCCACCGAAAACCGGCACGATGGCTATGCCCTCACGCCGCAGATCGAAGGTGAAAATTGCTATGGCCTCGCCAAGTTCGAGGCGGTGGAAGCCTGGCTGGCAGCGCGCGGTCTACGCCGGGAGGATTGCGAGATCCGCTTCGCATCCGATCATGTCAGCGATCTGCCGCTGCTGCTGTGGGCCGACGCCCCGCTTGCTGCCAACCCGTCGCTCGCGCTCAGGCGGGAAGCCCACGCGCGCGGCTGGCCCGTCGTCGATTGGGCATGAAGCGGATGGCAAACAGCAGCAGCAGGATTGCCAGATACAGATAGGGCTCGATCTGGAAGCCCTTCACTCGCAGGATGAAATGCACGCAGCCGGCAATTCCCGCCACATAGGCCAGCCGGTGCAGCCGCTGCCAGCGGCGTCCGCCCAGCCGCTTGATCGCAGACCGCGTGCTGGTAAGCGCCAGCGGCAGCAGGCACAGGAACCCCGCCAGGCCGAACAGGATGAAATTGCGCTTCATGGCCTCGCGCCACAAGGCCGCAAGGCTGAAATCCAGCTCCAGCGCCAGATAGAAGATGAGGTGAATGGCGGCATAGGCAAAGGCCCACAGCCCGATCATCCGCCGCAGCGACATCACCGGCGTCCAACCGCTCAGCTTGAAAACCGGGGTCACTGCCAACGCCAGGATCAGCGCGCGAAGCGCCAGCAGCCCAAGGCCATTGTGGGTATAGGTCACCGGCTCGGCGGAAAGCGCCTGGCTGGCCGGGTTCAGCCAGAGCAGCTCCGCCCAGCCCCACGCCAGCCACAGCAACGGCATGGCGATCAGCGCATGCAGCAGCGGCTTCAGCCAAAGCGGTGGGCGGTTCACGCCCGCGCCTCAGGCAACGGCCAGCGCATCAGAAGTTGCGCTTCAGATCCATGCCGCGATACAGCCCGGCGACTTCGGCGGCATAGCCGTTGAAGGGCAGGGTGTCGCGTTTGCCGAATTCGCCGATCCGCCGCTCGGTCGCCTGGCTCCAGCGCGGGTGGTCCACCGCAGGGTTCACATTGGAATAGAAGCCATATTCGCGCGGGGCAGACTGGTTCCACGAGGTCAGCGGCTGCTGCTCCACGAAATCGATGGCAACCAGGGATTTGATGCTCTTGAAGCCGTATTTCCACGGCACCACCAGCCGGATCGGCGCACCATTCTGGTTCGGCAGGCGACGGCCATAAAGGCCCACCGTCAGCAGGGTGAGCGGGTGCATCGCCTCGTCCATCCGCAGCCCTTCGCGATAGGGCCAGTCCAGCGTGGGAAAGCCGATCTTCGGCATCTGCTTGCGATCGGCAAGCGTGGTGAAGCGGACATATTTCGCCGACGAAAGTGGCTCCACGAACGCGACCAGCGTAGACAAAGGCACACCCAGCCAGGGGATGACCATAGACCACCCTTCCACACAGCGCATGCGATAGACGCGCTCCTCCAGCGCCGCCTGCGAAATATAGCGGTCCACGTCCAGCACGAACGGCTTTTTCACCAGCCCGCCGATCCGCACGCCCCACGGGCTCGGCTTCAGCGTGTGCGCGTTGGCGGCCGGATCGTCCTTGCCCAGCCCGAATTCATAGAAATTGTTGTAGCTGGCAACCGCCAGCAGCGGTGTCGGATCCTCGCCGGCCGAATGGGTGCGCCGGCTTTTCAGCGCCGCAAGCTGCTTCACATCGGTAGAAGCCATCGCCGGCGCCGCCAGCGCCGCGCCCGCAACCCCCATGCCGGCGAGCAAGGCCCGGCGATCAAGATACAGGCTTTCGGGAGTGGCCTCGGATTCGGGCAAGGCCCAGCGCGGTGAAGTTCGGATCAACATACTGCCGTTCTATACGCAAAGCCTGAACCAATGGTTACATTTACGTCTGCCTTCGCCCTGCGGCGATCAGTTGCACATGCTCCAGCCCAGTCGACCGCGGCGCGCCTGATCAAAATGAAAATGATCAGCGTGGGCAGCATTATACGCTGGAGAAAGCGTTGTTGCGAACAGCCGGCACGCACCATTGCGGATTTCGCGTAGGAAGGCGCGGTTTGCGTCTGGCCCATCCCAGTCGCGTGACAATGTTATCCGCGTTCCGTCTTCCAAGCGGAACCCGGCAACGTCGATGGCGTTCGCGGTGGCGTGTTCACTCCATTCGCCGTCTGCGCGCCCGTAGAGACGGCGGCAACTATAGCTGCCGAAATGGTCGATCGCCGTTACCCGGCGGCCAAAGTGGCGGATTGCGGCAACCTGAACGACCTCCCGCTCCCAGAGAAGGAGGGCGGCAGCCACCTGGCAGGATACGGCAGGCGAAGCCGGCTGCCAGGCGATACTGCGGATACCGCCGGGTTCAAATCGCACCGTTCCGCTGCGCGGACACTGGCCGCCAGTGACCGGTGGCAATGCCTCATACTCCACTTGGGCGGCCTGGAGCAGCGTCTGGCACTTTGTCGGATCTTCGACCAGTGCCGCGAGCTGTACCGCGGTCGTAGGGCCGATCGGTGCGTTCAGGTCGAGCAGATCTGCAAAGACTCCACCTCCGGGGGCCGCGATCTGCCAGAACGTGAAGAAAACGCCGCCGGTAACGAGCAGGGCAATGAGTATCTGGCGCAGGGTTCGGAGTACACGCATCGAAAATGCAACGAACGCTGCGCCGGGCCGGTTCCGGCATGTGCTACATCACCGCTGCGCATGCCTTCTGGATTCTCCCGCAGGCGTCCTCCAGCGCCTTGCTGTCGGTTGCATAGCTGATGCGGAACGCGGGCGAGAGCCCGAAGGCGGCACCATGCACCACCGCCACCCCGTGATCTTCCAGGAAATAGGCGGCGACCGCTTCGTCATCGGTCAGCACCTTGCCCTTGGGCGTGGTCTTGCCAATCAGCCCGGTGCAATCGGGATACACGTAAAAGGCCCCCTCGGGTCGCGGACACACCAGCCCGGAAGCCTGGTTCAGCATCGAAACCACGAGATCCCGCCGCGCAACGAACGCCGCATTGCGCTCGCCGAGAAAATCCTGCGGTCCGTTCAGCGCCGCCACAACAGCCGCCTGCGCAATCGAGCAGGGGTTGGACGTGCTTTGGGACTGGATTTTGGCCATCGCCTTGATAATCGGCGCCGGCCCGCCGGCAAAGCCGATGCGCCAGCCCGTCATGGCATAGGCCTTGGACGCGCCGTTCACCGTCAACGTGCGCGGATAAAGCCGCGCGTCCACTTCGGCGATGGTGGAAAATTCAAAGCCATCATAAACGATATGCTCATACATGTCGTCGGTCAGCACAAACACATGCGGATGGCCCAGCAGCACATCGGCGATGGCCTGCAATTCAGCGCGCGTGTAGGCCGCGCCGGTCGGGTTGGACGGGCTGTTCAGGATCAGCCACTTGGTGCGCGGCGTGATGGCGGCATCAAGCGCTGCCGGATCGAGCTTGAAATTGCGTTCGATCCCGCACGGCACGATCACCGGCTTCGCACCGCAGAATTGCACGATATCGGGATAGCTCACCCAATAGGGCGCCGGGATAACCACCTCGTCACCCGGATCGAGCGTCGCCACCATCGCGTTGAAGATGGTCTGCTTGCCGCCCACATTCACGCTGATCTGGTCCAGGCCATAATCCAGATGATTGTCGCGCTTGAACTTCGCCTGGATCGCCTTTTTCAACTCGGGCGTGCCGTCCACGGCAGTGTATTTCGTCTTGCCCGCACGAATGGCGGCAATCGCTGCCTCTTTCACGAAATCCGGCGTGTCGAAATCCGGCTCTCCGGCACCGAGGCCGATGATATCGTGCCCGGCCGCCTTCAGCTCGGCGGCCTTGTTGGTCACGGCAATGGTGGGCGAAGGGCTGATGCGGTTTATGGCGGCAGAAAGCAGGTTCATGGGGCAGGGCTTCCGAAAAATCGTGTCACCGCATAAGCAGGCGCGCGGGCAGCGGCAAGCGCCCAGTGGCAAGCGTCAGACAATTTCGCCGCGAACCAGCCCTCTCAGCGCATTGCCCAGCCAGAACCCCTCGGCCAGATCGTCAACCGTGAGCCGCGCTTCCACCGCCTTGCCCGCCGCCAGAAGAGAGGCGCGCAGCACCCCCGGCAGCAGTCCCGGCCCCATCGGGGTCAGCAATGTTCCATCGCGCGGCACGAACAGGCTGGTGAAACTGCCCTCGGTCAGGCTGCCATCGGCGCGGCAAAACAGCACTTCGTCCGCACCACTGGCGATCCTCGCCTCGTCATAAAAGCGCCGATCCGAAGTCTTGTGCTGCAACCGCCAGTCGGTCTCCGGTACCGGCAGCGGAACGATCGCAACCCGCATGGGCCGGGCAGGCGGCGCAGGAGCCGGCCCGGCCTGCACCGCCAGCGCACCGCCGGCAGACAGCAACAGCCGCACCCGCTGCGGGATAGCCGCGCCCGGCAGCCGATGGAGGAGCCGCAAGGCCTGCTCCTTGTCGAACCGGATGCCGAACCGCTCGGCCGACTGCGCCATGCGCTGCAAATGCCGATCCAGCAACGCCATGCTGCCGTCCGCCTCCCGCCGCAGCGTTTCCAGCAAGGTTCGCGGGGTGCGGGCGTGCAAAAACTGCCCCTTCAATAGACATTCCTGCCATTCGTCCTGCGCGACACTGTCTGCCACGATTCCCGCGCCCAGCCCCAGCCGCGCCTCTCCCGGCTTTCCGGGCGAAATGGCGAGCGTGCGGATCGCCACGTTGAAGCCGGCGCTGGCCGCCTCCGGCCCGATCCAGCCGATCGTGCCGCAATAGATGCCGCGCGGTCCGGATTCCGTGTCGGCGATGATCTGCATCGCCCGGATCTTGGGAGCCCCGGTGATCGAGCCGCACGGAAACAGTGCCGCAAGCGCGTCCACCGCGTCACACCCGCCGGCAAGACTGGCCGTCACCGTCGACGTCATCTGGTGCAGCGAAGGGTAGGTCTCCACCTGAAACAGCTGCGGCACTCGCACGCTGCCGGGCTTCGCCACCCGCGCCAGATCGTTGCGAATCAGATCGGTGATCATCAGATTCTCGGCCCGGTTCTTGGGGTCGTTCGCCAGCCCTGCCGCAGCCAGCCCGTCGGTCGCGGCATCCACCCCCCGTCGCGCCGTGCCCTTCATCGGCCGGCAGGTCAGCCGGCCCTCGTCCAGGGTAAAGAAAAGCTCCGGCGAAAGGCTCAGCCACCATCGGCCGCCGCCCCGATGCACCAGCGCGGCATGCGGCGCGGCGACAGGCGAAAACAGTCGGCGGAACAGCGCAACCGGATGCCCCGCTATCGGCACCCGCGCCGGAAAGGTCAGGTTGGCCTGATAGATGTCGCCCGCCGCGATCAACGCCTGCACCTGCGCAACCGCAGCCGCATAGGGTGCGGCATCGGTCAAGGGTTGCGCCTCGCCGATGATCGCAGCCCCGCCGAAGCCCTCCAGCAGAGCATCCAGCGCGGCCGCATCCAGCAGTTGCGGCGCTGCAAACGCACCGAACCACAGCAGATCGCCCGTCACCGCCAAAGGTGCCAGCTTCGGCTCCAGCGCCAGCCCCGCCTCATAGGCCATCCCGCCGGCGAGCCAGTGCCCGCCTTGCGCCAGCGCCCGCAGCCGCGCCAGCGCCGGCTGCACATCGGCGGGTGTGCGCGCCTCAACCGTTTCCACCGCCCCGGAAAACAGCCGCCCCGCCGCCCGGTCGCGATCCCAAAGCAGGGCGAAAGGCAGCGTCGGATCCATGCCGCGCCGCCTAGCCGGTTCGCCGCCATTTGCCAAAGCGCCGCCCCGCTGCAACAAGGTCGCAGCGATTTCGTTTGCATCGGGAGTTTTTCATGCGCAGCCTCACCCTCGCTCTTGCCACCCTGCTGTGCAGCACCGCGGCGCTCGCGCAACAGCCGGAAACCGTGCCCACCCCCGCTGCCCTCATAGCGGATGGCATCCCGGCGGTGCCGGTGGCCCTGCGCGATGCCACCCAGCCCTACATGGAATTCCGAACCGCCAGCTTCCAGAGCTGGAATCCCGTGAACCGCGCCATGCTGATCGCCACCCGGTTCGGCGATTCCGCGCAGCTGCACGAAGTGCGCGCCCCCGGCGCCGCCCGCACCCAGCTGACCTTCGAATCCGAGCCGGTGCCGGGCGGCAGTTACAGCCCCGGCAAGGGTGATGTTCTGCTTGCGGTGAAAGACGTGGGAGGCAACGAGAACTTCCAGATCTACCGCATCGAACAGGGCCGCTTCATCCTTCTCACCGACGGCAAAAGCCGTCACACCGGAGTCACCTGGGCGAAAGATGGCAGCCTGATCGGCTACAGCTCCAACGCCCGCAACGGTCGCGACAGCGATCTTTATGTGATGGACCCGCGCGATCCGAAAAGCGCCCGTCTGGTGGCCACCCGCCAAGGCGGCGGCTGGGCCTTTGCCGACATCGCTGCCGACAACAGCCACGCCGTCATCCGCCGCTATGTCTCCATCCAGCAGGTGGAGCTGCACCGGCTCGATCTGCAAAGTGGCGCCATCACGCCGCTTTCGCGGGACAATGCGCAAGTCGCCTATGGCACGGTGCGGCATTCGCCGGATGGCCGCCTGCTGGTCACCTCGGATGCGCTGGGCGATTTCCAGGAGCTGGGAACATTCGATCCGGCAACGGGAAAGTTCGCCCGCCTCGGCGCGCCGGCGCGCTGGGATGTCGAAAGCTTCGAAATCGCGCCCGACGGCAAAACCATCGCCACCGTCTCCAACGAAGCCGGCGTTTCGGTGCTGCGGCTGATCGATGCCACAACCGGCGCGCTGAAGCAGCAGCCAGCACTTTCGGCGGGCACCATCGGCAGCGTCGAGTTCGCCCCGTGGGGAACGCTTGGCTTCACGCTTTCATCCGCGCGGTCGCCGGCGGATGCCTTTTCGCTCGATCCGGCAACCGGCACGGTCAGCCGCTGGACAAGCAGCGAAACCGGCGGCCTCGATGTGGCGCGCAACGCCGAGCCGGAGCTGGTTTTGGTCAAAAGCTTCGATGGCCTCGAAGTATCCGGCTTCCTCTATCGCCCCGATCCGGCGAAGTTCCCCGGCAAGCGGCCGCTGATTGTGCAAATCCACGGCGGCCCGGAAAGCCAGTCCCGCCCCGGCTTTCTTGGCCGCACCAACTATCTCATCAACGAGCGCGGCGTCGCCCTCTTCTATCCCAATGTTCGTGGCTCGTCGGGCTTCGGCAAGCGCTTCGTCAGTCTCGACAACGGCCCCGACCTGCGCGAAAATTCGGTGAAAGACATCAACGCTTTCGTGCAGGCGCTGAAGAAGGACAAGGCGCTCGATGCCAGCCGCTTCGCCGTCACCGGCGGCTCCTATGGCGGCTACATGACCTATGGCACGCTCACCCTGTATCCCGGTCTGTTCCGCACCGGCCTGGGCGTGGTCGGCATTTCCGACTTCGTCACCTTCCTGGAAAACACCGCCGACTATCGCCGCGATCTGCGCCGCGTGGAATATGGCGACGAGAGCGATCCCGTCCAGCGCGCCAGGTTGAAGGCCATCTCGCCGCTGGGTCGCGCCGGCTCGATCAAGGTGCCGCTGAAAGTGGTCACCGGCGCCAATGATCCGCGCGTTCCGGCGTCAGAGGCAGACCAGCTGGTGGCGGCCGTCCGCGCCAACGGCGGCACCGCCTGGCACCTCACCGCAAAGAACGAAGGCCACGGCTTCCGCCGCAAGGAAAACCAGGATTATCAATTCTGGACCAGCCTGCTGTTCTGGGATCAGACCTTGCTGAACTG
>JAIMJL010000041.1:23446-24567 GCA_020693225.1 Sandarakinorhabdus sp. | reverse complement strand
AATTCGTGCAGGAACATCGACGAGAAAACCAGATCCTGGGATGCATCGGGCAGCGGGACGCGGGTGGCATCGGCCTGCAGGAAATGCGCGGTGAGCCGCATCGATTGCGCCCGCGCATGGGCATAGCGCAGGCAGGCCGGCGCCACATCGAGGCCGGTAACGTGCGCGGCGGGATAACTGCGCTTCCACGGCAGGGTCTGGTGGCCGACCGAGCAGCCCAGATCGAGCACGGCAGCGGGGGCGAAATCGGGATAGCGCAACGCCAGCCAGAGTGCGATGGACCGGCCGATATCGTCCAGTGTTTCGCCCATCAGCCCGAACGAGAACACCGACAGGCCGTTGTCATACAGGCTGCCGGCGGCGATATCGCCGGGGCCGCCGTCGAAGCTGTAGCTGCCGGGCATCAGGTGCACATCGATCGCCGACACATTTTTCGGGATGGCGAGATCGGGGTTCAGCGTGAGCGTTCCCTTCGCCCGGCTGCGGTCTTGCGAAAGCGCATCGGCGCGCGCCGCGAGATCCGTGCGCTGGCGCTCGATGGTGGCGCGCACACTGTCCCACACCAGCTGCTGCGCTTTCACGCGGGTGGCGGTGTAGAACTGGAAGGCGGGGTGCGGCTGCATCGCCTTCAGCACGTCGCGGCTGCCGGCGTCCGGCGGCAATTTCGGCGCCACTTCGGCATCGAAGCGGGCTTTCAGCCCTGCCGCCATGCCGTTCAGCACATGCGCGCGCAGGGACGACACGAAATCCTGCCCGGCCTGCTCGTCGCGGCTGGGCGCGAGCTTCAGATCATGGGTGACATAGCGGGTCATGCGCGAACCTCCTGTCGCACCAGCATAGCAGCGGCGGCATAGGAGGAAAGACTGGCGAACCCGGCAGGCCTTTGCCGCACATTCGCCGCACCACAACGGCGGCACCCTGCCCTGCCGCGCGATCACCCCTGGCGGGCGATTTGCTCCTTCACCTTGAGCTTTTCGCGTTTCAGCCGGGCCAGCTGGGCGGAATCGGGCAGCGGGCGGTTCATCTCGAGGGCAATCTTGCTGTCGATGGTTGCATGACGGCTGCTCAATGCGTCGAGATGGGCTGATGCCATGGGGAGAGTCCTTTCCCGTTTTCCGCGC
>JAIMJL010000041.1:9353-23365 GCA_020693225.1 Sandarakinorhabdus sp. | reverse complement strand
GCGGGATGACCCGGCCACCATATCCGGGGATTTTCGCGCGCCGGCGGAAACGACTCGGAAACGCTTGCGCAGGTCTGGATGGCTTGGCATTGTGACCGCGTGAGAGCGCGTTGCAATGGATGAGGCCGAACTGCGGGCGCGGCTATTTGCGCTGAGCGAGGAGCATCGCGACCTGGACGCAGCGATCGAGGCGCTGCGCACGCTGGCGGGGGCGGATGCGTTGCAGATTGCCCGCATGAAGAAGCGCAAATTGCGCCTGAAAGACGAGATGCAGGTGCTGAACGACCTGCTGATCCCGGATATCATCGCCTGAACGGGGCCAGGGCGTTTGCGCCGAAAAGCGCGCTGGAGAGAGCTTCGTTCTGATTTTCTTCAGAACGGCCGCTCTATCCTTTTGATGTTCCGCATGGGTTTTCGATGCTCGTGATTCCACGAGATCGAAACATGCTCTAAGCGATGAGGGCGTCGACTGTGGCGTGGAACCGTGCCACGCCCTGCTCCAGACTGCCCAGCAAGACGTGGGATAGCGCCCCAGAGGCCAGCCCCTGCTGGCCGCGCTCGGCGGCGCCGAAATCCTCGGTGCCGAACACCTGGCCATCCAGCAGCGCCCAGCTTTTCGCCCAGTGCGCCTCCGCCTTGGCGTCAGCCGGCGGCGTCTGGATCAGCATGAAATCCTCCACCAGCGTGCAATCCACCGCCTGCGGCATCAGCACCATCAGGTTGACATAATCCGGGCTGGCAACCAGCACGGTGGCCGGCAGCAGCTGATAGGCATAGGTGACGATTTTCCGCAGCGCAGCCCAATCCGACAGATCAACCCCTTCCAGCCCGCCAACGCGCGCCACCGCCGAGCGCATGTGCGGGCCGACCATGTCACCCGATGTGATGCCATCCTCGAAAAAGCGGGCGATGCTGGACTGGTGCAGCCGCTGGACATGATAGCTTTCCAGGAAGGCATCCATGATCAGCTTCCAGTTGCCGCGCACCTGGTGCGTTCGCCGCGCATAAAGATGCATGCTGGCCAGGCCGAGCGCGTTGAAATCATCCGCCAGCGGCCCGCTGGCGAAAGCGAAATCGACCTCGCTGCGCGACGGCGACGCCCAGATCAGGCCACCCGCCTCGATCGCCGGCACCGGCACGAGGCCCAGCGACGGCTTGTCCAGGCCGGGGAAGGTTTCCGGGCGCGGCACGCCCTTCAGCCGTCCATCGGCGTCATAGGCCCAGGCATGATAGGGGCAGATGATTGCCTGCGCAGACACCGGATCCCCGGCATCGAGCAGCCGCGTGCCGCGATGCCGGCAGGCGTTAAGAAACACCCGCAGCACGCCCTTGCCATCGCGCACCAGCAGCAGCGGCGCGCCGAAGCCATCGTGCGCCATCGCGCTGTTCGGCTGCGGCAGCATGGCGGAAGGCCCCAGCACAACCGGCATGCGGCCAAACAGCCGCTGCTGCTCCAGCGCAAAGCGGTCGGCCGCGAGATAGACGCTGGCCGCAACGGTGGAGGTGGTGGCCGGCGGCGATTTCGGCCCGTCGCGGCATTGCTGCGCCAGCGCCAGCTGCGCCGGAGTGGGCAGGCGATGCGGCGCTGACCGCGGGTGAGCGAAGGGCCCGTTCATGGCCGCGATGATGCGCCCGTTTGGCGGTTGTGTGCAAGCTGTTGCGTGCCGGGTGTTGCGGGCAGGGTGTTGCGGGTTGGGGTCGGATTCGCCAAGAAAGGCGGGCATGGAACAGAAGGCGGCGGCCAGACGCGGTTGGGGCGAGGCGCTTGGCCCCTATTTCGAGCGCGAGCCGCTGGGGGCGCTGCTGCTGGGGCTGTCGTCCGGATTTCCGCTGGCGATGCTGCTGGCCACCATGACCTCGCGGCTTTCGGATTCCGGCATCGACAAGAAAACCGTGACCGCCTTCACACTGGTGGTGCTGTTTTACAACATCAAGTTTCTCTGGGCGCCGCTGGTGGACCGGCTGAACATTCCGCTGCTGACCCGCGCGGTGGGCCAGCGCCGGGCCTGGCTGTTCGTGATCGCGGCGCTGGTTGCGCTGGCGATGCTGTGGCTGGCCTCGATCGATCCGGTGGCCGATCTCGGCATGCTGGCGGTGGCGGCGCTCACGGTTGCCTTCCTGGGCGCCACCTTCGACATCATCATCGATGCCTTCCGCATCGATCATCTGAAGCCGGAGCAGCTGGGGGCCGGCTCGGGCATGGCAAACTATGGCTATCGGCTCGGCTCGGCCGGGGCCGGGGCGCTGGCGCTGGTGGTGGCCGAGCGGGCCGGCTGGAACGCCGGCTATGCCGCGGCCACGATCTTTGCCGTTCCCGCCGTGGTGGCCGGGCTGCTGCTGGGCGAGCCGGCGCGGCGCACGGCGGCGCTGGCGGCCGAGCCGGTGATGGCGTTCGGTGAACGGATGCGCACCGCCTTCATTGCGCCGCTGGCCGATTTCCTCACCCGCGCCAACGCCTGGCTGGTGCTGCTGTTCATCATCGTCCACAAGCTGGGCGACACCATGGCCAATCTGTCGTTGCGGCTGCTGCTGGCCGATCTCGGCTTTTCCAAGGATGCCATCGCTTTCTATGATGTGACGCTGGGGCTGGTGGCCTTTCTGCTGGGGATTTTCGTAGGCGGGCTGGTGTATGCCCGGCTCGGCATGATGCGCGCGGTGATGCTGGGGCTGATCCTGATGGCGGTGTCCAACCTGGGCTTTGCCTGGCTCACGCTGATGGGTCCGTCCAATTTCGCGCTTGCGCTAACGGTGGGGTTCGAGAATTTCTCCAGCGGCGTCGGCGGGGTGGGGATCGTTGCCTACCTCAGCTGGCTGTGCAACCTGCGCTTCACGGCGACACAGTTCGCGCTGCTGTCGGCGATGGCCTCGATCCTCGGTCGCTTTGTGTCCGGAACATCGGCGGGCGCGCTGATCGAGCAGATGGGCTTCTTCAACTTCTATGTGCTGACCACGCTGCTGGCGCTGCCCGGCGTGCTGCTGTTTGCGATCCTGATGCGGCGCGAGCGGCCGGAGCCGCCCGCCGCGCAGGTCTCCCCGCAGGTCTCCCCATAGTGTCATAATTCTTCGCTAGGGGCATGTCGGTCTGCAACCGGAGACCTGACGATGGCATTGCTGCAAGCCTCAACCGCCGTGGCCGCCAATCTGCTGGCCAACTCGCCCTGCATTCACCGGCAGGGCCAGCTGGATGTGCGACTGGCAACATCGGAGGCGGAAATCGCCGCTGCGCAGGCGCTGCGCTATCGCATTTTCTATGATGAAATGGGAGCCGAGCCTTCGGCCTTCATGCGCGCCACCGCACGCGACATCGATGATTATGACAGCATCTGCGACCATCTGCTGGTGATCGATCACGGGCTGGACGGCCGACCGCATGTGGTGGGCACCTATCGCCTGCTGCGGCAAGTGGTGGCCACCATGCACAAGGGCTTCTATTCGGCGTCCGAATATGACCTCTCGCCGCTGCTGGAAACGGGTGCCAGCGGCGGCCAGCTGCTGGAGCTGGGCCGTTCGTGCGTGGCGCCGGACTATCGCAACACCACCACCATCACCCTGTTGTGGCGCGGCATCGCCTCTTATCTGGCCACACACGGCATCGGCTACATGTTCGGCTGCGCCTCGCTGCACGGCACCGATCCGGCGCACCATGCCGCCGAACTCTCCTACCTCTATCATCAGCATCTCGCCCCGCCGCCGCTGCGGGCGCGGGCGCTGGATCATGTGCCGATGGATCGGCTGAACGCTGCCAGCTATGATCCGCGCGCCGCGTCGCGGGCGCTGCCGCCGCTGATCAAGGGCTATCTGCGCGTTGGCGCCATGGTGGGTGACGGCGCTTTTGTTGACAGGCAGTTCAACACCGTGGATGTGTTCGTCGTCATGCCCGTCGATCGGATCACCAGCCGCTATCTCGATCGTTTTGCGCTGGCCAACGATCCGCGTTGAACCTGTTCAGCCGGCTGGTGGCGATCCGCCGCCCGGATGTGCCGGACAGTTTGCGCATCGGCGGCCAGGATGTGCCGCTCAGCCTCACCCGCAACGCCCGCGCGCGCCGGATATCGCTGCGCCTGTGCGCGGCCAGCCGATCCGTCCGCATCACCCTGCCGCCGCGTGCCAGCGCGCGCGAGGCGCTTGCCTTTGCCGCCGCACAAAGTGGCTGGCTGGAGCAGCAGATTGCCCGCCGCTGGCCCTGCCCGCAGCCGTTCGTGCCGGGTGCCCGGGTGCCGTTCGGCGATGGCTTTCTGCTGCTGGAGGCAACGGCGACGCGCAGCGCGCGGCGGATCGACGACCGGCTGCTGCTGAACGCTGATCCGCTGCTGTTTGCCAGCCGCGCCAGCCGCTGGCTGAAGGCCGAGGCGCAGCGCACGCTGGACGCGGAAACCCGCGCGCTGGCGGCGCGCATCGGCCAGCCGCTTGCCGCCGTGCGGGTGGGCGATCCGGCCTCGCGCTGGGGCAGCTGCGCGCGCCGGCGCGATGGCAATGGCAGCCCTGGCGGCGGCCGCATCGCCTATAGCTGGCGGCTGATCATGGCGCCCGATTTCGTGCGCCAGTCGGTTGTGGCGCACGAGGTTGCGCATCTTGCCGTGCCCAATCACAGCGCCGATTTCTGGGCGCTGGCAACCGATCTGCTGGGCGCAAGCCACCGGCCGGCGCGCGCCTGGCTGGCGCAGCATGGCCCGCTGCTGCACGCGCAAGGTGCTGTGCGATAGGCGCTTTCAGCGGGCCTTGATCGGCGTTTGCGCCAGATAGGCGATGATGGCGGCCTGCTGGTCTTCGGGGATGTCGGCGCCGTAGGTTTCGACCATCTTGCCGACGGTTTTGCGCCAGAAAGCCTCGCCCATGGCGGGCGGCTGGGTGGTGACAAGGTCCAGCGAGTGGCAGGCCGCGCACTGCGCCTGCACCAGTTCCGCACCGGGACCGGCCGGCAGGGTGGTTTCGCGCTCCGGCGGCAGCGCATAGGGGGCGGCTGCAACCAAACAGGCCAGTGAAAAGGGGGCCAGCAGGGTGGCGGCCGGTCTCATGCCGCCGTCACCCGCACCGTTTCGGCCACGTTGCGGGCATAGCCGGAGGGGTTCCAGCTGGCTTGCAGCGGCTGGATTTCGCCGCCCAGGCTTTCGGCGCGGGCCATCAGCCGGTGCGCGCCGGCCGGCAGGCGGAGCGTTGCGTCCCAGCCGCGGAAGGCGTGGCGGCCCAGGCTTTCGCGCAGGCGCGTATCCTGCCAGCTCTGGCCGCCATCGGCAGACAGCTGCACCCGGCGGATGCCGCTGCCGCTGTCAAAGGCGATGCCTCGCACGGCGACCGGCTTGCCGGCGGCCAGTTTTGCGCCATCGGCCAGATTGGTGATGAACGAGCGGACGCGCAGGGCGGTGATCGGGCGGGTGGATTCGGGCTTTGTGCCGGGCTCGACGCAGCCGCAGGAATTGTCTGGCATGCGATAGGTTTTGGCCATGAAATACCCCGCGAATGGCGTGTCCAGAACGGTGATGCGGTGCAGATGCTTGACCCAGTAGGTGCCGAACCAGCCGGGCACGACGAGCCGCAGCGGAAAGCCGTTCAGGAAGGGCAGCGGCTCGCCGTTCATTGCCCAGGCCAGCAGCACCTCGCCATCGCGGGCATGATCGACCGACAGCGCCTTGGCGAAATCCGGGGCCTTTGGCGACACCGGACCATCGAGGCCATCGAAAGCAACCTCTGCCGCACCGCGCTGCACGCCGGCGGCATCCAGCACCGCCTTCAGCGGCACGCCGGTCCAGCGCGCATTGCCCATGGCGCCATGCCCCAGCTGGCCACCGCCGACGCGCGGATCGGAGAAACCGCGGCTGTTCCCGGAACATTGGTTGACCGCGACGATTTCGGTTTGCGGCATGGCCTTGAGCGCCGCCAGCGACAGCGAAAGCGGCTGCTGCACCGCGCCCGCCACCTCCAGCCGCCAGCGTTCGCCATCCAGATCGAGCGGCAGTTCGCCCATGGAATAGCGCACGAAGAAGGCATCGTTCGGGGTGATCAGCCCGTCATCGAAAACCGCAAATGGCGTTTCCAGCTGCGGCGGACGGGTGGTGAGCTGCAGCATCGGCCGCTTGCCGGGCAGCTGCACGATCGGCCGCCAGCCATTGGCAAACGGCAGCACCGCATGATCGGCCGCCGCCTCGGGCGCGGCAGGCTTGCGCCCGCAGGCCACCGCCAGCGAACTTCCAAGGCCGATCAGGAGGGTGCGTCTGCCCAGCATGGGCGCATCATATCCCGCGCGGCCGGCCAGCGCCAGCCGCGCGGAAACCGAATCAGGCCGGCTTCTTGCTCATCGCAGACAGGCCGCCGAAGCGCTTGTTGAACTTGGCCACGCGGCCGCCGTCCTGCAGCTTGGCGGCGCCACCGGTCCAGGCGGGGTGCGCCTTGGGATCGATTTCGAGCACCATCACATCGCCTTCCTTGCCCCATGTCGAGCGCGTTTCATACGTCTCGCCGTCGGTCATCTGGATGGTGATGGTGTGATATTCGGGGTGAATTCCGGGCTTCATGGCAATGTCCTTCGATGCGGCTGGTTCCGACCAGCCTTCAGGCAGGCGCGGCGCATTAGCCGAACGGCGCGCGATAGGCAAGGCAGCGGTGTTGGACTATGCTGGCCTCTGGCTGGGGAAAGGGGAAGTGCCGTGGCGTCCAATCCGTCGTTTGAACCGCGCTTTCGCCTTTGGCCGCGCATCCTGCTGCTGCTGCGCTGGCGCTTCTGGCCGTGGTACTGGTTTCGCGCCACGCCGCGCCTTGTTCCCGGCACGGTGGTGCTGTCCACCGCCGACGGCATGATCCATGTGTGCAGCCTGTCGGATCGAACCAGCGCCGATCGCGCACTGCTCGTCGTCCGCAGCTTTGCCTCCAGCGGGGCGGGCGCCGTGAACTGGGACCTGCCGCAGCTTATCCTGTCGCCGGACGAGCAGCGGGTGGCGGTGAGCGAGATCGAATATCTCAGCGACGCGGTGGATTTCCGCGTGACCCTGTTTGCCACCGGCACCGGCACCGCTCTCTTCACCGCGACCGACAACAGCCTGCCGCCGGTCAGCTTTCGCGGCGATGATCCGGAAGCCCCGGAGCCGCTGCGCGCGGCGCAGGCGGAAAGCGATGCGTTCTGGGCCATGGAGGTGATGAAATTTCCCGAGGTGCCGCGCCCGATCCTGATGGCAAACTGGTTCGAGGAGCCGGGGCGGGCCACCCTGGCGTTTGCCGGGTGGATGGCAGGCGAACAGATGCTGCTTCGCGGCGCGTGCCCGATCCGCATCGAAGACGGATCGGAATTTGGCGGGATAACCGATCCGATTGCCTGGTGGGGCGTTGCCGCGCGCATTGCCGGCGAAGAGCGGTGGGAATGGACCATGCGGGCGGTGGGCCTGCCGCCGGCCGACATTGTTGTGCTGGCGCGGCCGGCGCGGACCCGACGGCTGGAACCCGGCCTGCCGGTTGGCGACCGAGGCGGCACAGCACTGCTGCTGGATTCTGTGGCGCAATCCGATCCGGCGCTGGCGCCCGGTGTCGTCTCGTTCGACGGGCCGTTTATCGCCTGAACGGCTTTCCCGCGCGGCCTTTCACGACTAGGGATGCCTGAATGAGTGTGATCGGAACGAGCGTTGCAACCGACGCAGACGCAGCGGCCAACCGCGAGGCCATGGGCCAGCTGGTGACGGATTTGCGGGCGCGGGCGAAGCATGTGGCACTCGGAGGGCCGCCAGCCTCGCGCGAGCGGCATGTGGCGCGCGGCAAGCTGCTGCCGCGCGAGCGGGTGGAGCGGCTGCTCGATCCAGGCACGGCGTTCCTCGAAATCGGCCAGTTTGCCGCGCACGATGTCTATGGCGAGGATGTGCCCGGAGCCGGGCTGATTGCCGGCGTCGGCATGGTCTCCGGACGGCTGGCGATGGTGGTGGCCAATGATCCGACCGTGAAGGGCGGCAGCTATTATCCGCTCACCGTGAAAAAGCATCTGCGGGCGCAGGAGATTGCGCAGGCGAACCGGTTGCCGTGCATCTATCTGGTCGATTCCGGCGGCGCCAACCTGCCCCGGCAGGACGAGGTTTTTCCCGATCGCGAGCATTTTGGGCGGATTTTCTTCAACCAGGCGCGGATGTCGGCGCTGGGCATTGCGCAGATCGCGGCGGTGATGGGCAGTTGCACGGCGGGCGGCGCCTATGTGCCGGCGATGGCCGACCAATCGATCATCGTGCGCAACCAGGGGACGATTTTCCTCGGCGGGCCGCCGCTGGTGAAAGCAGCAACCGGCGAGGAAGTGAGCGCCGAGGATCTGGGCGGCGGCGATGTACATGCGCGACTTTCCGGCGTGGTGGATCATCTGGCCGAGGATGATTCCCATGCGCTGGCGCTGACGCGCGCGGCGCTGGAAACGGTGCCAGTGGGCGAGGCGGCATCGCGGCAGCCGGTGGAGCCGCCGCGGTTTCCGGCCGAAGACCTGCACGCGCTGGTGCCGGTGGACACGCGCCACCCGACCGACGTGCACGAGATCATCGCGCGGATCGTCGATGGCAGCCGGTTTGACGAGTTCAAGCCGCTGTTCGGGGCAACCCTGGTGACCGGCTTTGCCCATATCGAGGGGCTGGCGGTGGGCATCGTTGCCAACAACGGCATATTGTTTTCCGAAAGCGCGCAGAAGGGCGCGCACTTCATCCAGCTGTGCTGCCAGCGCAGGATTCCGCTTTTGTTCCTGCAGAATATTTCCGGCTTCATGGTGGGCCGCGCCTATGAAAATGAGGGCATCGCCAAGCATGGTGCCAAGCTGGTGACGGCGGTGGCCTGCGCGGAGGTGCCGAAGATCACCGTGGTGATCGGCGGCAGTTTCGGGGCGGGCAATTATGGCATGTGCGGCCGCGCCTATTCCCCGCGTTTCCTGTGGATGTGGCCGAATGCGCGGATCAGCGTGATGGGCGGCGAGCAGGCGGCCGCCGTGCTGGCCACGGTGAAGAGCGGCGGCTTTGCCACGAAGGCAGAGGAAGAGGCCTTCAAGGCACCGATCCGCGAAACCTATGAGGCGCAGGGCAATCCCTATTATGCCAGCGCCCGGCTGTGGGACGATGGCATCATCGCGCCGGAAGACACCCGCCGCGTGGTGGCGCTGAGCCTGACGGCAGCCTTGAATGCGCCGGTGGCGGATACCCGCTTCGGCCTGTTCCGGATGTGATGCGTTGACCCTGCTCTATCAACAGGACGCGCGCGGCATCGCGCATATCACGCTGGATCGGCCTGATGTGCACAACGCCTTTGACGAGGTGCTGATCGGCGAATTGCGCGATGCCTTCCGCGATGTGGCAAGCAATGCGCATGTCCGCTGCGTGGTGTTGCAGGGCAATGGCCCCAGCCTGTGCGCCGGGGCCGATATCGGCTGGATGCGGCGCGCCGCCGAATGGAGCGAGGCGCACAACCAGGCGGATGCACAGGGGCTTTCGGACATGCTGGCGGCGATCGATGGCTGCCCGAAGCCGGTGATCGCGATTGCCCACGGCAATGTGCTTGGCGGCGGCGTGGGGCTGGTGGCGTGCGCCGATATGGCGGTGGCGGTGCGCGGCGCGAAGTTCGGGCTGTCCGAGGTTCGGCTGGGGCTGACCCCGGCGACCATCAGCCCGTTTGTGCTGCGGGCGATCGGCGGGCCCGCGGCGCGGCGCTGGTTCCTCACCGCCGAGCGATTCGGTGCAGAAGAGGCGCTGGCGATGGGGCTGGTGACGGCGCTGGCCGATTGCGACGCTACCGCGCGGGCGCAGGTGGAGCGCTGGCTTGCGGCGCTGCTCGCGGGTGCACCCGGCGCGATTGCCGATGCCAAGGCGCTGATCCGCGATTTCGCAGGTGCGGCGATCACCGATGATGTGCGTGAGGAAACCGCCGTCCGCATTGCCCGGCGCCGGGCCAGCGCGGAAGGCCGGGAAGGACTTTCCGCCTTCCTGCACAAGCGCAAGGCTGATTGGGTTCATGATGTATAAGCTCCTCATTGCCAACCGCGGCGAGATCGCCTGCCGGATCATCCGCACGGCGCGGCGGATGGGGATTGCGACCGTTGCCGTGCATTCCGATGCGGACGCGCGCGCGCCGCATGTGATGCTGGCCGACGAAGCGGTTGCCATCGGGCCGGCGGCGGCGCGCGAAAGCTATCTGGTGATGGAGAAGATCCTCGGCGCGGCGAAGGCGACGGGCGCCGACGCCATCCATCCCGGCTATGGATTCCTCTCGGAAAATGCCGATTTCGCGCAAGCCGTGCGCGATGCCGGGCTGATCTTCGTGGGGCCGTCTGCCGAGTCCATCCGGGTGATGGGGCTGAAGGACAGTGCGAAATCGAAGATGAAGGCGGCCGGTGTGCCGGTGACGCCTGGCTATCTCGGCGAAGACCAGTCACTCGCCCGGCTGGAGCGGATGGCCGAGCTGATCGGCTATCCCTTGCTGATCAAGGCGGTGGCGGGCGGCGGCGGCAAGGGCATGCGCCCGGTGCACGACAAGTCCGGCTTCACCGAGGCCCTGCTGGGGGCGAAACGCGAGGCCTCCGCCGCCTTCGGCAATGACAGCGTGATGCTGGAGAAACTGATCGCCCGGCCGCGCCATGTGGAGGTGCAGATTTTCGGCGATGCGCACGGCAATGTGGTGCATCTGTTCGAGCGGGATTGTTCCTTGCAACGGCGGCACCAGAAGGTGATCGAGGAAGCGCCGGCGCCGGGCCTTTCCGAAACGCTGCGGCACACGCTTGGCATCGCCGCCGTCACCGCCGGCATGGCGATCGGCTATGAGAATGCCGGCACCATCGAGTTCATCCTGGATTGCGACGACACGGACGAAGCCGGCGATCCGAAATTCTACTTCATGGAAATGAACACGCGGCTGCAGGTGGAGCATCCGGTGACGGAAATGATCACCGGCCAGGATCTGGTGGAGTGGCAGATTCGCATTGCGCGCGGCGAAATGCTGCCGCTGATGCAGGATGCCATCGAATGCTCGGGCCATGCGATGGAGGCGCGGCTTTATGCCGAAAATCCGGACAAGGGCTTTCTGCCGTCGATCGGCACCTTGAACCGGCTGCACCTGCCGGAAAGCGCCCGCTGCGACGCCGGGGTGGCAGAGGGCGGCGAAGTCACGGTGAATTATGACCCGATGATCGCCAAGATCATCACCCACGGGCCTACGCGTGACATCGCCGTGCAGCGGCTGGTCGCGGCGCTGGATGAAACCGTGGTGGAAGGTGTGACGACCAACCGCGCCTTCCTCGCGCGCCTTGCCAGCCACCCAGCCTTCGGACGCGCCGAAGTGGACACCGGCTTCATCGGCCGGCACGAAGCCGATCTGTTTGCGCCGCCTGCCGATCCGGCGGATCTGGTGGCCGCCGCGGCGGCCGAAGCGGCGGCATCCATTCTGGCCAACGCGGCAACCGGTTTTTCCGCGCCCTTCCGGCTGAACCTTCCGGCCCGCATCTATGGCGCATTGACCGCGCCCAATGGCACCGGCTGGCTGACTGCCGCCACGCCGCACGGCGACGGGTTCGACGTGGTCGTCAACACCGATGCCGCGCGCCATGTCCGGCTGGCCAGGCACATAAGCGGCCCGATGAACGCCAGCATCGACGGGGTCAGCCGCAGCCTGTTTGTGCATCGCTCGGCGGAAGCAGTGGAAATCCGCTCGGCCGGCGAAAGCTGGCGCTTCCTCACCCGCCCGCTTGGCTGGGATGGCCCTGCATCCAGCGGCCCCGGCGACGGCAGCATCACCGCCCCGATGCCGGGCAAGGTGATCGCCGTGCATGTGAAAGCCGGCGACCGGGTGCAGGAAGGCGACCGGCTGCTGGTGCTGGAAGCGATGAAGATGGAGCATCGGCTGACGGCACCGTTCGATGCCAGCGTGGAAGCGGTTGGGGTACAGGAGAGTGACCAAGTGACCGAGGGCATGGTGCTGGTCAAGCTGCAGCGCACCGAACGCTAGACATTGCAACGGAGCGGGCGAATGCAGAGGCTGCTTTTCAAGACCCATATCTGGCTTGGATGGATCATCGGGGTGCAGCTTTTCCTGTGGATGCTGTCTGGCCTGCTGATGTCTGCCATGCCGATCGGCACGGTGCGCGGCGAACATCTGCGGGCCGAGCGGGCGGCTGCGCCGCTGGACCGCGCTGACTATGTTGCGCCGGCGGACATTCTTGCCACTACCGAGGCAGACAGGCTGGTACTCACAACCCTGCTGGATCGACCGGTCTATCAGCTCGAAAAGGCGGGAAATGCCGTGGCGGTGCGGGATGCGATCACTGGCGCGCCGGTGATCGTGGATGCCGATCTGGCGCAGCGCGTGGCAGTCGCGCGCTATGCCGGAACGGGTTCGCCGATAGCGGTGACCTGGACCGCCGCCGATGATGCGCCGCGCGAGTTCCGCCGCCCGGTTGCGGCCTTTGCCGTGACATTCGATGATGCCGAAGGCACGGTTTTCTATGTGAACGCCATCACTGCCGACATCGCCGCCGTCCGCACCGACCGCTGGCGGCTGTTCGATCTGATGTGGGGGCTGCACATCATGGACTGGCGCGAGCGCGAGGATTTCAACCACCCGCTGCTGATCGCGGCGGCAGCGCTCGGGACGATCTCCGTTGCCGGTGGCATTGCGCTGCTGCTGCTGCGGCAGAGCCGGCAAAAGAGACGTGCGCCGGCCGCGCCGCCACGCTAGGAGGGGCGCCGAGACCGCCAGCCGCGAGGATTGCCAGACCCATGCTGAACCAGCTCCGCTTCGATCACGGCGAAACGCTCGACATGCTGCGCGACAGCGTGCGCGCCTTTGCCGAGGCCGAAATCGCGCCGCGCGCCGATGCGATCGATCGCGAGAATCTCTTTCCCAAAGACCTGTGGCCGAAAATCGGCGAACTCGGCCTGCACGGCATCACCGTGCCGGAAGCCGATGGCGGGGCGGGGCTTGGCTATCTGGCGCATGTGATCGCGGTGGAGGAAATCTCGCGTGCGTCGGCTTCGGTCGGCCTGTCTTACGGCGCGCATTCCAACCTCTGCATCAACCAGATCGCCCGCCACGGCACGGCGGAGCAGAAGGCGAAGTATCTGCCCAAGCTGATGTCGGGCGAGCATGTCGGCAGCCTTGCCATGTCGGAGCCCGGGTCGGGATCGGACGTGGTTTCGATGCGGATGCGCGCGGAAAAGCGCAACGATCGCTATGTGCTGAACGGCAACAAATTCTGGATCACCAACGCGCCGCATGCCGAAACCCTGGTGGTTTACGGCAAGACCGATCCGGAGGCCGGGGCGAAGGGCATCACCGCCTTCCTGATCGAAAAGGGTATGCAGGGCTTTTCCACCGCACAGAAGCTGGACAAGCTGGGCATGCGCGGCTCCGACACCGCCGAGCTGATCTTCGAGGACTGCGAAGTGCCGTTCGAGAATGTGCTGGGCCAGGAAGGGCGCGGCGTGCAGGTGCTGATGTCGGGGCTGGATTATGAGCGCGTCGTGCTGTGCGGCGGGCCGCTCGGCATCATGCAGGCGTGCATGGATATCGTTGTGCCCTATGTGCATGATCGCAAGCAGTTCGGCCAATCGATCGGCGAGTTCCAGCTGATGCAGGGCAAGCTGGCCGACATGTATGTCGCGCTATCGACGGCGCGCGCCTATGTCTATGCTGTGGCGCAGGCGTGTGACCGGGGAGAAACGGCGCGCAAGGATGCCGCCGGTGCCATCCTCTACTCCGCGGAAAAGGCCACCTGGATGGCGCTGGAGGCGATTCAGGCGCTCGGCGGCAACGGCTATATCAATGATTACCCGACCGGCCGCCTGCTGCGCGACGCGAAGCTGTATGAAATCGGCGCGGGCACCTCGGAAATCCGCCGTTATCTCATCGGCCGCGAACTGTTCGAGGAAACCCGCTGAAGCTGCTTGGCGCCATCCTCGCCGGCGGCCAAAGCCGCCGCTTCGGATCGGACAAGGCGCTGGCGCTGCACGAAGGCCGGCCGCTGGTCGCGCATGTGGCGGAGGCGCTTGCGGCGCAATGCGACGCGGTGGTGGTGTGCGGGCGCG
>JAIMJL010000041.1:0-9343 GCA_020693225.1 Sandarakinorhabdus sp. | reverse complement strand
GCTGCCCATGCTAGGCGATGTGCCGCAATCCGGCCTTGGCCCGATGGCGGGGCTGGCAGCGGCGCTGGCGCATGCCGCGGCGGGCGGGTTCGATGCCGCCCTGTGCGCGCCATGCGACATCATCGGCTTGCCGGCAGACCTCGCCGCCCGCCTCGCTCCGGGGCCTTCGGTTGTGCAGGATCAGTGGCTGGTCGGCCTGTGGCCGGCGGCGCTGGCCGCACCGCTTGCCGCGCTGCTGCGCGACGAGGGGGCCATTTCGGCCCGGCGCTGGGTGGAGGCTGCGGCTGCGCGCGCGGTTGCGCTGCCGCCGCTGCGCAACATCAACCGGCCGGGCGACCTTTGCTGAGCGTGGCGAGATAGGCAATCGCCGCCTCCTCGCTCACCACATCGGCATATTTCGCATTCATATCAAACAAATTGGCGCGGTGCGGATCGGGGTGTCTATCGCCGCAGGCCTCTGCCACCACTGCGGTGCGGAAGCCGTGCGACATGGCATCCACGCAGCTTGCCCGCACGCAGCCGCTGGTGGTGAGCCCGCCCAGCAGCACGCTGTCGATGCCCATCGCCGTCAGCGTGGAGGCGAGCGAGGTGCCGAAGAAGGCGCTGGGATATTGCTTTGAAACCACCAGCTCGTCCGGCTCCGGCACCAGGCCTTGCGGCCAGTTGCCCATCGGGTTGCCGGCGAGGAAATTCTTCAGCGGCGCGGCCTTTTCGAAGAAGCGACCGCCGTTCAGCGCGAGGGGGTGATAGACCACGTTGGTGAGGATCACCGGAACGCCCGCCGCCCGCGCCGCCGCGCGCAGCCGCAAGGCCGACGCCAGCGTGTCTTCCACGCCGGCATAGAGATCGCATGCCGGATCGAAATAGCCCTGGCAGAAATCGATCAGGATCAAGGCCGGGCGGCTGCCGAAGCCCACTTTGGTGCCATAGGCGCGGGCATAGTTGGTGGCGAGATCTTCGGTCATGCAGGCTCTCCTTAAGCCTCTGCGGATGGCGGAAGCACCACCTGGCGGATGGCGGCACCGTCGGCCAGCCGGTCCATCAGCCGGTTTATGTCGGCCAGCGGACTGACCGAAGTGAGCAGCCGCTCCACCGGCAGCCGCCCGGCCTGCCACAGGGCGATGTAGCGCGGGATGTCGCGCGCCGGAATGGCGGAGCCCATATAGCTGCCCATCAATGTCTTGCCTTCCGCCACCAGCGACAGTGCCGGAATCTGCAACATCTCGGCCGGATTGGGCAGGCCGACCGTGATGATGCGGCCGCCGCGCCGCGCTGCGGCATAGGCGGTGGCCAGAACCGCCGCCTTGCCCACGGTTTCAATCACCACATCCGCCTTCGGCAGCCCGGCGGCGTCTTCCGGCGACACCGCTTGCGCCGCCCCAAGCTCCAGCGCCAGCGCGCGCTTCTGGGGCGCCGGGTCCACTGCCCACACCGGCTGCGCGCCGGCCGCCAGTGCACCCAGAAGGGCGGCCAGCCCAACCCCGCCAAGGCCATACACCAGCACGCTCTCCCCGGCGCGCACCTGCGCCGTGTTCATCACCGCGCCCACCCCGGTGAGCACCGCGCAGCCGAACAACGCGGCGATTTCCGGCGCGATCGAAGCATCGATCTTCACCGCCGAGCGACGATCCACCACGGCATGGCTGGCAAAGGCGGAAACGCCCAGATGATGATGCACCGGCTGGCCGCCATCGTGCAGCCGGTGGCCGCCGCGCAACAGGCTGCCGGCGCCATTGGCGGCCGCCGCCACGGCGCACAGATAGCCCTCGCCCGACGCGCAGGCGACGCATTCGCCGCAGGCCGGCAGAAACACGAGGACCACACGATCGCCCACGGCAAAGTGCGGGTCAGAAGGGTCGCCCAGCGCCAGCACGGTTGCCGCCGCCTCATGCCCCAGCGCCATCGGCATCGGCCGCACCCGATCGCCATTGATGACCGAAAGATCGGAATGGCAGATGCCGGCGGCATCGATGCGCACCAGCAGCTCACCGGGGCGCGGCGCATCGAGGATCAGCGGCTTCAGGGCCAGCGGGGCCGACGCCGCATAGGGGCGGGCCTGATCGCCGCTGCGGGACAGCACGGCAGCAATGATGGGCGTGGTCATGAACTTGCTCCTGTGCGCTGTGCCATACAGGGTTCCCCGGCACGCGCGAACCGTGTTTGTGCCCGCTCCCCCGCCTGCCGGACAGTCCGCAATCAGCTCCCCGGCTGCACATAGGGGGCGCGCGCAAACAGGTCGCGTTCGAAGGCGCGTGGATTGCCCTCCACCCGGCTTGTGGTATCGAAGATCATCGTCTCGCGCCGGGCCAGCGAATGCGGCGCCCAGCCGGGATTGCCGGTACGCGCAAAGGCCACGAAGGCCGCCATCAGCCGGTCGCTCATCGCGCGGTCGCTGGCCGGCCCGGTGCCGAACGCCAGCGCAATGTCGTCGCCATGCCCGGCCTGCCGATAGTCCAGCTGATAGACAAAGGCCGGAACACCCGCCTCGGCCCGCCGTTCCGCCTCGATCACCTGGCCGCGCCAGCTGCGCCCGGTGGTCGTTGCCAGCCAGAAAATCTCTTGTGGCGAAAGCGCAGGGTAGCGCGCCCGGAATTGCGCCACCACCCATTCGGGGTGCATGTCCACTTTCAGCTCCGGCCCCAGCCGGGCGGCCAGATTGCCGAAATCCAGCCCCTGCAACAGCCGGTGCGAGGCCGGGAAAAAGGCGCGCGTTTCCGCCACCGTGTTGCCCAGCAGCATCGGAATGTGCCGCGAACGCGGATCGGCATCCGGATAGAAAGGGTGACGCGGCAGGTGCAGCATATCCATCACCGGCCCGAAATAGACCGCTCCGCCCAGCACCGGATCGACCGCCGCCAGCGCCGCGACAAGGCGCTCCACCGGCAAGCTGGCCGCCTCGGCCGCCGTCGCGCGCAGCTTTTCCAGAAACGCCGCAGCCCGCCTTGTGGCGTTCTGCGGGCCGGAGGCGGTGACCTGCTGGCCGCTCATGGTGATTGCCTTGTGAAACAGCCCGTCGGCCTGCGGCATGGCCATCAACGTTGCGATCTTCGCGCCGCCGCCCGATTGGCCAAACAGCGTGACATTGGCGGCATCGCCGCCAAACGCGCCGATATTGCGGCGCACCCATTGCAGCGCCAGGATCAGATCCAGCTGCCCGGCATTGCCGCTGGACGGAAAGGCCGGATCCAGCCTCGCCAGATAGAGATAGCCGAGCGCGTTGAGCCGGTGGTTCACCGTGACCACCACCACATCGCCGCGCGCCGCCAGCAGCCGGCCATCCACCAGCGGCTCCGATACCGTGCCGCCGGAGTATGCGCCGCCATGAAAATACAGCAGCACCGGGCGACGGCCACCGGCATCCGGCGTCCACACATTCAGGAACAGGGAGTCCTCGCTGTGCGGCTGTTGGCGCTGCCCGGCCTGCGGTGCAGACGGAGCCAGCGCGATCGCGCGCACCGTATCGCGGCCGGCCGGTGCGGCCACCGGCGGCTGAAAACGCACCGGCTGCTGGCCATAGCGGATGCCGCGAAAGGCCAGAACGCCCGCATCGCGATAGCCCTGGAATCGCCCGGCCGGGCTGGACACCAGCGGATCGCCCGACCCTGCCCGCATGCCGCCAGCCCGAACGCCCGCCGCCCCAACGCCTGCTGCCCCGGCTGTCAGCGCCCCGATCACCCAGCGCCGGCTTGGCTCAGCGGCGGACATCCAGCCCGCCGGCGCGGAACGCCGCGATATCCTCCACCCGAAACTGGCTGGCATCGCCCGGCAGGGAATGTTTCAGCGCCGCCAGCGCCAGCCCCCATTCCGCTGCTTCCTGCGGCGCCAGCCCGCGCTCCAGCGCCGCCAGAACCCCGGCGGCAAAAGCGTCACCCGCGCCGATCCGATCGACAATCCCGGCAATCAGCACGTCGCCTGTCTGCACTGCGCCGTCCCGCATATCCATACGCGCCGAAAGCAGATTGCGATCGGAATCCAGCACCTGCCGCGCGGTCGATGCCATGATCTTCAGCTTCGGAAAGGCGGCAAAGGCGGCATCTGCCGCTGCCCGCCGCCGGGCTTCGCCCTCGCCGGGGATGGCGGCCCCCAGCAGCAGGCCGATATCCTGGTGATTGCCGAACAGGATGTCGGCGCTGGCCACCAGCCGCTTCAGGATCGGTGCCGGGTCGCCGCCCCAGGCCTGCCACAGCCGACCGCGGAAATTGCCGTCAAATGATATGGCGATGCCGCGCGCCTCGGCCGCCGCCGCCGCCTCCAGCGCCAGTTCGCAGCTTTCCGGCCCCAGCGCCGGCGTGATGCCGGACAGGTGCAGCCGCGTAGCCCCGGCGAGGCAGGCCTGCCAATCGAAATCGCCGGGACGCGCCAGCGCAAACGCGCTTCCCGCCCGATCGTAGAGGATATCGGAAGCGCGCAGCCCGGCGCCGGGCGTCAGCATATACAGCCCCATTCGCCCAGGCTTCTGCAGCACCCCTGCGGTGCCGACGCCGGCCGCCGCCAGATGCGCCACCGCGCGGCGGCCAAGATCATTGTCTGGCAGAACCGACACCATGGCGGTGGGCGAGCCGAGCAGCGCCATGCCGACCGCGACATTCGCTTCCGCCCCGCCGATGCACAGATCCAGCGCCGGGGTGCTGCCCAGCAGATGCTTGCCCTGCGCGGAAAGCCGCAGCAGAAGTTCCCCGAAGCAGACCGTCAGCCCCATGGCTCAGCGCGCCAGCCAGCCGCCGTCAACCGCGAGCACATGCCCCTGCACATAATCCGCCGCGCGTGACGCAAGAAACACCGCCGCCCCGCCCAGATCGGATGGCTCGCCCCAGCGCCCGGCCGGAATGCGCGCCAGGATATCGGCGTTGCGCCTGGCATCGGCGCGCAGCGCCTCGGTGTTGGCGGTGGCGATATAGCCGGGCGCAATCGCATTCACATTGATGCCGTGCGGCGCCCATTCGTTGGCGAGGATTTTCGTGAGGCCCGCGACTCCGGATTTCGAGGCCGTGTAGCTCGGCACCCGGATGCCGCCCTGAAAGCTCAGCATCGAGGCGATGTTGATGATCTTGCCGCCGCCCGCGGCGCGCATGTGTCGCGCTGCGGCCTGCGCCAGGAAGAACACCGATTTCAGATTGGTATCGATCACTGCGTCCCAGTCCGCCTCGCTGAAATCCAGGCTGTCTGCGCGCCGGATGATGCCGGCATTGTTCACCAATATGTCCAGCCCGCCAAGCCCGGCGAGCGTTTCGTCGACAATGCGCTGCACGGGCGCAATGCTGGACAGGTCGGCTTGCACGAACAGCGCCCGCCGGCCCAGCGCCTGCACCTGCGCGACCGTTGCATCTGCCGGGGAGCGACCAACGGCGGCGATATCCGCCCCGGCTGCGGCCAGCGCCAGCGCAAGGCCCTGCCCGATCCCGGCATTGGCCCCGGTCACAACCGCCACGCGGCCGGAAAGATCGAACGGCTGCATGCTATTTCAGCTGGCAGATATCGAGCACGGCGAGATCGGCATAATCCAGATTCTCGCCGCCCATCGCCCAGATGAAGGCATAGGATTTCGTGCCCGAACCCATGTGGATGGACCAGGGCGGAGAAATCACCGCTTCCTCATTCTGCACCAGAATGTGCCGCATGCCATCCGGCTGGCCCATATAGTGAAACACCCGGTCGTCGGCATCCAGATCGAAATAAAGGTAAATTTCGGAGCGCCGGTCGTGCAGGTGCGGTGGCATGGTGTTCCACACGCTGCCCGGATTGAGCACCGTGAGCCCCATCAGGAGCTGCGCGCTTTCGCACACGCCGGGGATCACCAGCTGATAGATGGTGCGGCTGTTGGAGCCTTCCAGCCCGCCGCGCTCCAGCGGATTGGCCTCGGCCACCGTGATGCGCTTCGCCGGGCAGGCCTTGTGCGCCGGCAGGCTGGCCAGATAGAAGCGCGCGCCTGCGCCCTCGAACAGCACCTCACGGGTTCCCATCGGGGCGTAGAGCGCCTCCTTGTTGGCGAGTTCGAACCGCACACCATCCAGCGTGACGGTGCCGGCGGCACCGATGTTGACGATCCCCATTTCGCGCCGCGCGAGAAACGGCTGCCCGGCAGCGCTGGCCGGCTCGGTCTGCGCAGGCAAGGCGAGCGGCGCGCCATCCGGCACCGCGCCGCCGATCACGAACCGTTCGTTGTGGGAATAGTTCAAGGTCACCTTGCCGGCCACGAACATGCCGGAGACCAGATGCCGGTCGCGCAGATCATCGTTGGCGGCACCCGCCATCATCACCGGGTGCGTTGCCTGGTAAACCTTGTCGAACATAGCCCATCCTCGCTGAAGCAGGTCTTTTGGTAACCGGTGTCAGCCTGCTTTTCAACCCAATCCTAGGCGTAACCTTCGTAACTTTCGCAACCTGCGGCTGTCTGCTACTCCGCCGGGCCTGCCATGTTGCGGCCCACCGGGTTCTGCCGCACCACGGCGATCCCGGCCTGCGCATTTTCGGTCAGCTGGCGCTTCAGCTCGGCAATCGGCGGCGCCCAGATGAAGCCGAAGCTCACCGTGCCCTCCTTCGATTCGACCACATGGTGCAGCCGGTGCGCCTGCACGATCCGTTTCATATAGGCCGAGCGCGGCACATAGCCCGTCTCGATGCGGCGATGCACGATGATGTCGTGAAAGCCGAAATAAATGGCACCATAGCCGGTGATCCCGGCGGCCAGCCAGACATAGAAGCTGCCCCAGTCTTCCTGCACGCCAAGCCAGAACAGCGAAATGGCAACCGCCGCGCCCATCACCCCATACCAGTCATTCGCCTCGAACAGCCCCTCGCGCGCCATATGGTGCGAACGATGCAGCCCCCAGCCGAAGCCGTGCATCACATATTTGTGCCCATAGATCGCCACCACCTCCATCGCGAGAATGGTGCCGACAAAGAGCAAAAGCCCGGCCCAGAAGGGAATATCGAATGGCATGGATATCCCTTAGTGCGAAGTGCGCGACTTTGGGAGACCCATCTTGCCGCAGCGGGCTGGAAGAACGAAGCACGAACGACTAGCTTTCGCCGATGGCCATCGCGATTCGCACCTCTCTTGCCGAAGTTCCGCTAGCACCGGATTTCGTGCCGAACCGGCCGGCGCGGCCGCCGAAATCGGAGGGCGGGCGAAAGTTTGTTCTGAAAAGCGATTATGCGCCGGCCGGTGACCAGCCGACCGCCATTGCCGAGCTGGTGCGCGAGGCGCGGGCCGGCGAGCGGGATCAGGTGCTGCTGGGGGTGACGGGATCGGGCAAGACCTTCACGGTTGCCAAGATGATCGAGGAGTTGCAGCGCCCGGCGCTGGTGCTGGCGCCGAACAAGATCCTGGCGGCGCAGCTCTATGGCGAGTTCAAGAGCTTCTTCCCCGACAATGCCGTGGAATATTTCGTCAGCTATTATGATTATTACCAGCCGGAAGCCTATGTGCCGCGGTCTGACACCTATATCGAGAAGGAATCCTCGGTAAACGAGGCGATCGACCGGATGCGCCATTCCGCGACACGGTCTCTGCTGGAGCGCGATGATGTGCTGATCGTCGCCTCGGTTTCGTGCCTCTATGGCATCGGCTCGGTGGAAACCTATTCCGCCATGACCTTCAGCCTGAAGAAGGGCGACAGCCATGACATGCGCGAAATCATCCGCAAGCTGGTGGCGCTGCAATACAAGCGCAACGAGATGGCCTTCACGCGCGGCACCTTCCGGGTGAAGGGGGACACGCTGGAGCTGTTCCCCAGCCACTATGAAGACATGGCCTGGCGGGTGAGCTTCTTCGGCAACGAGATCGAGGTGATCACCGAGTTCGATCCCTTGACCGGCAACCGCATTGCCACGCTGGACAGCATCAAGGTCTATGCCAACAGCCACTATGTGACGCCGGGGCCGACCTTGCAGCAGGCGACGCACGCCATTCGTCACGAGCTGGCCGAGCGGCTGAAGGAGCTGGAAGCGGACGGCCGGCTGCTGGAGCACCAGCGGCTGGAGCAGCGCACCAACTTCGATCTGGAGATGATCGCGGCGACCGGCAGCTGTGCCGGAATCGAGAATTACAGCCGGTTCCTCACCGGTCGCCTGCCCGGCGAGCCGCCGCCGACCCTGTTTGAATATCTGCCGGAAAATGCGCTGCTGTTCGTGGACGAATCGCATGTTACCGTGCCGCAGATCGGCGGAATGTCGCGCGGCGACCGGGCGCGCAAGGTGACGCTGGCCGAATATGGCTTCCGGCTGCCCAGCTGCATCGACAACCGGCCTTTGAAGTTCGAGGAATGGGATGTGATGCGGCCGCAAACGGTCAGCGTT
This sequence comes from Sandarakinorhabdus sp., assembly GCA_020693225.1. Taxonomy (GTDB): domain Bacteria; phylum Pseudomonadota; class Alphaproteobacteria; order Sphingomonadales; family Sphingomonadaceae; genus Sandaracinobacteroides. The sequence continues at coordinate 1,045 of JAIMJL010000041.1, read as the reverse complement.
TCCGCCACCCCCGGCACCTGGGAAATGCAGCAGACCGGCGGGGTGTTTGTGGAGCAGGTGATCCGCCCGACCGGCCTTATCGATCCACCGGTGGAAATCCGGCCGGTGGAGGATCAGGTTGATGATCTGATCGCCGAGGCGAAGGCCACCGCCAACGCCGGTTATCGCACGCTGGTGACCACGCTGACCAAGAAGATGGCGGAGGATTTGACCGAGTTCCTGCACGAGGCCGGGCTGAAGGTGCGCTATATGCACTCCGATGTGGAGACGCTGGAGCGCATCGAGCTGATCCGCGATCTGCGGATGGGCGTGTATGATGTGCTGGTGGGTATCAACCTGCTGCGCGAGGGGCTGGATATCCCGGAATGCGGGCTGGTGTGCATCCTGGACGCCGACAAGGAGGGCTTCCTGCGGTCTGAAACCTCGCTGGTGCAGACGATCGGCCGGGCAGCGCGCAATGTGGATGGCCGGGTGATCCTTTATGCCGACCGCAAGACCGGCAGCATGGAGCGGGCGCTGGCGGAAACCGAACGGCGGCGCAGCAAGCAAATGGCCTATAACGAAGCGCATGGCATCACGCCGACCACCATCCGGCGCGGCATTTCCGATATCGTCGGCCATGTGGCCGCGCGCGATCACCTGACGGTGGAGATTGATGACGACACGCCGCACCTGGTGGGCCACAACCTGAAGGCGCACATTGCCGATCTCGAATCGCGCATGCAGAAGGCGGCCAGCGATCTGGAGTTTGAGGAGGCGGCCCGTCTGCGCGACGAGATCCGCAAGCTGGAAGCCGACGAGCTTGGCATCAAGACCGAGCGACCGGCGATCCAGGGCCGCGCCGACGCCGGCCGCCCCGGCACGCGAACCAATCGCTGGAGCAAGATGCGCGCCAAGAAGGGCGGCTGAGCGACGCAAGGCCAGCCGGCGTCTGTAACGGGGCTTGCTCTTGTCGGGCACCATCGCTATGGGCCACCGCCTACCCAGGTGGGGCGCGTAGCTCAGTGGTAGAGCACTGTGTTGACATCGCAGGGGTCGCAAGTTC
>JAIMJL010000040.1:16113-25572 GCA_020693225.1 Sandarakinorhabdus sp. | reverse complement strand
CGGCTCCGGCCCCGGCGGCTATGTCGCCGCGATCCGCGCCGCGCAGCATGGCCTGAAAACCGCCTGCGTCGAGGCCAGCCCCACGCTCGGCGGCACCTGCCTCAACGTCGGCTGCATCCCTTCCAAAGCCCTGCTGCACGCCTCCGAGCTTTATGCCGAAATCGCCGAAGGCCATCTCGATCGCTACGGCATCACCGCCACCGCCAGCTTCGATCATGCAAAGCTGATGGCCGGCAAGGACAAGGCGGTGAAGGGCCTCACCGATGGCATCGCTTTCCTGTTCAAGAAGAGCAAGGTGGACTGGATGAAAGGCCACGCCAGCTTTGCATCCCCCACCAGCGTGCAGATCGGCGACAAGACCGTGTCGGCCAGCAACATCGTCATCGCGACAGGCTCCAGCGTCACCCCGCTCCCCGGCGCCGAGGTGGACAATGCGCAGGGCATCATCGTCGATTCCACCGGCGCGCTGGCATTGCCCAAAGTCCCCGGCCACCTTGTCGTCATCGGCGGCGGCGTCATCGGCCTTGAACTCGGCTCGGTCTGGCGGCGGCTCGGTGCCAGGGTCACGGTGATCGAATATCTCGATCAGATCCTCCCCGGCATGGACGGTGAAGTCCGCAAGGAAAGCGCCAAGCTGTTCAAGAAGCAGGGCCTTGATATCCGCACCGGCACCAAGGTCACCGCCGTCAAGGCCGGCAAGTCCGGTGCCACTCTCACGCTCGAACCCGCGTCCGGCGGCGAAGCCGAATCGCTCGAAGCCGATGTCGTCCTCGTCGCCATCGGCCGCCGCCCGAACACGCAGGGATTGCGCCTCGACAACGCCGGCCTCAGCACCAACGCCCGTGGCCAGATCGAGGTGGACCACACACTCGCCACCGCCGTCCCCGGCATCTGGGCGATCGGCGACGTCACACCTGGCCCGATGCTCGCGCACAAGGCAGAGGATGAAGGCCTGGCGGTTGCAGACACCATCGCCGGGCTGACCGGCTATGTGAATCACGCCATCATCCCCACGGTGGTTTACACCATGCCCGAAATCGCCGGCGTGGGCCTCACCGAGGAAGCCGCCGCCGCGCAGGGTGACATCAAGATCGGCAAATTCCCCTTCCTCGCCAACAGCCGCGCCAAAACCAATCAAGACACCGATGGCTTTGTGAAGGTCATCGCCGACGCGAAGAATGACCGCGTGCTCGGCGTCTGGATCGTCAACCGCCTCGCCGGAACGCTCATTGCAGAAGCCGCCATCGCCATGGAAATGGGCGCGAGCAGCGAAGACATCGCGCTCACCTGCCACGCCCACCCCACGCATGCAGAGGCGCTGAAAGAGGCCGCGATGGCCGTCACCGGCAAGGCGATCCACATCTGATGCGCGGCGCGTGACCGTGTCGCCGCCCGATAGTCTGGATCTGGTTGGCCTCTTTCATCTGCTGGATTATCTCGGCGTCGCCATCTTCGCGCTGACCGGTGCGCTGGTTGCCGCCCGCGCGCGGCAGGATTTCATCACCTGCGCCTTCTTCGCCGGGATGACCGGCATGGGCGGCGGCACCATCCGCGATCTCTTGATCGGCGCGCCGGTGTTCTGGATCGGCGAGGAATGGTTTGTCGCTGTTTGTCTCGCCGCCACCTTCGCCGTCTGGCTGTTGCGCACCGATCGCTGGCCCGGCAAGCCCTTGCGCTGGCTCGATGCTATCGGCCTCTCCGCCTATTGCGCCTTCGGCGCGCTGAAGGCGCTCAGCTTCGGCATCAGCCCGGTTCCTGCCATGCTGATGGGCGTGATCACCGCGACCTTCGGCGGGGTGCTGCGCGACATCGTCGCCGGCCAGCCTTCGATCCTGCTGCAACGGGAAATCTATGTCACCGCCGCGATCGTCGGTGCCGGCGTCACCGTGCTGCTCTCGGCGGCCGTCGGCCTCAACGGCTGGGCCGCCGGCAGCGCCGGTGCGGCCTGCGCGTTCGCTATCCGCGCCGGTGCCATCGCCCGCGGCTGGAAACTGCCCATCCACCCCGGCTAAATCCCCTCTCCCGCCTGCGGGAGAGGCGAGAGACGGCGAAGCCGGCCCGGGTGAGGGTGTGGAAACTATCAGGCTGTTGCGAGACTGGCCGAGACTATCGGTGTAATGACCCAAGGCGTTTCATTCAGCAGGCCACCTCAGGAACTGCTGAGTTTGGTGTTGGACACACTCGACCAATTTTACAATCCAGCGGCCGGCGGCAAAGCCGCCGAGTCCGCTTAACGGAAAGAAGAAGCGAGGATTGCGGGCAAAGCCCGCTCGTCGGTCGTGTCGGCCGGCTTCGCCACCCGCACGCCGGCCGTGCCTGCGGCGAGTCGAAGATTAGAGCATGTTCCGATCTGGTGGAATCACCAGCATCGGAAACCCATGCGGAAAAACAAGAAGATAGAGCGGCCGTTCTGATGCAATCAGAACGAGACTCGCTCTAGCGCTTCGCACTAACTTCCGCCGCCTTCGGCCGCCGCGCCACCGCAAACAGCCCCGTCCCGACCAGCACCGCAGCCGCCAGCATCGCCCAGGCATCCGCCTTGGTCTGCCCCATCGCCCAAAGCACCATCGCCGAGGCCACCCCCAGCGTCAGCAACATCGGCCAGGAGGGCAGGGCACGCTCACCCGCATCGGCGCGCAGCTTCGGCAAGGCGGCAAACACCAGCCCATAAAGAAACAGCCGCGCCAGCGTCCCCAGCACGGCCAGCAGCACGAAACTGCCCGAAAGCGCCAGCAGCAGCGTCACTGCGCCAAACAGCAGCACCGAATTGGCGGGCGTGGCAAAGCGCGGATGCACCCGGCCCAGCCATCCCGGCAGGCTGCCCTGCTCGGCCATGGCATAGGTCACGCGCGGTGACGTCAGCATGTTGCCGTGCAGATTGCCCGCCAGCGATGCCAGCGCCACCAGAGACATGGCCAGCGCGCCGGCACTGCCGGCAATCGCCGCGCCAAAGGCGATCATCGGCGCATCCTCGCTGCCATCGGGCGCCACGGCGGTATAGGCCAGCTGGATCAGGAAGTAGAACAGCGCGGTGAACAGGGTTGTCGCCACGATGGCGCGCGGAATCGTTCGCTTCGGGTCGCGCGTTTCCCCGGCCGGCACCAGCACATTCTCCGCCCCCACAAAGGCATAGAGCAAAATCAGCGCATTGGCCTCCACCGTGGTCAGTTGCGGCAGCCCTGTCGGCAGCTGCAGCGCCGGGCCGAACAGCCACAACCCGGCGCAGGCAAAGCCGATCAGCGGCACGATCTTCAGCGCCGACGTCACAGTCAGAAACATGACCGCCCGCCGCACGCCCACGAAGTTGATCGCCGTCAGCAACCCGATGGTAGAGGCAATCACCAGCCCGCGCCCCACCGCGCCGTCCAGCGCCGGAAGCAGCCCCCCGGCATAGGCCGCCAGCACGGTCACATTCGCCGCCAGCGCGGTCGCCTTGGCGATATAGTTCAGCCAACCCGCCTGAAACCCGGCAAAGGCGCCAAATGCCTGGTTCACATAGGCCACCGGCCCGCCGGTGATGTCGAACCGGCTGGCGACAGCCGCCAGCGGCACGGTGATCAGCAGCATGATCAACCCGAACAGCGGGAACATGAAGGGGCCAAAGGCACCGAATTCCCGAAACACCAGACCCGGCAACACCAGGATGCCGCCGCCCACAATGCCGTTGAAGGCCAGCAAGGCCGCGCCCAGCGGGCCGATGCCGCGCTGCAAGCTGGCCGCTGTGCTGCTCAATCGATCAGCTTTGCAACCATTGCCATCCAGCCCGCGTTCGGTACCCGGCTGCGCGGCGCATGCGTCACACAGGTCAGGCAGTGCGCCTGAATCGAAGGCCCGCTCGCCACAGCCACTGCCGTCTGCACCTGCGCCAGCGCCCGCGCCCGGCTGGCCAGCAGCTGCTGCGCCAGCGCATCCGCCGGCGGCGCGTTGGCACTGGCAAGGCGGGCTCCGCTGAAATCAGCAAACAGCTGGTTCAGCAAGGGCCTTTCCGGCCGGATCACCACCACCCGCGGATTGGCCGGCAGCTTGGCCCGCTTCGCCGCTTCGGCAATGGCAAAATCCAGATCGCCAAAGCCGTCGATCAGCTTCAGATCGAGCGCCCGGCGGCCGGACCAGACCCGCCCCTCCGCCAGCTGCTCCACCTGCGCCACCGGCAGCTTGCGGCTCTCCGCCACCAGCCCCACAAAGCGCCGGTAGGTATCGGCAACCGACGCCTGAAACAGCGCCCGCGTTGGTTCATTCAGGCCGCCCACGATGTCCGGCTGGCCGGAAAAGGGCGTTGTGCCCACGCCATCCGACGAGATGCCGATTTCCTTCAGGCTTTTCTCGAAGGTGGGGATAATGCCGAACACGCCGATCGAGCCGGTGATCGTTGAAGGCTGGGCATAGATTGCATCCGCCGCCGTCGCCAGCCAATAGCCGCCGCTCGCCGCCACCGGCCCGAAGCTGGCCACCACCGGCATCTTGCGCGCCTTCGCTTCCAGAATGGCCTCGCGGATGCGCTCGGAAGCCAGCACCGAGCCGCCGCCCGAATCCACCCGGATCACCAGCGCCTGGATGTCCGGGTCGGCGCTGGCCTGATCGATCAGGTCGCCGATGGTGGTGCCACCCGCCTGCCCCGGAGGCGCTTCGCCGTCCACGATGCTGCCGCTCACATGCACGATGCCAACCGCATTGCCACTGGAAGGCATCTTCAGCCGCGCCGCGCGATACTCCCGCAGCGATATGCGCTTGAAATCGCCGGGCATGTCCTCGTCGTCGCCCGGCCCCAGCCGGCTGCGCAGATCATTGGCATATTCGGTCTTGCCGCCGATTTCATCCACCAGCCCGGCGTCGCGCGCCAGCTCCGCCTGGCCCTTGTTGGCACCCGTTACGCGCGCTTGCCAGCTTGCCAGCAGCGCCTGCAAATCCAGCCCCTTGCGCTGCCGCTCGACGCCGGCGCGATAGCTCGCCCAAAGATCATCCGCCAGAACCTGGTTTGCAGCCTTGGCCTCCGGCGAACTCTCGTTGCGGGTATAAGGCTCCACAAAGCTCTTGTAGGTGCCCACCCGGAACACCTCCACATTCACCTGCAGCTTGTCGAGCGCTTCCTTGAAATAGAGATTGCTGCCGCCCGGCCCGGTCAGCAGCACCGCACCCAGCGGCGAAAGCCAGATCTTGTTGGCGTGCGCGGCCAGATAATAGCCATCGTCGGCATAGCCCACGGCATAGCTTTCCACCGTCTTGCCAGCGGCGCGGAACCGGCCCAATGCCGCGCCCACGGCTTCCAGATTGGCCAGGCCCCCGCCGAGAAACCCGTCCATATCCATCACGATCATCCGGATGGCCTTGTCATCCTTCGCGGTATCGATCGCCTGCACCAGATCGCGCACCTCGATTTCCGGGATGATGTCCTGCCCGCTCACGAAAGCGAGCGGCGAGGCTTCCTGCGCCTGATCCACCAGGCTGCCCTGCATGTCGAGCACAAGGGCCGCACCATCGGGCACCGAAGCGCGCGGGGCCTGAAAGCTGAGCGCCGCCCACAGCACGCCGAAAAAGGCCACCAGCAGCAGCAGAACGAGCGCATCCTTGATGCCGACCAGGATCGACCAGATGCTGCGAAGAAAAGCCATGCCATGCTCCAGAACCGCGATAGTCCGGCCAAGTCCTAGCGCCTGCCCCCCAAAGCGCAATGGCGGCTCCCCATCAACTGCCGCATCGCGATTGACAGCCTGTCGCACAGCGCCGATTCAGGGGCCATGACCCTCAGCCGAGACGATCTGGATGCCGCCGTCGATGCCGGCGTGCTCGATGCCCGCACCCGCGACCGGCTGCTGGCCTTCCTCGCATCCCGCACCGAAAGCGATGGCGGTGCCGACAACGAAAGCTTCCGCCTGCTATCCGGTTTCAACGACATCTTCGTGTCGCTCGCCTGTATCCTGCTGCTGGTTGCCGTCGGCAGCCTGGCGCCGGCCATCGTCGCCCCCTTCGGCATCGCCGCCGCCAGCTGGGGCCTGGCGGAATATTTCACCCGCCAGCGGCGCATGGCACTGCCCTCGATAATCCTGCTGCTGGCATTCGTGGGCGGGGTGTTCGCCGGCGTGATGCTGCTGTTTGGCGCCGGGCAGCCGGTGCTGCGGGCGGCCTTCGCCAATGGCGCGCCCACCGGCCTTGCCGCCGCCGGGGCGGCAGCGGTTGCCGCAGCCGTTGCGCACTGGTTCCGCTTCCGCGTTCCCATCACCATGGCCGCCGGTGCTGCCGGTCTCGTGGTGCTTGCGGGAGCGTTGATGGCCCGCGTCAGCGGCAACTCCACCGTGCTGCTCATCACCATGTTCGCCGCCGGGCTTGCGGTGTTCGCCTTTGCCATGCGCTATGACATGCGCGACCGCGCGCGCATCACCCGCAACACCGATATCGCCTTCTGGCTGCACCTGCTGGCCGCGCCGCTGATTGTCCACCCGATCTTTTCGCTCACCGGGCTCACGTCAAAGGCTCCCGATCCCGGTGCCGCGCTCGCAGTGCTGCTGGTCTATGCCGTACTCACTGGCGTCGCGCTGGCCATCGATCGCCGGGCCTTGCTGGTGTCGGCGCTCGTCTATGTGCTGTGGGCGCTCAATGGCCTGTTTGCCGCCGGGCAGGTGGCGGCCGGCTTTGGCCTCACCGCCTTGGTGCTGGGCTCATTCCTCATTGTTCTCTCGGCGGCATGGGGTCATCTCCGCCGTCGCCTTCTTGGATGTCTGCCGGCACAGTGGTTACCGCGATTGCCACCACCCGGTTGATCTGGCTGTTACCGGGAACCGGCGGGATGGCTGCCCAAACCGGTTCGCCGCGCGCGTCGCGCGGGATTTCGCCCACCATCCAGCCGCTTCGGCCGGAACCGGTATACAGCATTGAAGGGGCGCACGCTGCCAGCAGGATGGAGCAGGCGGCCAGTGCAGAGATCGAACGCAAGGTCATAGTCAAAGTAGTACCGCCTTTGTTGTCCCACCCCGCATTTCCCTTTTAAGGCTTAGCACAGAATGAACGAAAAACCAGACTGGGCCGAAGTGGTGCGACTTGCTGCCCGGGGGGACGGGGTTACCGCCGATGGCCGTTTCCTGCCCGGCGTCGTTCCCGGTGATCGCGTTGCGCGTGATGGCCGGGTGCAGCGCGGGCCGAATCACCAGCCGCCGCCCTGCCGCCATTTCGGCGCCTGTGGCGGCTGCCAGATGCAGCATGTCAGCGATGCCGCCTATGCCGGGTTCGTTGAAGATCGCATCGTCTGGGCGCTGAACGGTGTCGGCATTAAGCCGCGTGCCATCCTGCCGGTCAATCTGTCGCCGCCGCACAGCCGCCGCCGCGCTTCGCTGCGCGCCGTCCGGGTCGGCAAGTCCGTTCGCATCGGCTTCAATGCGGAAGGCAGCCACAGCCTCGTCGATCTGGAAGAGTGCCACATCCTGGCGCCTGCCCTTTTCGCCTTGATCGCGCCGCTGAGAGCACTGCTTCCGCCCTGGCTCAGCGAGCGCAAGGCAATCGGCATCACCCTCACCGAAAGCGATTCCGGCATCGACATGTTGCTCGCCAATGTCTCCGCCGACAGCCTTGCGAGCATCGAGCGCCTGACCGAATTTGCCGCGGCGGAAGGTCTTGCCCGCCTGTCGGTCGAAGGCCCCGGCGGCGTTGAAACCATCGTGGAACGCACAGCGCCCGCGCTGCGGATGGGAGGTGCAAGCGTCACCATCCCGCCCGCCGCCTTCCTGCAAGCCAGCCGCGAAGGCGAAGCCGCGCTCGTGGCCGCCGTGCGCGACATCGTTGGCCCGGCCGCACCGGTGGCCGATCTCTTCTGCGGCCTCGGCACCTTCGCTTTGCCATTGTCGCGTGCTGCCACGGTCATTGCCGCCGATGCCGCCGGCCCGGCGATTGCCGCGCTCGCCGCTGCTGCCCGCGCGTCCGGCCGCCCGATCAAGGCCGTCCATCGGGATCTGTTTCGCAAGCCTTTCAGCGCCGCCGAATGCAAGCCGTTCGGCGCCATCGTCTTCGATCCGCCGCGCGCCGGCGCCACGGCACAGGCCGCCGAAATCGCCCAAAGCGCCGTACCCACGGTTGCTGCGGTCTCGTGCAACCCCAGCACCTTCGCCCGTGACGCGGAAAAGCTGGTAAGCGGCGGCTACATCCTGGGCCGCATCTGGCCGGTCGCCCAGTTCCGCTGGTCAACCCATGTCGAGCTCGTTGCCGAGTTCGTGCGATGAACGGCCGCCACATTTCCAACAACCTCCAGCAAACGAAGGACCACCCATGGACGTAAGAGACAGCAACGGCACGCTTCTGGCCGACGGCGACAATGTCACCCTGATCAAGGACCTGAAGGTGAAGGGCAGCTCCACCACGCTGAAGCGCGGCACCCTGATCAAGGGCATCCGCCTGACAGACGACCCCGACGAGATCGATTGCCGTCACGAAAAGGTGAAGGGCCTGGTGCTCAGAACCGAATTCGTGCGAAAGGCCTGAAATCTGGCCTGAAAGGCCCGGCGGTCGCGCCGCCGGGCACCCACCTCATGCAAACAGCTTCGCCCAGCCGCGCTTCGGCCGATCCTTCCAGTGGCCGCGATGATAGGCATCGCTGGCCAAAAGCGGCATCACCGATCCGGCTTCGGCAAACACCATCTGCTCGATGCCGGTGTTCACCTTGCCCCAGCTCGCCGCTTCCTGCAGCGTGGAGCTTGAGCAGGCGCCGTCGCGCACGTCGGCAACGGTGATCTGCACGGCATATTTGTGCACCTCCACATCCTCGTGGCCCAGGATCTCCGCGCACACCACCGTGTCCTGGATGAAGTTCTTCGGCACGCCGCCGCCGATCATCAACAGGCCCGTCGTGCCGGCCTTGATCTTGATTTCGGTCAACTCGCGGAAATCGGCGATGGCATCCAGCACCATATAGGGCTCGCCCGCCTTCGCCCGGTCCACCTGGTGCTTCACCAGCCCGAAGCCGGCCGACGAATCCACAAACGCCGGGCAGAAGATCGGCACATCATGCTCATAGGCCAGCTTGACGAGCGAATTGTCCTTCTTGCCGTGCGCCACCAGATATTTCCCCATCTCGCGGATGAAGGCGCGGCTCGAATAAGGCTTCGGTTCCAGCCCGTTGGCGATCTTGTTGATGGTGAAGTCGCAGTCCTGCAGCTGCTCTTCATCGATATAGGTGTCGTAGATGCGATCGATGTAGAGCGAGCGCAGCGTGTCGTCGTCGGGGATTTCCAGCGCCTGATAATGCTTGTGGCCAAGCCCCTCGAAGAAATCCATGTCCACGATGGTGGCGCCGGTTGCGATCACCACATCCACCATGTTGGAACGGATCAGCTCGGCATAAAGATCCATGCAGCCGCCGGCAGACGTCGATCCGGCAATCACCAGACACACCGTGCAGTCCTTGTCTTCCAGCATCTGGTTGTAGATGCCGGTTGCCCGCGCCAGATCGCGCGAGGTGAAGCTCATCTTCCCCATCTG
>JAIMJL010000040.1:0-15942 GCA_020693225.1 Sandarakinorhabdus sp. | reverse complement strand
CAAGGAGCCATAGGCGCCATCGTTGATGAACAGCTCGTCGCCGCGCCGCTTCTCCACCCGCACCAGCACGCTGGCATAGTCCGCGCTCAGCGCCCGGCCCGGCTCGCACCACAGCTCCGCCGAGTAAGACACCGGCAGCGCCTCGAAGCCGCGGTGGATCACCGCGAAATAGGCTTCCAGCGGCGGCGGCTCCATGCCCGGATAGCGCGACGGAAAGCCGCCGCCCACATCGATCACATCGACGGTGACACCGGCTTCCACAATCGCCGCGCGGGCAAAGGCCAGCGCATCGGCATAGGCCTGCGGTGTCATCGCCTGCGAGCCGACATGGAAGCAGATGCCGAGCGCATCCGCCGCCTGCCGTGCAGCCATGAGCAGGGCAGGGGCATCGGCCACGCCAACCCCGAACTTGGATGCCAGGCTCAGCTTGGAATGCGCGGACGACACGCGCAGACGCACGCACAGCGTGAGATCGGCCGCCGGCGTGCCATCGACGTCGGCACAGGCGCGAACGATCTTGTCCAGCTCTTCATGGCTGTCCAGCGAGAAGATCCGCACGCCCAGCGCATGATAGGCTTCCGCAATCGCTTCTTCCGCCTTCACCGGGTGCATGAAGGCCAGCACCGCTTGCGGCAGCAGGCCATGCACCAGCCGCGCCTCGGTGATCGAGGCCACGTCGAATTGGCGGATGCCGCCTTCCCACAACAGCTTGATAAGGTGGGGCGACGGATTCGCCTTCACCGCATAGAAGCTCTTGCCAGGAAAAGCTGACACGAAAAAGCGCGCTGCATCCAGCGCGGCTTGCGGACGTACGAGGGTGACGGGAGCCGAAGGCCGGCTGCCGAGCGCTACCCCCAGCGCGTTATGGTACTGCTGCAATTCAAGGGACCTCCGGGGCGTTGTTGAACAAAACTGCCTTGCGGTGGAAGTCCCATGGGGCAGCGGTGGCGCATATGGGGATGGCGAGCGCCCAAGTAAAGAGGATTTTTGTGACTGTGCGGCTTTCGGCCTGCCGCCTTTCCTTTGCCGGCCGCACCGCCTATTTCGCCATGCAATGTCCACCCGCTTCATCAAGATGCACGGCCTTGGCAATGATTTCGCGATTTTCGATTCGCGGCAAACCCCCATGCTGCTGCCCGAGGCCCGCATCCGGCTGCTGACAGACCGACGCCGCGGCATCGGCTGCGACCAGCTCATCGTGCTGGAACCGAGCACCCGCGCCGATCTTTTCATGCGCATCTACAATCCCGATGGCAGCCAGGCGGAAGCCTGCGGCAACGCCACCCGCTGCGTTGCCCATTTTGTCGGCGGCAACCCGCGCATCGAAACTTTGGCCGGGGTGCTGCAAGCCACCGCTTCGGACGACGCCGTGACCATCGACATGGGCCAGCCCGATTTCAAGTGGCAGGCCATTCCGCTGGCCTATGCGATGGATACGCTGGACTTGCCGGTCGCCTGGGCACCGCTCGAACGCCCGGCTGCCGTTTCGATGGGCAACCCGCACATCGTTTTCTTCGTGGAAGACACGGCTGCTATCCCTCTGGAAACATTGGGCCCGGAGATTGAAGCTGACCCGCTCTTTCCCAATCGGGTGAACGTCAATATTGCCACCGTGCAGGCCCCTGACCGCATTGTCCTGCGGGTTTGGGAGCGTGGCGCCGGCCTCACCCTGGCCTGCGGCTCCGGCGCTTGCGCCACCTTCGCCGCCGCCCGCCGCCGCAAGCTGGTAGGCCCACGCGTGACCGTCAGCCTGCCCGGCGGTGATCTCGTGATCGCCGAAACCGCCTCCGGCTCGCTCAGCATGACCGGCCCCGTCGCCACCAGCTTTCGCGGCGAGACCGACCTGTGAGCGTCGCTGCTTCCCCTTGCACGCCTGCGGGCGCCGAGAGTTTTAGTGGCACGCCTGCGGGCGCAGTCGTGATCCACGGCTGCCGCTCCAACCTTGCCGAACGCGATGCCCTGGCGGCACTAGCAGGCCCCAACCGCACGGTGATCAACAGTTGTGCGGTCACAGCCCAGGCCGTGCGCGACGCCCGCGCCGCCGCCCGCGCCGCATCGGGTGACATCATCATCACCGGCTGCGCTGCCACCTATGCCCCGGAGCGTTTTGCAGATCTTCCTGTAACAATCATCCCCAACGCATTGAAACTCAACCCGCAAGCGTGGAACAGCAAGGGGTCAACCCTGGCCGCCGTTACCCGCCTGTCGCGCGGCTTCGTTGCCATCCAGGATGGCTGCGATCACGCCTGCACCTTCTGCGTCACCACGCTGGCGCGCGGGGCCTCGCGCTCCATCCCTGTGGCCGAAATCGTCACCGGCGTGCAGCGCCTGGCCGGTAGCGGCGTCAACGAAGTGGTGCTGACCGGCATTGATGCCACCAGCTATGGCCTCGATCTTCCCGGTGTCCCCACGCTCGGCAGCCTCGTGCAGACCTTGCTGCTTGAAATCCCGGAGTTGCCGCGCCTGCGCCTGTCGTCGCTGGATGCCGCCGAGGCAGACGATGCCCTGCTGGAGGCCTTCGCCGATCCCCGCCTGATGCCGCACATTCACCTTTCGCTGCAATCCGGCGACGATCTCATCCTGAAGCGGATGAAGCGCCGGCACAGCCGCGCCGATGCCGTGCGCCTGGTGGCCCGGCTGAAAGCCGCGCGCCCGGATATCGCCATCGGCGCCGATCTGATCGCCGGCTTCCCGACCGAAGACGAAGCCGCGCACCGCAATTCGCTCGCCCTGCTGGCGGACTGCGATCTCGTCCATGCCCATATCTTCCCCTTTTCCGCGCGCCCCGGCACGCCCGCGGCCCGCATGCCGCAAATCCCGCCGGCGATCCGCAAACGCCGCGCCGCCGAGCTGCGTGACGCTGCCGATTTGCGCAAATACGCGTTTCTACAAAGCCATTTGCACCGCGTGGTTGAAACTGTCAGCGAAGGTGCGCAGGGCTATACGCCGCGCTACGCCGCCGTCCGCTATGCCACCCCACAGCCCAAGGGCGCGCTGATAGCCGTCACGCCCCGCCACCTTGCCAACGGATTCCTGCACGCATGACCGACATCACCGAAAAGACCGGCTGGCTCGCCCGCATGCGGGCGGGGCTTTCCAAGTCCACCGAGAAGCTGGGCCAGAATCTGACCTTCCTGGTGGGTGGTGGCCGCGTCGAAGCGGAGGATATCGAAGCGATCGAGGACGCACTGATCGGTGCCGATCTCGGCCCTGCAGTGGCCGCCCGCATCGCCGCCAGGCTGACCGCGTTGCGGCTGGCCGGCGACATCGATCTCGCCCGCGTTCGCGCCGTGGCGGCCGCCGAAATCGAGAGCATCCTCGCCCCGCTGGCCAAGCCGCTGCTCATCACCGCCTTCCCGCGCCCGCACACCATCCTCGTGGTTGGCGTGAACGGCACCGGCAAGACCACCACGATCGCCAAGCTCGCGCACCTGTTTCAGGAAGAGGATTATGCCGTGCTGATGGCAGCCGGAGACACCTTCCGTGCCGCCGCGGTCGAGCAGCTGAAAGTCTGGGGCAGCCGCTTGAATATCCCCGTCATCTCCGGCGCGCCCGACGCCGATGCTGCCGGTCTCGCCTTTACCGCCATGGTCGAATCGCGTGCATCCGGCCGCGATGTGCTGCTGGTGGACACCGCAGGCCGGCTGCAGAACAAGCAGGGCCTGATGGACGAGCTTGCCAAGATGCGCCGTGTGCTCGGCAAGCAGGCCCCCGGTGCCCCGCACGACACCATCCTTGTTCTGGACGCAACAACCGGCCAGAACGCTCTGAATCAAATCGAAATCTTCAAGGAAGTCGCCGGAGTGACCGGGCTCGTCATGACCAAGCTGGATGGCACTGCGCGCGGCGGCGTGCTGGTCGCGGCGGGCGAAAAATTCGGCCTGCCCATCCATGCCATCGGGGTTGGCGAGCGGCTGGGAGACTTGCGCCCGTTTGACGCCAAGGCCTATGCCGCAGCCCTGACAGGAGCCGACGCTTGACCGAACCCGCCACCATGCAAAAGCAGGAACTCACCGGCTGGAAGAAGATTGCGGTCGATTTCGGCCCGCTGATCGTCTTTTTTGTCGCTTACAATCGCTTCGACATGTTCGTGGCGACCGCCGCCTTCATGGCTGCCATCGCGGTCGCGGTTGCAGCCTCCTACGTCCTCACCCGGCATGTGCCGCCTATGCTGTGGTTCACGGCCGCCCTTGTCGGCTTTTTCGGCGCGCTCACGCTCTGGCTGAAGGATGAAACCTTCATCAAGATGAAGCCCACCGCCGTTTATCTGATTTTCGCCGCCATTCTCGGCTTCGGCCTCATAACCGGACGCAACTATCTGAAAACATTATTCGACAAGGCTTTTGCCGGTCTGTCGGACGCAGGCTGGAACAAGCTGACCCTGCGCTGGGCGCTGTTTTTCGTGGCGATGGCGATTGCCAACGAAATCGCCTGGCGCGGCTTTTCCACCGATATCTGGGTGCATTTCAAAACTTGGGGCGACACGCTGCTCACCTTCATCTTCGCGCTGGCGCAGATCCCGATGATGCAGAAGCACGGCCTTGTTCTGGACGACAAGAAGGCCCCGCCCGCCGACGGTTGAGCGGTATAGCCCTGCTGCAACACGGCGGCGTTACAAGGTGCTACAAGCCGTCTAAAGCAGACGGCAACCACGAGGGAGAGAAGCCATGCGCGACCATCTGCAATTCTACATCGACGGTGCCTGGGTGGATCCCGCCGCGCCGGGCACGCCCTATCCGGTGATCAATCCCGCCACGGAAGCCGTCTGTGGCCACATCGCAATGGGAACCGCGGCGGATGTCGATCGCGCCGTGAACGCCGCGCACGCCGCCTTCCCGGCCTTCAGCCGCACCAGCCGGGCCGAGCGGCTGGAGCTGCTGGGGAGCATCGCCGCCGAATATCAGAAACGCTATGCCGATGTTGCCGCCGCCATCACCGAGGAAATGGGCGCACCGGCCTGGCTGGCAACCCAAGCGCAGGCAGCGCTTGGCACGGCTCACCTGCAAGCCGCGATGGCGGTTCTGAAGGATTATCGCTTCGAGGAGGAGCGCGGCACCACGCTGATCGCCAGGGAGCCGATCGGTGTGTGCGCCTTCATCACGCCGTGGAACTGGCCGATCAACCAGATCGCCTGCAAGGTCGCCCCGGCGCTGGCGGTTGGCTGCACGATGGTCTTGAAGCCCAGCGAAATCGCGCCCTTCTCGGCCCTGTTGTGGACCGAAGTCCTGCACGCCGCCGGAGTCCCGAAGGGTGTGTTCAACCTGATCAACGGCGACGGCCCCACCGTGGGTGCGGCGATGTCGGCGCACCGCCAAGTCGATTGCGTCAGCTTCACCGGCTCCACCCGCGCCGGCATCGAAGTCGCGAAGAATGCCGCACCCACGGTCAAGCGGGTGCATCAGGAACTGGGCGGCAAATCGCCCAACATCATCCTGGAAAGCGCAGACCTCGAAACCGCCGTCAGCAGCGGTGTGAAGGGCATGATGTCCAACAGCGGCCAGAGCTGCAACGCCCCCACGCGCATGTTTGTCCCGCGCAACCGGATGGAGGCGGCCAAAACAATCGCCAAGGCTGCGGCGGAATCGATGACCGTGGGCGATCCCGCCGGCAATGCGGCGCTCGGCCCGGTGGTTTCGCAAGCGCAGTTTGACAAGATTCAGGCGCTGATCGAAGCCGGCATCGCCGAGGGAGCCACCCTTGTGACCGGTGGCCCGGGCCGGCCCGAGGGGCTGGTAACCGGCTATTATGTGAAGCCCACCGTGTTTGCCGACGTCACCAACAGCATGACCATCGCACGCGAGGAAATCTTCGGCCCGGTGCTTGCCATGCTGCCTTATGATGGGCTTGCAGAGGCGGTCGCTGCCGCCAATGACACGCCCTATGGGCTGGCCGCCTATGTGCAGGGCGATGCCGCCGAAGCGCGCGCCGTGGCGCGCGATCTGCGCGCCGGTCAGGTCATCCTGAACGGGGCCGGCATGGACATCATGGCGCCGTTCGGCGGCTTCAAGCAATCCGGCAACGGCCGCGAATGGGGCGACCACGCCTTTGCCGAGTTCCTTGAAACGAAGGCGGTTATCGGCTGGGCCGCGAAAGCTGCTGCCGAATGAAATGGCTGGCCGTGCTGGCGGGGCTTGTTGCCGCCTTCTTCGGCATCGGACTGTGGAACGCGACCCGGCCACCGATGGTGGTCGAGGTTGCGCTTGCGATGCAAGGTCTCGCTCCCGGCACAAGCATTCGCATTGCGCACCTCACGGATACGCATGTCGGCAACCCCGACATGCGCCGCGCCCGGCTGGAGGCGATCGTGGCGCAGGTGAATGCGCTGAAGCCCGATCTCATCGTGCTCACCGGCGATTATCACGGCGGCAAGCTGCTGGATTGGCCGCGCACCCGGCTGGAAGAGGGGCTCGAGCCGTTCGCAAGGTTGCAGGCCCCGCTTGGCGTGATTGCCATTTTAGGCAATCACGACGAGTCCTATTGGACGCGCAAGCTGCTGGCCGGGCAGGGCAGCCCGAAGCTGCTGGTGAACAGCCATGTCGATATCGGCCCGCTGGTGATCGCAGGCGTGGATTCGGCGGTCCGCCGCCCCGATCTCTATAAGGCCGTTGCCGGTATCGCGCCCGGTCGCCCCGTGCTGCTGTTGCTGCACGAGCCGGTGCAGCTGCTCTGGCAGAAGGCGCCCCGCCCGATGCTGGCGCTGGCCGGCCACACCCATGGCGGGCAGATCATCCTGCCCTTCATCGGCAACATCGGCGACGTCATCACGGGCAAGGAGCCTTGCCCGCGCGGGCTTTGCACCCTGAATGGCCAGCGGGTGTTCGTTTCCTCCGGGGTCGGCACCAGCTGGGTGCCGATACGCTATGGCGTTCCGCCGGAAATCGCCCTGATCACCCTCACTCCGCCGGCAGAAAATCCGGCACGCTGAGATAGCGTTCGCCGGTGTCATAGTTGAAGCCCAGCACGCGCGAGCCCTTCGGCAGGGCCGGCAGTTTCTGGGCAATGGCGGCCAGCGTGGCACCGGAGGATATCCCTACCAGCATGCCTTCCTCGGCGGCGGCGCGGCGGGCGAAATGCTTGGCGTCTGCCGGGTCCACGGTGATCACGCCATCGAGCAGCTGCGTGTGCAAATTGGCGGGAATGAAGCCGGCGCCGATGCCCTGGATGGGGTGCGGCGAAGGCTGCCCGCCGGAAATCACCGGCGACAGCGTCGGCTCCACGGCAAAGACCTTGCAGGCCGGCCAGGCCGCCTTCAGCACGCTGGCAACCCCGGTGATGTGGCCGCCGGTGCCCACGCCGGTGATCACCGCATCGATCGGCGCATCGGCGAAATCGCGCAGGATTTCCTGCGCCGTGGTGCGCTCATGCACCTGATAATTTGCCGGATTGTCGAACTGCGCCGGAATCCAGGCCCCCGGCGTGGCGTCCGCCAGCTCCTGTGCCCGCTCGATCGCGCCCTTCATGCCCCTTTCGCGCGGCGTGAGATCGAAGGTTGCGCCATAGGCCAGCATCAGCCGCCGCCGTTCCAGGCTCATGCTTTCGGGCATCACGAGGATGATCTTGTAGCCCTTCACCGCCGCCACCATCGCAAGGCCGATGCCGGTGTTGCCGGATGTCGGCTCGATGATGGTGCCGCCCGGCTGCAAGGCACCGGATTTTTCCGCGTCCTCGATCATCGCAAGGCCGATGCGGTCCTTGATCGAGCCGCCGGGATTGCTGCGTTCGGATTTGATCCACACTTCGGCGCCGGGGAACAGCCGTTGCATGCGGATGTGCGGCGTGTTGCCGATGGTGTCCAATATCGTGTTCGCGCGCATGGCCTTGCTCCTATCCCGCCTTCAGATGATCTGGCACGTCCAGCCGATCGGCATCCCGCAAGGTGGGAAACAGCCGTGCCCACAGAATCGTGATCCCCAGCGCCAATACCCCACCCAGCACGGTTGCCTCAACCGCGCCGACGGCGGCCGCCATCGTGCCGGCGCGAAACTCGCCCAGCTCGTTGGAAGCGGAGACGAACAGCATCGAAACCGAAGACACCCGACCGCGCATCGCATCCGGTGTGTGCAGCTGGATCAGGCTGGAGCGCACATAAACGCTCACCATGTCGGCCGCGCCCAGCACCACCAGCGACGCCACCGAGATCCACAGCATGGTGGAAAGCCCGAACACGATCGTGGCCACCGCAAACAGCCCGACGTTCACGAACATCTTGATGCCCACCTGCCGCCGCAGCGGGAATTGCGTGAACCAGAGCGCGACCATGGCGGCTCCGAAGGCCGGTGCCGCCCGCAGCAGCCCCAGCCCCTGTGGCCCCACCATCAGGATGTCGCGCGCATAGATTGGCAGCATCGCGGTTGCCCCGCCCAGGATCACGGCAAACATATCCAGCGAAATGGCCCCGAACACGATGGGGTTGCCGCGCACATAGCGCAGGCCCTGCTGCACCGATTCCACGCCCGTTGCCCCCGTTGCCGGCGGCAAGGCCACCTTCGGGATGAAGGCGAGCGCCAGCAGGGCGGCTGCAAACAGCCCGGCAGCCAAAGCATAGGGCAGCGGCGGCGACACATCATAGAGCAGCCCGCCCAGCACCGGCCCCAGCACTGCGCCTGCCTGCCAGCCGATCGCATTCCAGGCGATGGCCGCCGGCAGCACTGCGGTTGGCACCAGATTGGGGGCCAATGCCGAAAGCGAGGGCGCTGCAAAGGCCCGCGCCACGCCCAGCAGCATGGCCACTGCAAACAGCGGCCACAGCAGGGGCGATCCCGCCGCCGCCAGCCAGCCGAGTGCCAGCGCACACAGCAGTTCCAGAGCTATGGCGGCGCGGGCGATATGGCGGCGATCCAGCCGGTCGGCGATCACACCAACCACCAGGCTCAGCAGAAACACGGGCAGAAACTGCGCCAGCCCCACCAGCCCCAGCAGAAACGCCGCCTCGCGGATCGGCATGCTGGCCCGCGCCAGATCATAGACCTGCCAGCCGATCACGATCACCATCAGCATCTGCGCCAGCGTTGATCCCAGCTTGGCGACGAAGAAGGCGCGGTAAGCCGGATAGGCAAAGGGCGAAGCGGCGGGATCGGCAGTCACCAGCGCCCCCTAACCCACGCGCCGCTGCTGCGAAAGCCGTGCCGGTGCGCAGAAAATACTGCCACCTTGTTGGAAAATGTTCCACGTGGAACATTTTCCAACAGACAAATAACCGATTTGGACTCTCTGCGTGCGCTGGCTTTCAATCACGCGTGTCAGGCGGGCTGCACGAACGAGTCCAGAACCATTTTCACCCCGGCATGATCGAAGGCAATTTCCAGCTTGTTGCCGTCTTGTCCCTGCACCGTGCCGGCACCGAACTTGCTGTGAAACACGCGCGCGCCGATCGCCAGATCGGTTCGCGCGGCACCCCCCACCGTCACCGCCGACGCGCGTGCCTCGATCAGTCTTGGGCCTTTCGGCGCCGCCCGTGCTGCCCGGTCCCATCCCGGCCCGCGCCCGGAGCTGCGGTCCAGATGCGCGAACGGATCGCGTTCGGCCAATGCGGCCCGCCACAGGCTTGCCCCGCCCGCCAGGGTTGTTTCGCTGTCGCTGTGCGCTGCGGGGATTTCGGCGATGAAGCGCGACGGGATGGCGCTTGTCCACTGGCCATAAACCCGCCGGTTGGCGGCGTGCAGGATGGTTGCCCGGCGGCGGGCGCGGGTGATGCCGACATAGGCCAGCCGCCGCTCCTCCTCCAGCGAATTGGCACCGCCCTCATCCAGCGCGCGCTGCGACGGAAACAGGCCCTCTTCCCAGCCGGGCAGGAAAACATGGTTGAACTCCAGCCCCTTGGCGGCGTGCAGCGTCATCAGCACCACCTTGTCGGCATGATCGCCGCGATCATTCTCCATCACCAGCGCGACATGTTCCAGAAAGGCCTGCAGATCGGTGAAGCCCTCCATCGCGCGCACCAGCTCCGCCAGATTGTCCAGCCGCCCGGCTGCCTCGGCGGAGCGATCGGCTTCCAGCATGGCGATATAGCCGGATTCCTCCAGGATCATCTGCGCCAGCGCGGCCTGGTCCAGCGCATCCATCTGGCTGCGCCAGCGCCGGATGGCGGCCAGCAGATCGCCCAACGCGCGCCGCGCGGCGGCCGGCAATTCATCGGTTTCCACCAGGGCTTGCGCGGCACCCGGCAGCGTTGTTCCCGTCCTCCGCGCATGCGCCTGCACCTTGCCGATGCTCTTGTCGCCCAGCCCGCGCTTGGGCGTGTTGACAATCCGTTCGAAGGCCAGCGCATCGTCCGGCTGTGCAACGATCCGCAGATAGGCCAGCGCATCGCGGATTTCGGCGCGCTCGTAGAAACGGAAACCGCCGATGATGCGATAGGGCAGGCCGATGGCGATGAAGCGATCCTCGAACTCGCGCGTCTGATAGGAGGCGCGCACCAGGATGGCGATGTCGGTGGCGTCGGCACCCTCGGCCAGCAGCCGCTCGATCCGCTCGCCCACCAGCCGCGCTTCCTCCGGGCCATCCCAGATGCTGATAATCTGCACCCGCTCGCCCTGCGCCAGCTCGGTCCAAAGCTGCTTGCCCAGCCGCCCCTTGTTGTGCGCAATCACACCCGATGCTGCCGCCAGGATATGCGGGGTGGAGCGATAATTCTGCTCCAGCCGGATGGTTCGCGCGCCGGGAAAGTCCCGCTCGAAGCGCAGGATGTTGGCGATCTCCGCGCCGCGCCAGCTGTAGATGGATTGATCATCATCGCCGACGCAGCAGATATTGCCCTGCCCGCCCTCGCTCGGGGCGGCCAGCAGCTGCAGCCAGCGATATTGCGCGGCGTTGGTGTCTTGATACTCGTCTACGAGCACCTGTTTGAAGCGGCGCTGCCAGTCCGCCAGAACGTCCCGATGCTGCTCGAAAATCACCAGCATGTGCAGCAGGAGATCGCCGAAATCGGCGGCGTTCAATGTCTTCAATTCGGCCTGGTAGCGGCCATAGAGCTCGGCGCCGCGGCCATCGGCAAAGGCGAAGCTTTCCCCGGCCGGCACCTTGTCCGGCGTCTGGCCGCGATTTTTCCAGCGATCGATCAGCCCGGAAAGCTGGCGCGAGGGCCAGCGTTTTTCATCGAGACCGGCATCAACGATGATGCGCTTCAACAGGCGCAGCACATCATCGGTGTCGAGGATGGTGTAGTTGGAGCGCAATCCCACCAGCTCGGCATGGCGGCGGAGCATTTTCGCAGCGATGGAGTGGAAGGTGCCGAGCCAGGGCATGGCTTCCACAAAAGACGGGCCTCGCCCTTCGGTGGCGCTCGGCCCGATCATCGCGGCCAGCCGGTGCCGCATTTCCGCGGCAGCCTTGTTGGTGAAGGTGACCGACAGGATTTCCGATGGCCAGGCGCGGCGAGTGGCCAGAATCTGCGCCAGCCGCGCCGTCAGCGCGCGGGTCTTGCCCGTCCCGGCGCCGGCCAGCACCAGCACCGGGCCATCCAGCGCGGTGGCGGCGGCAAGCTGCGGCGGATTGAGGCCGGAAAGCCAGTCGGGCAGAGGTTCGGGGAGGCTGGCCATGCGGAACAGATAGCGAACTTGGCGTGCGGCCTCAAGCCGGGCGGAACAGGTGCAGCATCGCCTTGCCGACCTTGCGGCTGGTATCGAGCGTGAAGCCCGGCGCGTCGATTGTTTCCTTCAGCCCGGTTTCCAGCGAAATCCAAGCCGATGGCGCGATCCACCCCTGCGTCAGCGCCGACGCCAGCGCCGGTCCGGCCATTGCCTCGCCATAGGGCGGATCGAGGAATATCAGGTCGCAGGGCTGGCGCGCGGGGGGCAGGGTGGTGGCATCATTGCCCACCAGCTCGGCAGCAGCGCCCAGCTTTGCGATGTTCACGGTTATCGCCTCGCGCGCCGCGCGCTCCCGCTCCACCAGATAGGCCCGCGATGCGCCGCGCGACAGCGCCTCCAGCGCCAGCGCGCCGGAGCCGGCGAACAGGTCCAGCACGGCAAGGCCTTCGAAACTGCCGATCCGGCTGACCAGCATGGAAAACAGGGTTTCGCGCGCCCGGTCTGCGGTTGGCCTTGTGCCGGGGCCGGGCGGCACCACGAGCGGGCGGGTTCGCCATTGGCCGGCAATGATCCTCATGGCTTTTGCGCGTCTGGCCGCGCCGGCACAACCTTTGCCGGCTTGATGGCGCGGCGCAGCTGGGCGATCGTGTTGGGCGGCGCTTCGGCCACTTCGCGCACCGGGATATCGCCCAGCAGAAACGGCCCATAGCCCACCCGGATCAGCCGGCTGACTTGCAGGCCCATCGCCTCGCACACCCGCCGCACTTCGCGATTCTTGCCTTCCGACAGCGTCATCTGCATCCAGATGTTGCGGCTGGCACCCGATACGCGCCGCTCGACCGACGCATCGATCGGGCCATAGCGCATGCCCTCGATGGTGACGCCGAGCGCCAATTGCTCCAGATCGGATTGCCGCACCTCGCCATAGGCGCGGATGCGATAGGTGCGCGGCACGCCGCTGGAGGGCAGCTCCAGCGCCCGCTTCAGCTCGCCATCGTTGGTGAGCAGCAGCAGGCCTTCGGTGTTGAGATCGAGCCGGCCGACCGGAACGAGGCGCGGCAGGCCGGGCGGCAGGATATCATAGATGGTGGGGCGGCCGGCGGGGTCGCGCGCCGCCGTCAACACGCCGGCGGGCTTGTGAAACAGGAACAGGCGGGTGGATTCGGCTTCGCCCACCGGCTTGCCGTCCACCGTGACGCCTTGCAGGCTGGTGAGCACGGTGGCCGGTGTTTCCAGCACGACGCCGTTCAGCGCCACCCGCCCTTCGGCTATCATCCGCTCGATATCGCGGCGCGATCCCGCGCCGGCACGGGCCAGCAGCTTGGCGATGCGGTCTCCGGCGCCGGGTGCCTTGTCCGCGTGGGCTGGCGCGGTTGCGGCGCGCGGGTGCGGTCGCCCGGCGCGACCGCGGGTTTGTGCCGGGGGATCGCTGCGCGGTCCGCGTGGCCGGTTTCCGGACGTGCCGCCACCGCCGGACGGGCCGCCACTGCCGGGCGGGCCGCCACTGCCGGGCGGGCGGGTTCCGCCGCCTGTCGGTCGGCTTCCTGTTCCGCCGCCTGTCGGTCGGCTTCCTGTTCCGCCGCCTGTTGGTCGGCTTCCTGTTCCGCCGCCTGTTGGCCGGCGGGGCGGCGGGCGCTCAGCCATGGTCCGTCTCCGCGCTGACCGGGACGCCGATCAGCAGTTTCGAGGTGCGGATGGTGAGCGAGGTTTTGACCGACGCGACATTGGGCGCGCTGGTCAGATGGTTGGTGAGGAAGGCCTGGAAGCTGGGCAGATCGCGGGCGACCAGCTTCAGGATGAAATCGATCTCGCCGTTCAGCATGTGACATTCGCGGATCTGCGGCAGGCTGGCGACATGCGCTTCAAAGGCTTTCAGATCGGCTTCGGCCTGGCTTTTCAGGCTGACCATGGCGAACACCGTGACCGGCCAATCCAGCGCCTGCGGCGAAAGATCCGCGTGATAGCCGCGAATCACCCCGGAATCCTCCAGCGCGCGCACCCGGCGCAGGCAGGGCGGGGCGGTCAGCCCCACGCTGTTGGCGAGATCCACATTGGTCTTGCGGCCATCTTCCTGCAGGGCGGCAAGGATGGCGAGGTCGATGGCGTCTATCTGGTGGGGGCGTGGCCCGGTCATGAATATGTCTTTCGAAAGCCCGTCCCGTATAATAATGTTGCGCGATAGCTCAAGCGCATCTTCTTGCATGGCGGCAATGCGGCTCTTAAGTCGGGTGCAGGGAATTTTCAGAAAGCCGCACAACCGATGGCCAGCGTTCGCCACACGAAGATCTTGATCATAGGCTCCGGCCCGGCTGGCTACACCGCCGCCATCTATGCCGCACGCGCCGCTCTTGCGCCGGTGCTGGTGTCTGGCCTGCAGCCGGGCGGGCAGCTTACCATCACCACCGATGTGGAAAACTGGCCGGGCGAAACCAGCATCATGGGGCCGGAATTGATGCTGAAGATGGAGTCGCAGGCGCGCGCCGTGGGCACGGAGATCGTGTCTGACATCATCGCGTCGGTCGATTTTTCCCGCAGGCCTTTTGTGGCGACTGCCGATTCGGGCACGGTGTGGCATGCCGACACGGTGGTGATTGCAACCGGCGCCAGCGCGCGCTGGCTGGGGCTGGACAGCGAGACACGGTTGCGCGGCAAGGGTGTTTCCGCCTGCGCGACCTGCGATGGCTTCTTTTTCCGTGGCAAGCATGTGGCCGTTGTTGGCGGCGGCAACACGGCGGTGGAGGAAGCATTGTTCCTCACCAATTTTGCGCAACAGGTCACGTTGATTCACCGCCGTGGCGAACTGCGGGCCGACAAGACCAACCAGGCGCGGCTGTTTGCCAACCCGAAGATCGCCATGGTGTGGAACGCCGCGGTGACGGATATTACCGGATCGCATGGTGTTGAGGGCATCTTGTTGACCGATACGGTAACGGGGGACAATCGATCGCTGGCGGTGGACGGGCTGTTTGTGGCCATCGGGCATGATCCGGCGACCGCGCTGTTTGCCGGCCAGGTGGCGATGGACAGCGAGGGTTATATCCTGACTGCGCCGGATTCGACGGCGACCAGCGTGCCGGGTGTGTTTGCCGCCGGCGACGTGCAGGACAAGGTGTATCGCCAGGCGGTGACGGCGGCAGGGCGGGGCTGCATGGCCGCGCTGGAGGCGGAGCGGTTTCTGGCCCATGCGGCCGATCATGCCGAGCAGGTGGCGGCATAGTGCCGCTGGACTGGGACAAGCTGCGACTGTTCCATGCCGTGGCGACGGCGGGCAGCTTTACCGAAGGCGCGCGGCGGCTGAAGCTGTCGCAGCCGGCGCTTTCCAGGCAGGTGATTGCGTTGGAGGAGGCGCTGGGGGCCAAGCTGTTTCACCGCCATGCGCGCGGGCTGGCGCTCACCAACGAAGGCGAGCAATTGTTTCGCACGACCGCCGGCATGGCGGACGAAATCGAGCGCACCAAGGGCGGCATCGAGGCGAGCCGCAACCGGCCGACCGGCGAAATCAAGCTGACCACCACCGTGAGCTTCGGATCGACCTGGCTGGCCTATCGGCTCGCGGCCTTTCTGCAGCTTTATCCGGATATCCGCATCAACCTCATCCTGTCTGACGAGGAAATCGATCTGTCGCGGCATGAGGCGGACTGTGCGATCCGCTTCCACAAGCCGCACCAGGCCGATCTGATCCAGCGGCCTCTGGCCACCATTCGGCATTTCCTGTGCGCCTCGCCGGCCTATCTGGAAGCCAATGGCACGCCGCTGTCTGCCAACGATCTCGGCAACCATCGGCTGATTGCTTACGGGCCGGAAGCGCCGGCCTATCTCAGGAGCATCAACTGGGTGTTGCAGGTGGGGCAGGATGGGCCGCCGCGCGAACCGGTGTTCACCGTGAACAACAGCTATGGCGTGTTGCAGGCGGTGCAGGCTGGTGCCGGTATTGCCGCGTTGCCATCCTATCTGATCCGCAGCGGCCAGGTGCAGGTGATCCTGCCCGAGTTGCAAGGCGCGGTTTTCCAGACCTATTTTGTGTATGCGTCGGAGCTGCGCGGGTCGGTGAGGGTGGCGGCGCTGCGGGATTTCCTGATCCGCGAGATGACACCCAAGGCCCTGGGCGACAGCTGAACGGCAGATAAACTCCATGCAATCATTGCATGGCTGGCCCAATCTCTTCGCACTTGCACAATAAGTCCGGACATCCTATCTGTCCTTTCGTTGCTGCATTGCAGCGCACCGGACTGGTTTCACCCTCCCCGAAACCCTCCGGTCTGGTCGGCCACCACCCTCCCTCCCTCCCGGAGGCCGACCGAAAATCTGGGGCCCGGGTTGAGCTTGCTCCCCGGGCCCCTCTTTTTTTCGCCGGATGCTATCGCTATGACGGCCTTGTGTGGGCCTGTAGCTCAGTTGGTTAGAGCTGGCCGCT
>JAIMJL010000039.1 GCA_020693225.1 Sandarakinorhabdus sp. | reverse complement strand
AGCATCACGAACACAGCTTCGGACGCCTCGCCGCCTTCCACGGCCAGATGGGCATGTTCGTCCGCGCGCTCAGCTATATGATGAGCCACGGCGCCGATGGCCTGCGCCAGGTGGCCGAAGATGCGGTGCTCAACGCCAACTATATCCTCCGCAGCCTGGAGGATGTGATGAGCGCGCCGTTCGCCGCCAGCGGCCCATGCATGCACGAAGCCTTGTTTGACGACAGCTTCCTGAAGGAAACGGGCGTAACCACCTTGGATTTCGCCAAGGCCATGATCGACGAGGGCTTTCACCCGATGACCATGTATTTCCCGCTGGTCGTCCACGGCGCCATGCTGATCGAGCCGACCGAAACCGAAAGCAAGGCCAGGCTGGACCAGTTCATCGCCACGCTGCGCCATCTGGCCCTTCGCGCACAGCAAGGGGAGGGCGCCGATTTCCACACCGCCCCGCACTTCGCGCCGCGCAGCCGGCTCGATGAAACCCAGGCCGCCCGCAAACCGGTGCTCACCTGGCAGCCGGCAACCGACGAGCGCCTCGCGGCCGAATAGCGAAGCGCCCTATACACACAAAAAGGCCCCCGGAACCGCAAGGGTTCCGGGGGCTTTTTTCAACCCGGCGAGGGACGAGCCCTCGCGTCGTGTCAGGCTGAAACGGTGGTTGCAGCACGGCGGCGGCGGGCAGCAAGGCCCACGGCACCGAAGCCCACGATCAGCATCGCCCAGGTTTGCGGTTCCGGAACGGCAGGGCTAGCAACCAGCACGCTGTCGATCCAGCGGGCGTGGATGAAGATCGGCACATAGCCACTGAATTCACCCCAGCTGCTGTTCAGCGCGTCGTCCACATCACCGAAATCGCTGCCGAAGCTGCCGCCCCACGAGTTCACCGAGGACAGCTTGCCATCGATGAAGCCCGGGCCACCCGAGTCACCGCCGGCGATGCCCACTTCGCGCGGTCCAACGCCTGTGTCGGCAAACTGGTTCAAGGGTGCGCCCAGGAAGTTCGCAACCAGGTTGGAGGCGTCATTGGCCGCAAAGCCTACGCGATCGAAATCCGAGACATAGCTATATTCCGCCTGCGCATAGGGCACGCCCCAGGCATCGGTGTAGGCGGTTCCGAACACGGCATTGCCGAAGCGATAATCATAAATGTTATCACCTTCGCGCAGCCGACCGGTGCCGAAGGTTGCGCCGGTCGCCCCGCTCGAACCGCGGCGACCATATCCGGCAACATTGAAGCCAAGGCCTTCAATATCGCTCCGGTAAAGATCGTAGGCCGTCGCCCAATCCGGAGCCGCGGATGCCAGCCGCAGCACCGCGATATCGTTCTGGTCGATCACGTCGCCCGTGTAATCCGCATTGACGAAATAGTCGCTCACCGCAACCGTGGTCACGCCTGCTTCGAACCAGATCTGGTTCACATCGCTGCCGTTCCAGAAGATCACGTCGGTGCTGACAAGATTGGCATCCTTCACCCCGCCGCCCGAGCTGACGCAGTGCGCCGCCGTGATAATGGACTGCCGATCAGACGCCAGGCTGCCCGAGCAGACGAACTGGTCGCCATTGCTGTAGGTCATCAAAAGGCCAGCAACGCCGTCCTTCTGCGGACGGTTAGCAAGGTAGATCGGATCGCCGCCAGCGGAGACCGTCGCCGTCGAGGTCTGGCCCACGATCATGCTCTGCGCTTTCAGCACATAATCGCCAAACTGCAAGGTCATGCTTTTCGGCGCAGCCATCGCCGCCGCCGGCATAACCAGTGCCCCGGCGAAGAGAGCCGAAGCCAGAAGTTTCGATGTTTTCATGTGTAACCCCCATGGTTCAAGGTTTCAGCGCCAGCGCAATCAGCCGGTCTCCCACCGACTCACTAACCGACGCATGAGACAATGTTTTACAGATATTTCCATTTTGCAACCCTATACCATGCACCTGTATAAAATATTAGGTCAGCAAATCGCCGAAGGTCAGCTGCCCGTCATACAGCGCCCGCACCACCAGCTCGGTGCGGCTGGAAACGCCAAAGCGCGCTTTCGCCTGCTCCAGATATTTGTGCACCGTGTCAGGCGCCAGGCCCAGGATCTGCGCGGAAACCCAGTCACTCTTGCCGCGCGCCGCCAGCACCACGCACTCCATCTGCCGCCGCGTCAGCTTCGGCGTCGGCGGCTCCCCGCGTGCCGCCAGACGGCGCGCCGCCTCAAAGGCAAAACAGGCCAGATATTGCGCCGCCGGCAGGCTTTCGCGCGGCATCGCCCGGTCGGTTGAAAGCACGAACGAGCATAGCCCCGTCGCTTCGCCGGGAATGTGGATCGGCACCGTCCAGCCGCGCGCCAGCCCCTGCTTGGCCGCCACCCGCATATAGCCCGATTGCTTCGGAGTCAGATCGATCATCGTACCGATATCCGCCCAATCGAACGGCGTCACCGTCTTCTGGCATGCCGCCAGCACAGGGTCATTCGCCCAATAGCCCCCGGTCTCTAACAGCTGGATCCAGTCGGTCGGGTAATCGGTCAACTGCACCGGCGCACCTTCGATGCGCAGGCCATAGCGCTGGGTCAGCGCGAAATGATCAAAGGCGAACTCGCGGGTAGCCTCAGAAAGGTGCTGCCCGATTTCCTCCAGCGACTTCGCCGCCTTCACCGCACGAACAAAACTTTGGACCCGCGCAAAAATCGGAGACTGCGCCTCAACTCCCATCGCAACCCCTTCCGCCGGAACCCGCCATCAATGCGCCTTCCGCAAAAGGGGTGCTTGCCACCAAACCAGTGGCTATGGGAGGCAGAAAAATCCAGGCCGACATCATGATATCGGCATCCATTTTGCCAAGCCAGCCCGACGCGTTACCATCATTTTCCCACACCCCGCGCAAAGAGCCGACCTTCCTCCTGCATTTCCAATATAAGCCCCTATATCCCAATCTGCCAAGACCCTTCGCAAACCGCTCTATTAACCTTTGTAACAGTTAGCCACCGAGGACCGCATGAGCCAGCCCACTCCTACCGCAACCGCCACCTTCGCCGGGGGGTGCTTCTGGTGCACCGAAGCCATCTTCGATCGCCTGCGCGGCGTCTCGGCCGTGGAAAGCGGCTACATCGGCGGCCATGTGGAAAACCCGTCCTACAAGAAGGTCTGCAGCGGCAGCACAGGCCATGCGGAGGCCGTGCGTATCGCCTTCAACCCGGAGCAAATCGGCTATTCCGATTTGCTGGACATTTTCCTCGCCACCCACGACCCCACGCAACTGAACCGCCAGGGCAATGATGTTGGCCCGCAATACCGCTCCGCCATCTTCCCGCATTCGCCCGAACAGGAGCAGCAGGCCCGCGACGCCATCGCCCGCGCCCAGGCCGATTGGCCGGCCCCCATCGTCACCACCATCGAGCCCGACGCGCCCTGGTGGGTCGCGGAGCGTGAGCATCAGGAATATTTTGACCGGGTGGGCAATGCCAACCCCTATTGCACCGCAGTCGTCACGCCCAAGGTTCGGAAATTCATGCAGAAATTTTCTGATCGGCTGAAATGATCACTTCTTCTGGCGCTGGTTGAAATAGTCGATCGGCGCCAGAATCGATTGCAGCCACTGGCTCGGCCGCCCCATGCCATGCCCGGCACCGGGCAGCCGGATCATTGTGGTTTCCACGCCGCGCAGCTTCAACGCGCCGAACATCTGCTCGGTCTGCGAAATCGGCGTGCGATAGTCATTCTCTCCGGTGATCAGCAGGGTCGGCGTTTTCACGCGTCCCGCCAGGCTGAAGGGCGAGCGGCTGAAATACAGCTCCGGCTTGTCCCATGGCATCGCGCCCATCCAGTGCTTCGCAAAAAAGGCGGTGCCGTCCGATGTCGTTGCCTGGTCGGTCCAGTCCACCACCGGCCGCAGCGCCACGGCGGCGCGGAACTTGTCCGGCTCCTTGCCGATCGCCCACAAGGTCAGCACGCCGCCGCCCGAGCCGCCACCGATAAACAGGTTGTTCGCGTTAACATAAGGGCGCTTGGCCACCTCATCCACCGCGCTCATCAGATCGTCATGATCCTGCCCCGGATAGGCATTGGTGATCAGGTTCGCGAAGTCCGAACCATAGCCGATGCTGCCGCGCGGATTGGTGAACAGCACGATATAGCCGGCGGAGGCATAGAGGCTGTGCGTCACCGAGAAGAACGGCCCATAATCGCTGTTCGGCCCGCCATGAATGTCCAGGATCAGCGGATAGCGTTTGCCGGGCACGAAATCCGGCGGAAAGGCCAGCCACCCCTGCACCCGGCGGCCATCGGCGCGGCTTTTGACATTCACCTCCTCGATGCGTGCCGAAGTCCGTGTCGCCGCCCAGCCGGCGTTGAAATCCACCGCCCCGGTTTCCACTGCTCCCTTGCTCACACCAAGTCCGGCCGGCCGGTCGGTGAAGCTGGAAGTGTAGGCGAAAGTCCCGCGCGCAGTGCTGAAGCTGCCGCCGGATGACGGCAGATACATCCGCGTGCCGCCAACCTGCTGCACCCGGACCACCACCGCACCGGTCGCGGCGTCAATTTCGCCCACCCGGGTCACGCCTTCATCGTTGAACAGCGCAAACAGCGCGCCGCCGTCCTCGCGCCAGGCGATATCGCCGATCGGCCGATCAAGCTTCGCCGAAACATGGGTGATCGCACCACCGGCTAGCGGCATGGTCCACAGCGCAGGCTGCGAATAGAAATTGCCACTCGCCTCCGCGCCGGTAAAGGCAATCGTGCGCCCATCCGGGGAAACCACCGCACCGCCCTCGCTGCCCGGCCGCGATGTCAGACGCACCGGTTTCTGCCCGGCCTTCACGGCATCAAATCGATAAAGGTCGCTTTCCTGCGGCCCGTTGATCGGATCTGCCGTGAACGACACGATCAGGGATCGCCCATCCGGCGTCCAGGCCGGTGTGTCTCCGGAATCGACTTGCTCCCGGTCGCCGGTTGTGAGCTGCGTCACCGCGCCCGTTGCCGCATCGGCGACAAAGAGATGCTCCACCCCCGGCTTGATTTCGCCCGCCCCGTCCGCGCGCCAGAACAGATCGGAAATGATCTTCGCATCCGCCGCCGCCTCGCTGCCCTTGGGCTTGTCCGGAAGCCCGGGGATCACAACCGGCTTGGCATCCACCCGCCCGGTAAAGGCAATCCGGCCGCCATCGGGAGACCACACCGGATTGTCCGGCGCCACGTCGCCGCTTGTCAGCTGGCGCGCCAGCCCGTCCGCCAGCGGCAACACGAACAACTGCGGCTTGCCCATCGCCTGCGCCACGAAAAGCACCCGGCTGCCATCCGGCGAGAAGCTGGCCGCGCGTGGCCCGACATCGCGCCCAACCAGCAGGCGCTTGTCTATGATGCGCCCCTGCTCATCGATATGCGCCAGCCACAGCTCGCCCGTCCGCCGATCCGTTCCCCGATCGAAGCCCGCGCGGGTGAAGATCACCCGCCGGCCATCGGGTGCCAGCACCGGGTTGGTCACCATGGACAGGCTGTAGATATCCTCGGGCTTGAAGGCGTCGGCGGCAAAAGCCGGCGCAGTGGTGGCCAGCAAGGCCGCAATTATCAGGATTTTCATCAGGCTTCCCCTCTTCATGGCCTCTGCTAGCGTGCCGCCAAAGGAGTTTCAAATGCGGCTTTTCGAAACCTGGCGTGCACGCTCCCCCTTCTATGATGAAACCCACGAAGCGGTCTCCGCCTCGGTGCGCCGCTTTGTGGCCGCCGAAATCGAGCCGAACATCGATCAGTGGGAGAAAGAGGGCGAACTGCCGCGCGAACTGCACCGCAAGGCCGCCGCCGCCGGAATCCTCGGCCTTGGCTATCCCGAAGACTATGGCGGCCATTCGCAGGGCTTTGATATCTTCCATTCTCTCACCCAGTCCGAAGAGCTGGCCGCCCCCGGTGCCGGCGGCCTCACCGCCAGCCTGATGACGCACGGTATCGGCCTGCCGCCAATACTGGCGCTGGGCTCGGAAGAGATGAAGCGCAAGGTTGCGCCGCCCGTGCTGGCCGGCGAAAAGATCATCGCGCTCGCCATCACCGAGCCGTCCGGCGGGTCGGATGTCGCGCAGCTGAAAACCCGCGCCGAACGCCAGGGCAATCATTATGTGCTGAACGGCTCCAAGATGTTCATCACCAGCGGCATGCGCGCTGACTGGTTCACCGTCGCGGTCCGCACCGGGGGGCCTGGCATCGGCGGCATCTCGCTGATGCTGGTGGAGGCGGACCGCCCTGGCGTCTCGCGCACCCGGCTGGACAAGATGGGCTGGCGCTGTTCCGACACGGCGGCCGTCTATTTTCAGGATGTCGAAATCCCGCCGGAAAACCTGATCGGCCCGGAAAATGGCGGCTTTCTCGGTATTATGCGCAACTTCAATTCTGAACGCCTTGGAATGGCGCATGGCTGCATGGCGCACGCCCGCGTCGCGCTTGCCGAAGCGGTGGACTGGGCGCAATCCCGCGAGACCTTCGGCAAACCCCTCATCCAGCACCAGTCGATCCGCATCAAGCTGGCCGATCTGGTGCGGCAGGTCGAGACCACGCAAGCCTGGATCGATCTGCTCGCCTTCCAGCACAAGCAGGGGACGGGCGAACCGGCAAGCTATGCCATGCTGAAGGTGCAGGCGACCCGCACGCTGGAAGCGGTCGCGCGCGAAGCAGCCCAAGTGCTGGGCGGCGCATCCTACCTCACCGGCAGCAAGGTGGAGCGCATCTATCGCGAGGTGCGCGTCAATGCGATTGGCGGCGGCTCGGAAGAGATCATGCTCGATCTGGCCGGCCGCCAGCTGTTCGGTAGCAAACGCTGATGTCCTAAACGAACGAAGCCCGTTGCAGCCGGTCGTTGAGTGCGGCTCCCAATCCGTCGCGCGGAATCGGCGCCACCGCAATGGCGCTGCGCCCGCTCGCTTCCGCCCGGTGCAGCGCGGCAAACAGATTGCGCGCCGCCTCCGCCAGATCGGCTGACGGAGACAGATTTTCATTCCCCTGCACCGCCCCAAACCCCACATGCCACTCGTTCGCACGGGCCGTCTCCGCGCCCAGCCGCAACGGAAGCCGCGGGGCATAGTGCGCCAGCATCATGCCGGGCGCGGCAATCGTGTCCGGTGTTGCGGCTCCCAGCGACACACCAAGCGCCGCTTCCATGATCTCGCGCGAAATCGCCCCTTCGCGCAGCAGCGTTGCAGTCTCGCCTGCAACGGTCAAAATGCTGCTTTCCAGCCCTGCCGTGGTCGGCCCGCCATCCAGGATCAGCGATACCGCATCACCAAGGCTCGCCGCCACATGGTCAGCGCAAGTCGGCGAAAGCCGCCCGCTGGCGTTGGCCGAAGGTGCGGCCACCCCGCGCCCCAACCCGGCGATCACTGCCTGCATTGCCGCATGCCCTGGCACCCGCAGCGCCACCGTCGCCAAACCCGCCGTCACCGCGTTTGCAAGCCCCGCATCAGCGCGCAGCGGCAGCACCAGCGTCAGCGGCCCCGGCCAGAAAGCGGCTGCCGCGCGCTCGGCCAACGCATTGAAATCGGCATAGCGCCCCGCCATCGCCCGATCGGCTACATGCACGATGAGCGGATTGAAGGAAGGCCGGCCTTTGGCGGCATAGATTTTCGCCACCGCCTGCGCATTTTCCGCATCCGCCGCCAGCCCGTAAACGGTTTCGGTCGGAACCGCTGCGATGCCGCCAGTGCGCAGCAGGGAAACCGCCGCTGCAATGCCGGAAGCATCGGCGGCCCGGATGCGCGAAATGTCACTGCTGGAAGTTGCCATGCAGCGCGCTATAGCAAGCCGCAGCCCCAGCAGACAGGTGAGATATGCCCTACACCCCGCCGCTTTCCGAACAGCGCTTCGTGCTGGAAACCACCGCCGCCATCGCGCAGCTCGCCACGCTCCCCGGCTATGAAGGCGCCAGCCCCGACATGGTGGACGCCATCCTGGAAGAATCCGCCAAGCTGATGGCCGGCGAATTCGCCCCGCTCAACGCCATCGGCGACCGTATCGGTGCAAAGGCCGTGGACGGCGTCGTCACCATGCCAGAGGGCTTCCAGGCGGCCTATGATGCCTATGTCGCCGGCGGCTGGATCGGCCTTGGTGCATCGCCGGCGCACGGCGGGCAGGGCCTGCCCTTCGTGCTGGCAAGCGCCGTGCAGGAACAGCTCACCAGCGCCAACATGGCCTTCTCGCTCTGTCCGATGCTCACACTGGGGGCCATCGAGGCGCTGCAAGTCCATGCCACGCCAGAACAGCAGAAGCTCTATCTGGAACCACTGGTATCCGGCCGCTGGACCGGCACCATGAACCTCACCGAGCCGCAGGCCGGTTCCGATGTCGGTGCGCTGCGAACGACCGCCACCCCGGCCGCCGATGGCAGCTGGCGCATCAAGGGGCAGAAAATCTACATCACCTGGGGCGAGCATGATCTGGCCGAGAATATCGTGCATCTGGTGCTCGCACGCACGCCCGACGCGCCGCCCGGTACCAGGGGAATATCGCTCTTCATCGTCCCGAAATTCCATGTGAACCCGGATGGCAGCATCGGCGCGCGCAATGATGTTCGCGCCGTCTCCACCGAACACAAGCTCGGCATCCACGCCTCGCCCACCTGCACCATGGCCTTTGGCGACGCGGGCGAATGCGTCGGTCACATGGTGGGCAGCGAGGGCGCCGGCATGCGCGCCATGTTCACCATGATGAACCACGCCCGCATCAATGTCGGCCTGCAAGGCATTGCGGTCGCCGAAGCGGCCTATCAGCACGCGCTGGTGTTCGCCCGAAACCGCGTGCAGTCGGCAAAGTTCGGCGGCGGCCGCGAGGCCGTCCGCATCATCGAACATGCCGATGTCCGCCGCATGCTGATGACGGTGAAGGCCAACACCGAAGCTGCGCGCGCCATCGCCTATCTGAACGCATCCGCCGTCGATCGCGCCCATGCCGAGCCGGATGCCGACGCTCGGCATGCAGCCCAGGGCCTCGCCGATCTGCTCACGCCGGTCACCAAAGCATTTGCCACCGACATCGGCGTGGAAATGTCCTCACTTGCCCTGCAGGTGTTTGGCGGCATGGGCTTCGTCGAGGAAACGGGGGCGGCACAGCATTATCGCGACAGCCGCATCGCGCCGATCTACGAAGGCACCAACGGCATCCAGGCGCTCGATCTTGTTGGCCGCAAGCTTGGGCTTGACGGCGGCAGTCACTGGCGCACGCTGTTTTCCGGCGAACGCGCCTTCATCAAGGCGCTGCCGAAAGACGGTGATCTCGGTCAGATTGCGCCCTATCTCGAAGACGCGCTGGAAGCCCTGCAAACCGCCACCGTCTGGATCACCGGCAACGAGGCCGGGCAGCTGGGCGATACCGCCGCGGCCGCCACGCCCTATCTCCGCATGTTCGCGCTCACCCTCGGCGCCTGCCTGCTGGCCCGGCAGGCGTCGGAAGCGGTGCGCCGGCTGGCGGCAGGGCAGGGTGACCCGGCCTTCCTGAAGGCCAAGATCGCAACGGCCCGCTTCTTCGCCGAGCAATTGCTTCCCGCTGCCCCGGCGCTGCTCGGCCCGATCACCCGCGGCGACGCGCTGCTCTTTGCCATCCCCGAAGACGCGATGCTGGCCGCCTGACAAGCGAAAGGCCCGGTGCCTTTCGACACCGGGCCTTGCAGCCTTCCGACCCTGAAAGGCTCTAAGCGCGAACGAGCGCCTTGCGACGGGCGGCAAAGCCCACCATCCCGAAGCCGGCGATCAGCATCGCCCAGGTGGCCGCTTCCGGCACGCCCGGTACCGGCGGGTTGCCGGCAATGATGTAAACCTGATCGATCACCACATCCTTGGAAGGCACGCGGTTGGTGTTGAACACAAACGACACGTCATACAGCCCCGCCGTGGCGATATTTGCGACCCCGGCAAAGGTCTGCCAGCTGGTCACCGGGCCGGACGAAACGGTGTAGTTCGCCAGTGTGACACCGGCGACCGTTCCCGAAAAGCGCGCTTCGCCCACGTTGCGATAGCCATTGGCCGGCGCATAGGCCGAGAAGCCGATCTGATAGGTGCCCACGTCCAGAAACACCGATTGGGTGAGCGACTGGTCAACCGTGCGGTCGCTGACGAAATAGGCCGCGCGGTCGCCAACGCCATCCGGACTGTTGGTGGGTGAGTTGTTCGGAGCCACGGCTTCGCCATAGGCCCCGGTTGGGTAGCCGGTCGCGCTGTTGTAGAAAATGGCGACTGGCGGGAAGCCCTGGGTGTCGGTGCCACCAACGGTCCAGCTGGCAAGCCCGGATTCAAAGCTGCCATTGGCAACCAGGTTGACAACGGCATGCGAAGGCGCGGCGAAAGCGAGGCTGGCGCCGGCGGCAAGAAGAAGAGTACGGATCATGGCAAACAGTCCCATAGCAAAGCCGGGCATCGACCTCCGATGCCCGCTGCCAAGGAATGTGCAAATAGCGTGCCAAGTTCATTTGTCTAAGGCAGACCACTCTCGTGCAGCAAAGCTGTAAAGCTGGCCGACAGTAAGCAAACCGGTTAACCATCGCCAGCGCTGCAAGGTGGCCAGACCGGGTTGCGGAGCGTTGCCTACCCCCGGTTCGGCACCTTGGGGTCCACTATGATCGGCGTGGAATAGGTCGAATTCTCCCGGTCGGTCACCAGCAGCGCGATGTTGAAGCCGGCCATAACGGGCGGCGTATTGCCGCCTTCGTAGAGCAGCCAGAAGCGCGCAGTGCGCGGCCCCGCTTTCGGCGGGTCGACCGTGAGGTTCACCAGAACCTTGCTGGATTCCTCGTCCTTCGCGGTCACAACCGGCACATTCGCGTCTTGATAGAAATCGATCAGCCCATCCACGTTGATGATCTTGATCAAAACCCGTTGTTTCGGCGCCGGCTTGCCGTTGGGCAGCGGATTATGATCGATCAGCGCCCCGCCGTTCATATCCCACCGCGTCGGTGCGCCATAGGCAGGGCTTTGTGGCTGGACATGCTCCTTGTCTGAATAGTTGGACGAGCCGGGCAGAATGGCGTCATCCAATATCGGGCTATATGCCTTCTCGCGGATCGCGCGCTGCAGGCGCTTTGCATCGAAATTCTGGATGGTCAGCTCCAGCACGCCCTTGACGATGTATTTGGCGAGTGCGGCTCTGCCAAGCGCCGGGAGCTGCCAGGCCTCCCAGACAATCAGATTGTTGATAAAATTGAAGCGCGGCTGCAGGGGCAATTGTATCGGAACCAGGATCGATTGGCTTGCCCTCGCAGATATTGCCTTGCTAGCCGATTTTGCGCCCGATTGGTAAGTGCCTTTTGCCATGCTGTGCCTCCTCTAGTTGTGGGCTGTAAAGCCTGGGATCAGCCCCGGTTCTTGACCTTCGGATCGATCACGATGGGCAGGTAATAGCCCGAATCCGCAATCATCAATCCGATGTTGAAGTGGCCGACGACCTCGGCATTGCCATCGCGAATGCAGTGAAACACGGCGCGCGGCTTTCCGCCGACAGTTGTTCCAACCTGTAGATTGACGAACATTTTTTCGCCCGCGGCATTGCCCGCCGTGATGGCCTGTCCATTTTTCAGAAAGGACAATTGCGGATCGCGCAAGATGACCACAAACCGGGCGCGCGTCTTGTCCGTATCCAGAATCCCCGTCAGATCGGTGTCCAGGATCGTC
This sequence comes from Sandarakinorhabdus sp., assembly GCA_020693225.1. GTDB lineage: Bacteria > Pseudomonadota > Alphaproteobacteria > Sphingomonadales > Sphingomonadaceae > Sandaracinobacteroides. Next base: position 14,338 of record JAIMJL010000039.1, on the reverse strand, counting down.
GGGTTTGCTTCGCCACCCTCCGGAGGCTGCGGAACAGGATCTCCGTCGCCGCTTTCACCGTCTGAGTCATAGGGGTAGCTACCGACAATCCGCACCATATCTTTCAAGTTGGTGTCTTTTGGAAACTTGATAACAACAGCCTTGGTTTTTCTGTATCCAGACAAGTTAACGCCTGAGCGCAAAGTTGGAGCGTTACAACCAAGTACGCGCAATGTATCGATATCCATCCTATTCATCCTTTCATGATTTCTACAGTTGCGTCATTTGTATCAAAAAATGCCAATTCAGTCTGGAAATTTATTCCAAAACCTTGCGATAGTCGCATATCGCCCTTGGATACTCGACGCGAAGCCACTGCGGATACCAGAGGTTTCGCAGCACGCCACTGCCCTTGTTGCAGCAGCAGCCTCGCCTTCACGAGCTGGCAAAAGTCTTCCAGTTCCGGTTCATCGAGTGGTCCCTGGCGATTGCACGCGCCGATGCTTGCATCGATCTGCGCCAGCGGCAGGCGTTCTGCGGCGGGCCGGCGAAGCTGCACCTGCGCGGCAAATAGCGCAATCATGCGCGCCTGCTGTGCGGCGAGTTTGTCCTGCCGGTCTGCCGCTGCAACGTCTCGCGCTGCCGCTGCCGCACCGTCCAGCCGATTTGCAGCGGCCGCGAGATGGCCCTGATCGGCTTCAATTCGCGCCAGCGCCAGCGCATTGCGAACAAGCCCGGTTTCGACACCGGCATCGCGGGCAACACCGGCGCGCAGGTCCATCAGCATGGCACGCTGGCGCAGGCGGTTCTGAAATGCCGCATCCAGATCCAGGCCCATGCGCTGGCTGTCTGCCAACCAGCCCAGACCGTCGACGATCTGGTGGGCAATGTCACGGTCGGATGGCCTCTGTGCTTCAGCGGCACGGAAATGCAGCAATGCGGAGGTAAACCGCGCTTCTGCGGCTCTGGCGTCGCCGGTTTGCCGCAACGCCAGCATGCCGATGTTGCTGTCGGCATAGCCGGCCTCCATCTGCCAGTCGGCATTGGCGGGATCGTCCTGCAGCAACCGGGCAGCCAGTCGGGCGTAGCTGGCGAAGCTTGTTGCCGCCTGCCGCACATTGCCGGTTTCCCACGCCGTATAGCCGCGCCAGAATTCGCTTTGCGCGTGATCGAACAGGCGCTGCGGATCCTTCGGATTGGTAGCAAGCCGAACTTCGGTGGTTCGATGCGCCTCTTCAAACTGCACCGCCGCCGTTGTCGGCCTGCCGCGCGCCAGATCGTCCTCGCCCATCGCCAGCAGCAAGCGCGCCCGTTGCGCCAGCACCACATCGGGCATATCGGCCAGGCTCTGCCCGCGAAAATAGGTTAGCGCGGCTTCGTTCAGCCGTTCCTTCAGTGCCAGGCTTCCCACCGGCTGCACCGCCTTGCGCAAATCCGTAAGCAGGGCTTCCACCAGCCGCTCGGCCTTTGCCTGCTCGCGTTCCGCGCGGGCTTCGGCGTTCAGCGCGGCGATCGCCACAAAGGCAAAGGCGGCGGCCAGCCCGGCCGACGCTCCGGCAAGTCCGGTCAGCCGGCGGATGCGGCGGTCCTGTTCGCGGTGCAGCAGCGGCTCCAGGCCAACCCCGGTCAACACCGCCACCAGCTTCAGCTTGCCCAGCCTCCTGCCATCGCCCTCTTTGCGAAAATCGGCGGCCAGCGGCGTGATGGTCTCGCCAAGGTCACCGTGCGTCAGGGCGGGCGGAAAGGCATCGCTCTCGTCGCCGTCAAACAGCGCTGCAAGAATCCGGTCGCCCCGCCCAAGCGCGCGAAACATTTCGATCTCGCGGTTCACCCAGGCCGATTGTGCCGATGCCGGGCTGCACACCACGATCAGCGCATCGCTCGCACCCAGTGCCTCGGTCAGCGCAGCTTGCAAATCGGGCGCCGCGGCCAGCTCCAGCCGATCGCGAAACACCGGCGCCAGCCGACGCGGAACCGGGCCAAAGGGTGAGGGCTTGCCCACCAGCTTGCCCGGCACGCGATAAGTTTCCAACGCCGATTGCAGCCAGGCAGCCGCGCGCTCGTCGCGGCGGCTATAGCTGATGAAGGCGCTATAGCGGCTGCGCCGGGAGTCCCCAGGGTCGAGCAATGGATTTCCCCTGTTCGGTGAACAAGGTTAATATCGCATATTGTCGCGATTTTGGCAATTTGTGATAAATGCCACTCAAGAGCCGCAAGAAGAAGGCCCGGAAACAGATTTGCTACCGGGCCTTCTCGGCAATTTCGATTATAGTCCGATCAGTATTTAACCGAACATCCATAAGCGCGGCTGGTGGCAACCTGCACCGGCTTCCCGGCCTTCACATCGGCCAGCGCCGCCATGGCGTAGTTGCGCCCCTTGCCAATATCGGCCGGGTCAGCGGTCGGCTGGTCATCGATGGCACCGGCATAAACCAGCGTTCCGGCCGAATCGATCACGAACAAATGCGGCGTGGTGCGGGCGCCGAAAGCCTTGCCGATTTCGCCCGTGGGATCGGCGATATAGGCGGTGGGCGCGCTGCCTTGTGCCTTCATCTTGGCATTGATCGCGGCCGGGTCCAGATGCCCCTGCTTGCCGGGCGCACCGCTGTTGATCGTGAGCCAAACGGCCCCCTGCTTTCTGGCTTCGGTCTGCAACTTCTGCATGTCGCCGCCGGAATAGAATTTCTTGACGAACGGGCAGTCGGCATTGGTCCATTCAAGGATCACCGGCTTGCCCTTGTAGGCCGCGAGCGATTGCGTGCGTCCCATGCTGTCGGTCGCCGAAAAAGCAGGGGCGGGCTGGCCGACCACGGCATTGGCAAGGGCGGGGGCAGCGATCACGATCGCGGCGGCGGCAAGGAAAGTCTTGATCATGGTACACTCCTACACATTCGAAGGTTAACCGGGCCTTGCAAGTTTGGTCAGCTGATCAACAGTCAATATCTGCGGCAGTTCCTCAACCGTGCCATCGGCAGCATAGAACAGATAGAGCGGAATACCGGCGCGGCCGCGCTGTTCCAGAAAGCGCGCAATCGCCGGATCCGGGCGCGTCCAATCCCCCACCATAACCGTGACACCAGCCTTCTCGAACGCCTGCGCAACCGCGTCGCTTGCCAGCGCTCCCTTTTCATTCACCTTGCAGGTCAGGCACCAGTCCGCCGTGAAATACAGGAATGTGGGCGTACTGGCCGCGTTCAGCGCCGCAAGCTTTTCGGGCGAAAAGGCAACCGAAGCCAGGCCAGACCCTGCTTGGGGCTCGGCAGCTGCGGATTGCGGCAGCCGGGCCAGGGCGGCCGGGGCCAGCAAGGCCGCGACAATAGCGACCGCCGCCGGCAGCAAGGTGCGCCCGCTGCCATGCTGGCGCAGCCCCAGCCACCACAGACCAAGACCCACGATGAGGGCAAACAACAGGCCAAGCGTCAGCCCTTCGGCACCCGCCTGCCGCCCCAGAACCCAGGCCAGCGCCAGCGCGGTGAGCAGCATCGGAACCACGAGGATGCGGCGGAAGGTGACCATCCAGGCCCCCGGCTTCGGCAATCTTCGCCGCAAAGCCGGCACAAATCCGATCGCCAGGAAAGGCAGGGCAAGGCCCAGCCCCAGCCCGGCAAACACCGCCAGACCGGCAACCGGCGGCAAAACGAGCGCAGCCCCCAGCGCACCCGCCATGAATGGCCCGGTGCAGGGCGTGGCAACAAAGGCGGCGAGCGTGCCGGTCCAAAAAGCGCCTTTGGCACCGGGCTTGGCCGCCAGCGCCTGACCCGCCGATACGCCGCCAAGCTGCATTTCAAACAGGCCTGCAAAGTTCAATCCGATGGCCAGCGTAAGCAGCATCAGCAGCAGGATCACCCGCGGATCCTGCAACTGGAACGCCCAGCCGGCACCGGCACCGGCGCGCGCGAGCATGATGGCCGCAGCGCCCAGCAGGGTGGTGACCAGCACAACCCCGGCGGTATAGGCCAGCCCCTCCTTGCGCGCGGCAGCTTCCGAATGGCCGGAGCGCGCAAGGCTCAGCGCCTTCAGACTGAGGATCGGAAACACGCACGGCATCAGATTGAGCACCAGCCCGCCCAGCAGGGCCAGTCCGAATGCGGTAAGAAATGCCGAGGTAACAGAGGCTGCGCCAGCGCTTGCCGCAAGCGGCTGGCCGGCAGCGACCGCGCCGAGGGTGGCGCGCACCTCCAGCCCCATCACGCCATCGGCGCGCTCGATACGCAGCAGCCCCTCGACCGCTTGCGGGCTGCTGGCCGGAACAGCATCGGCTTCGATGATGAGCGCACTGTCGGTGCGGGTGATGGTTTGCGGCGCGGCGAAAAGCAGAGTGTCGTCGGCGATCGCGAAAAAGTGCGCCGCGCGGATTTGCTCGGTTCCGGCCAGCGGAATCTCGATGCGTATGCGCCCCTTTTCGCTGGCAAAGCGGGCGGGCTCGGTAAGCGTGCGCGGCAGCGCCGCCCGGGCATCGGCAAAGCGCGCCTGTTGCGCGGGATCGGCACGGCCGTCACCGGTTGTCAGCGGCAGCAAAAGCGTCGCCGATTCCGGAACACAGATCTGGTCGTCGCAAACCAGCCAGTCCAGCTTCACCTGCAAGGGCAGGGCACCGCTTGCATTCTGCGGCACATCCACTTCGGCCAGCAATACATTTTCGTGGCCGTAGACATGGTTCATGATGCCGGAAATCACATAGGTTTCCGGCACCGGATAGCGGAAGGGCGAAACCGCCATCCCCGGAGCATTGGCCCAAGTGGCGCGGGTTTCGATGCCGCTGTCGCCGGGATATTTCCAATAGGTATGCCAGCCGGGCTTCGGCGTCATCACAAGGCCGATGCTGAATCGCTGCCCAGGCGCTGGCGCCTTCACTTCGGACACCAACTCGACACGGGTATTCGGCTGCTGCGACACAGATGCCGCAAACGCGGGCGCAGTCAGCAGCGCGAACAGGGCGAGCAGGAAGTGTTTCAGCATGTGCTCAAGGACATAGGCCGTGCGCACGGTGAGGCAAGGGGCTTTGGGCATACCGGGGCATTTCGCGCCGGCAATCCCGGATGTTACAGGCGGCTGCCATATCGCCGCGGCAGCCCTGCGCCGAAAGGCAAAAAAAAGGGGTGGCAAAAGCCACCCCTTTGAATTGATTGGCGGAAGCCGATCAGCGCTTCGAGAACTGGAAGCTCCGGCGGGCCTTGGCCTTGCCATATTTCTTGCGTTCCACCACCCGGCTGTCGCGGGTGAGGAAGCCGGCCTGCTTCACAACGGTGCGCAATGCCGGCTCATAACGGGTCAGCGCCTGGGCAATGCCGTGCTTTACAGCACCGGCCTGTCCGGAAAGCCCGCCGCCAACAACAGTTGCGATCACATCATATTGCTCACGCCGTTCCGACACATCGAACGGCTGGTTGATGACCAGACGCAGCGTAGGGCGCGCGAAGTAAACGGTTTGATCGCGGCCATTGACGATGATCTTGCCGCTGCCCGGCTTGATCCACACGCGGGCGATGGCATTCTTGCGCCGACCGGTCGCATAGGCGCGCCCGAACGCATCGATCACCTGCGCGCGCAGGACAACCGGCTCGGCCAGCTGGCGAGCGGCGGTTGCCGTGTTTGCCTCGGTTGCCGCAACCGCTGCGGCTTCGGCCTGTGCGGCCTGTTGCAGCTTGGCAAGGTCGGCCAGCGACTGGCGGCTGTCGGCCTGCGGGGTTTCGTTGGTGTCGCTCATTGTGCGCCAATCCTGTTCTTGCGGTTCATCGAGCCAACGTCGAGGACAGTCGGCTTCTGCGCTTCATGATCATGCTCTGCGCCCTTGAAAACGCGCAGGTTGCGCATCTGCTGGCGGCCGAGCGGCCCACGCGGCACCATGCGTTCCACAGCCTTTTCCAGCACGCGCTCGGGGAAGCGGCCTTCCAGCACCTTGTCCGCGCGGACTTCCTTGATGCCGCCGATGTAGCCGGTGTGCCGATAATACAGCTTCTGCTGCGCCTTGCGGCCGGTGAACACCACCTTTTCGGCGTTGATCACCACGACATTGTCACCGCAATCGACGTGCGGGGTGAAACTGGTCTTGTGCTTGCCGCGCAGGCGGTTGGCGATGATGGAGGCGAGACGGCCAACGACAAGCCCTTCGGCGTCGATCAGGATCCAGTCTTTCTGGACCTCGGCTGGCTTCGCCGAGGCGGTTACTCGGGTCAACATGGGATGGTTCCTGCAAAATCATGCGGGGTTGCGTGAGGCGCGGCTATTGCGAAATCCGCGTCAGAAAGCAAGGAAAAACGCTGTGGTATCCCGATACCACAGAGAATTGCGCCGACTTTTAAGCAGATCTGCCGGCGCCGATTGCATGCGCCCCCCATGCCGTGGTGGCAACCACCAGCGCCCCCACGGCCTGGTGCAACACCGCCAGCCAGATGGCAACGCCGGTCATTACGGTGGCAATGCCCAGCAAAATCTGGATGCCAAAGGCGCTGTGAATGGCAATCGATGCCGGGTGGTTTCCGGCCGTCCGGGCGTGCCGCGCCAGAATCACAAGAGCGACAACCGCCACCCACGCCCACCAGCGGTGCACGAAATGGGTGAGAAAGGGATCGTTCACGAAAGTGCCGATGCCATCCCAGCTGATACCTTGCGGCACGAAATGGCCATTCATCGAGGGCCATGTGCTGGCCACCTGTCCGGCATTGAGGCCGGCCACCCACGCCCCGAACAGCAACTGGATCAGCAGAATGCCGGCAACGCTCGCCGCAAGCGGGGTCAGCCGCGCGCGTCGGGCGGCGGGATCGCGATGCAGGTGCAGCAGGTCGAGCGCCGTCCACACCAGCCCGGCCAGGATGAACAGCGCGGTCAGCAGATGCACGGCAAGGCGGATGTGGCTCACATCGGTGCGCTCGCTCAGGCCCGAGGTCACCATCCACCAGCCGATCGCTCCCTGCAGGCCGCCAAGCAGCAGCAACGCAACCAGCCGCGGCGCATAGCCCGGCGGGATGGCGCGGCGGGCGGCAAACCAGGCCAGCGGCACAGCAAAGGCAATGCCGATGAGCCGCCCCAGCAGGCGATGCACCCATTCCCAGAAATAGATGAACTTGAAGGCGTCTAGGCTCATGCCCTTGTTGATCTGCTGATATTCCTGCGTGCTGCGGTATTTTTCCAGCTCAGCCTGCCAGTCTGCCTCGTTCAGCGGGGGCAGGGCACCGGTGATGGGCTTCCATTCGGTAATAGAAAGCCCGGATTCGGTCAGCCGGGTGATGCCGCCCACGATGACCATCGCGAAAACCAACCCGGCCACGCACAACAGCCATAGCGCCAGCGCGCGCGGTCGGGCGCTCGTGGTCGGCAGGAGGGCCATGTGGGTTGCCGTGCGACTAGCCATTGCCTCGGCATAGAACAGTCGCCCGCGCGGCAAAAGGGCATCGGTGTCGCGGGCAGGGCTTCGCAACCGGGCAGGAAGCGGCTAGCTTACGCCCATGGAAACTGAAAATTCGCTGCCGGGAGACCCGGCCAAGACGGCGGTGGCACCGCATGCGGCAGGCACGGCGCCGGTTGCATGGGCCTGGCCTTCGGTGCATCCGGAAGGGCTGAAATTTGCCGGCATTTCGGCGGCGGCAACGGCGGTGGCATTTCTGGCCGGCTGGGCGCTGGTGCCCTGGCTGCTGGTTGCGCTTACCATTTTCATCGCCGCCTTCTTCCGCGATCCGGTGCGCGCCAGCCCGGCCGGCGAGGGGTTGATCCTTTCACCCGCTGACGGTTTGGTGAGCCAGATACTAGAAGCGGACTTGCCGCGCCAGATCCTGGGCGAGGGCGGAATGGAGGGCGGAACAGCGACGCGGATTTCGGTGTTCATGTCGGTGTTCGATGTCCACATCAACCGGGCGCCCGTTGCCGGTACGGTGGTGCGCATGGCCTATGTGCCGGGCGCCTTCCTGAACGCCGATCTGGACAAGGCGAGCGAGGAAAATGAACGGCAATATTTTGTCATCGAAAGCGCCGACGGCACGAAGGTGGGCTTCACCCAGATTGCCGGGCTGATCGCGCGGCGGATCATCGGCTTCACCCGCGAGGGCAGCATGGTGGCAGCCGGCCAGCGGGTCGGTCTGATCCGCTTCGGCAGTCGGGTGGATGTGTATCTGCCGGCCGGCTACACACCACAGGTGGTAAAGGGCCAGCGCGCGATCGCCGGCGAAACCGTGCTGGCGGCCAAGGGCCGCGAAGCCGTGGCGGCAGGCGCGGTGCAATGACCGAGCGGGTGTTGCCGGAACTGCCGCTGCGGGCACTGATCCCCAATGCGATCACCATGCTTGCGCTGTGCGCCGGCGCAACGGGCGTGCGGTTCGCGATCGCCGGAGAGTTCGAGAAAGCAGCTGCCGCCGTGGTGATTGCCGGGGTGCTGGATGGCATCGATGGCAGGGTTGCGAGATTGCTAAAGGGAACCAGCAAGTTCGGAGCCGAGCTTGATTCTCTGTCTGATGTAACGGCGTTCGGGATTGCGCCGGCCTTGATCCTCTATCTGTGGGCGTTGCAGGAGCTTGGGCGGTTCGGCTGGGTGATTGCGCTGTCGCTGGCGGTGTGCTGCGCGTTGCGGCTGGCGCGCTTCAACGCGGCGCTGGATGATCTGGAACTGCCCAAGAAAAAGCTGGGCTTCACCACGGGCGTGCCCGCGCCGGTGGGGGCCGGTCTGGCGATGGCGCCGATGTTCTACTCGCTCGGCACAGACAACAGCCTGGATGCCGATCCGATGCTGAAGGCGATCATCGTTGCGGTGGTAACGGGAACAACCGCTTTCCTGATGGTGGCCAATCTGCCGGGGCTGAGCTGGACATCGCTAAAGGTGAAGCGGGAAACCCGCCTCTTCATTCTGGCAGCGGTGGGACTGTTCGCCGCATCGCTGGCGCAAGCACCCTGGATCACCCTGACAGCCTTGTCAGCAGCCTATGCGCTCACCATTCCCTATGCCTTCTGGAGCTATCGGCGGGTGCTGGCAGCCGCCGCTACGCCGCCATCCGCAAAGCCGGTTGCGGACGACTGATAGACGTTCGCAACCGCGGCCGCAGCATCACGACATTGGTTTCAGCCGGCGGACACATCGGCGTGGCGAGCATTTGCGATGGGCCGCGCAGCGCCGCAACAAGGCAGATCCAGCGGCGGGAAAACATCAATGTGACAAGTGCCAGCATCGCCAGCATGGCAGCCATACTCATCATCGAAATCGCAATTCCTGCCATGCTTTTGCTCCCTTGCCCGGCTGATCGGAGGCCTATGTTCCTTATTTGTTCCAAAGCTGTCAAGCGCAAAATGCGTGGCTTTGCGCATCGTTCAGCAAGACGCTAGGGATGGTATGACGCTTGCTTGGGGAGGCATAGATATGTTCGGAACGATGCAGGACTGGCCGCTGTTGGTGTGGAAAATCATCGATCATGCGGCCGCGAATCACGGCGGTCGCGAGGTTGTCAGCCTGACCTGCGAGGGCGGCCAGCATCGCTCGACCTGGCGCGAAGTGCATGCCCGGGCCAAGCAGGTGGCCTCGGCGCTGCGCCGGCTGGGCATCGCGCCGGGCGACCGGGTGGCAACGCTGGCGTGGAACACCCATCGCCATGTGGAAAGCTGGTATGGCATTTCCGGCATGGGCGGCGTGGCACACACGATCAACCCGCGCCTGTTCGAAGAGCAGATTATCTACATCGCCAACCATGCCGAAGACCGGGTGCTGTTCTTCGATCTGACCTTCGTGCAGCTGGTGGAGCGGCTGGCGCCGCAGCTGAAAACCATCGAACATTTCGTGCTGCTGACTGATCGCGCCCACATGCCGGAAACGGCGCTGCCGCTGCTCTGCTACGAAGAGCTGATCGCCGACGAGCCAACCGATGCGCCCTGGACCGTGGTGGAAGAAACCGCGCCCTCCGGGCTGTGCTACACCAGCGGCACAACCGGCAATCCCAAGGGCGTGCAATATTCACATCGTTCCAATGTGCTGCATGCAATGGCGGCCTGCATGACCGACACCTTCGGCATGGGGGTGCAGTCGGTGGTTCTGCCGATCGCGCCCATGTATCATGCCAACGCCTGGAGCATTCCCTACACCACGGCGCTGTGCGGCGCGAAGCTGGTGATGGGCGGCCCGCATTTCGATGCGCCAACCTTGCAGAAGCTGATCGTGGACGAAGGTGTCGATCTGGCCCTTGCGGTGCCCACCATCTGGCTTTCGATGCTGCAGCATCTGGAGAAGACCGGCGGCAACCTCGGCCGGCTGAAGCGCACCGGTATCGGCGGCTCGGCGGTTCCGCGCAGCATGATCGAGGCGTTCGACAAGCTGCACGGCGTTACGGTCATGCAGCTCTGGGGCATGACGGAAATGTCGCCGCTGGGAACGATCGGCTCGCCCTGCCCGGAAGTGGCGGCGCTGCCTTATGATGCGCAGCTGGATTACCGCATCAAGCAGGGGCGCGGCATCTTCGGGGTGGAAATGCGCATCGTGGATGATGCAGGCCACGAACTGCCCCGCGACGGCGAAACCTTCGGCCGGCTGATGGTGCGCGGGCCGTGGACGGTGGGCAGCTATTTCAAGGGCGACGGCGGCCAGGTGCTCGATGCGGAGGGCTGGTTTGATACCGGCGATGTCGCAACGCTGGACTCCTATGGCTATATGCACATCGTTGATCGCTCCAAGGATGTGATCAAGTCCGGCGGCGAATGGATTTCCTCGATCGATCTCGAAAACACCGCCGTCGGCTGCCCCGGCGTGGCAGAAGCCGCCGTCATCGGCGTGCATCACCCGAAATGGGATGAACGGCCGCTGCTGGTGGTGGTGCGCAAGGAGGGCGCCGAGGTTTCAGCCGCCGATGTGCTGGCCTATCTGGAAGGCAAAATAGCCAAATGGTGGACCCCCGATGCGGTGGAATTCGTCGACTCGCTGCCGCACACGGCAACCGGCAAGCTGCTGAAAACCGAACTCCGCGAGCGGTTCAAGGACTATAAGTTGGGCTAAAGCCGCACGCTGCGCATCTTGCCGGAAGGCCCCGGGAAGTCGCTGAACAGCGCCGTGGCGAGCAACGGCACGGCGCTGCTTGTATCAGCCGCCGGGGTGCCGGCCGGGGCTTCCTTGGTGGCCCGGCCTTCCCAAACGGGTGCGCCGCCGCTTGTGCTGTTGATACGCACGGTGAGGGTGGTGGCGATCAGACCGCCCGATTGCTGCTGGCCGCCAACCGGCACCTGCACGCTGCTGCCGATACCCACATTGCCGGAAGAAAAACCGCCGCCAACGCCAATGGTAAGACCGGACTGACGCGGTGCGGCCGCCCGGGCCTGCTGCTCGATGCCGATGATGGCAACATATTGCGCCTGCGCCGGCCCGGAAACCACCGTGTAGCCATTGCGGCGCAGTTCAGCCGCCACGCTGTCGGCATGCACCCGGAAGGACAGCGTATCCGCATCGGCCGGGTTCTGCGGCACCAGAGCAATGGTGCCGCGGCTCATCGGCTGGGTGCCGTGAAAGCTGACGACATTGGCTTGCGGGGTGGTTCCGGCGCAGGCTGCGAGCAGCAGGGCTGCAAGAAGGGGCAGGGCAGTTTTCATAGCCACCACCCTTCGCCGGACAGAAGGATGCGTCAAGCGCCCGGTCGCAGCTTTGCGACCGGGCGTGCAACAAGTTTACAAGCGAACGTTGGTGGTCACGCCTGGTGTGCCGGGGAAATCGCCAAACAGCGCGCCGGCCAGCACCGGGACAGCCGCCGTGGTGGTGGCGCCCTGGGTCCCGGTTTCGGCTTCCTTGGATGCGCGGCCTTCCCAGATCATAACGCCATCGGAGTTGCGCTTGATCTGCACCGAGAGCGTGGTGGAACGATTGGTCACAACGGTGGGCCGCCGGCCGATCGGCGCCTGCACGCTCACGATATTGCCACCAACACCTGCCGTGGCCCCCGGACGGGTCACAGCCCCGGTGGCGTCCGTCTGGGTGATGTCAACAACTGCGATGTATTGCGTCTGGTCAGCCGGCAGGCCGGTGGTGAAGCCCAGCCGACGCAGCTCGACGGCCACGGTTTCGCCGTGGGTGCGGAATTCCAGCGTGTTGGCAACCGAAGGGTCCGCCGGCACGATGGCGATTGTGCCACGGTTCATCGGCTGGTTGGTGTGAAACCGCACGACCTCTGCGTATGTGTTGTTGGAGCAGGCAGACAGCGCCAGCATGGCAGCCAGCGGCAAAAGGACGAGGGCGGATTTCTTCATGGGTTACTCCCGCTGCTGCGGCCGGTTTTCGGCCGCTTCCCGGCGGGCTTTAACAGAGGATTCGGGTTGGGAGAAGCGTTGAAGCGCAGGGTAAGGAACAAGCGATTTTGTGCGCTCTTGACTATCGCAAAGACAAGCCGATGCTTGGGGTATGAAGCGCTTCTGGAGAACAGTTCTTCTGGCCGTGCTAGGCTTTCTGGGCGGCTTCGTCCTGGCCGCCATTCTGGGCGTCCTTTTCCTGCTCCCCGCAGATGGCGGCGGCGATGCCGGAGGAACAGCCATGGGAATCTTTTTCGGCCTCGCACCGGCCGGGGGCGTCATCGGGGCCATTGCCGGCGTCGTATATGCGCTCACCCGGCGCGGCAAATCCGAAGATACCCCTTCGCGCTAGGACCGGCCACCCTCCCGCCGCGCCATGAAGGCCAGCTTTTCAAACAGCATGATGTCCGCTTCGTTCTTCAGAAGCGCACCGTGCAGCGGAGGGATCAGCTTTTTCGGGTCGCGGGATTGCAGGATTTCCACCGGCAGGTCCTCGTGCAGCAGCAGCTTCAGCCAGTCGAGAAGCTCGCTCGTTGAAGGCTTCTTCTTCAGCCCCGGCACGTCACGGATGTCATAGAAAATGGTCAATGCTTCCCGCACGAGCTCTTTCTGGATGTCGGGGAAGTGCACCGCGATGATCGCCTTCATCGTCTCGCGATCGGGGAATTTGATGTAGTGGAAGAAGCAGCGCCGCAGGAAGGCGTCGGGCAGTTCCTTCTCGTTGTTGCTGGTGATGATAACGATGGGCCGGTTCACCGCCTTCACGGTTTCGCCGGTCTCGTAAACATTGAACTCCATCCGATCCAGCTCTTGCAGCAGGTCGTTCGGGAATTCGATGTCGGCCTTGTCGATTTCGTCGATGAGCAGCACGGGGAGCCGCGGCGCGGTGAAGGCGTCCCACAGCTTGCCGCGACGGATGTAGTTGGAAATGTCCTGAACGCGCGGATCGCCAAGCTGGCTGTCGCGCAACCGCGACACCGCATCATATTCATACAGCCCCTGCTGCGCCTTGGTGGTGGATTTGATATGCCACTCCAGCAGCGGGGTATCGAACGCCTTGGCAATTTCGTGCGCCAGCACAGTCTTGCCGGTGCCCGGCTCGCCTTTCACCAGCAGCGGGCGGCGCAACGTTGCCGCCGCGTTGACCGCCACTTTCAGATCATCGGTTGCAACATAAGCCGAGGTTCCGGCAAATTTCAGTTGGTCTTGCGGCATGGCGTGTCCTGTCTGATTTGCCTCCTGTTGGCGGCAAAAGCGATTTGCGGCAATCGGAGTTTTGTGAGGGGCGGTTTTGGGTTGCATGGCGCGCGCGTTGCCCGCATCAACGGCGCTTGCATTTGCGCCCCGCGGCAAGACGGGGCCAGAATGAAGGGATTGGCTTTTGAAGAATGCGACGCCGTTGGCAGCACGCGATGAGGGCCGGGCAACCTGGCTGGGGCATCCGCGCGGCCTGTTTGTGCTGTTTTTCGCCGAGATGTGGGAACGCTTTTCCTATTATGGTATGCGCGCGCTGCTCATCTTCTACCTCGTGCAACATTGGCTGTTTTCGGATTCGCAGGCCAGCGTGGTCTATGGGGCCTATACGGCCTTGGTCTATATCACCCCGGTGATCGGCGGTTATCTGGCCGATCGCTGGCTGGGCCAGCGCAAGGCGGTGCTCTATGGCGCGGTCCTGCTCACCTTTGGGCACTTCCTGATGGCCTTTGAAGGCAATGGCGGACAGGATGACCAGGCCATTTCGATCTTCTGGCTGGCGCTGTCCTTCATCATCGTCGGTTCCGGCTTTCTGAAGGCCAATATTTCGGTGATCGTCGGCCAGCTCTACACCCGCACCGATCCCAGGCGGGATCCCGCCTACACCATCTTCTACATGGGGGTGAATCTGGGCGCTGCGCTGGGCGCGCTGGGCGCCGGCTATCTGGGGCAGACCTATGGCTGGGCCTATGGCTTCGGCGCGGCTGGCGTCGGCATGCTGATCGGGCTGGTGGTTTTTGTGCTTGGCAAGCCCTGGCTCGAAGGGCGCGGGGAAGCGCCGGATGCAGAAGTCCTCGCGAACCGGCATTTCGGGCTGCCGCTGGAATGGTGGCTGTATCTGGTCGGTTTCGTGGCGGTCGGACTGTCC
>JAIMJL010000134.1 GCA_020693225.1 Sandarakinorhabdus sp. | reverse complement strand
TCGGCAGTGGATCGACAACGCTTCTCGCGCTGATCATCCATGAACTGGCAACAAACTCGCTGAAATATGGTGCATTGTCAGCAGATGGCGGAACACTTGATGTGTCGTGCTCCGTGCAGGATGAACCGGTTACAATAATTTGGACCGAGACAGGTGGACCTGTGGTCGAACGGCCCGCTGGCAAGAAGGGCTATGGCAGCAAGCTGGTAGAGCGCAGTGTCACAGGCCATCTGCGTGGATCAATTGACTACAACTGGGCCGAAACAGGTCTTGTCGTCAGGCTGAAGCTCTCGCCGGGTCGCCTCGCCGCCTGATACCGGCCGCTTCACCACCGATACCAGGACATTTTCGACCTCCTTTTTCGCTGCCGCGCTGGATGCCGTATTCTTGTCCTTCGGCGTTCCGGTGGCCACCCGCCAATTCGGCCCCACGAATTGTGCGTGCAGGCGTCGATCCGGCTCTGAGTGCGGCGGGGCCGGCGGTTTGGCCACAGTCTATGGTCGCCAGAGCGGTTTCACCGCATAGGGTGCGGCACCTCTTCCAGAGGCTCCATCGATTCCTTCGGATTGACCAGCAGGAACCAGGCCGTTGTGACGATGACTGCCGCCGCAACGGCCACCAGCAACATGGCTGAATCGGCCTGAATCCAAATCGCCCCTGCCAGCACCGCGAGCTGGCTTCCCATGAAAACACCCTTCGTGGATACGAACCAGCGGGTACCGAGCCGGCCGCCGATGCGGTGTGCCGGCAGCCAGCTTTCCCAGCTCCCCTGCGGTGCCAGACGCTCTTCGAGAACCAGCAAATAGGCCTTGATCTGCGCCTGGCGAACCCCGCAATGGCACCAGATCAGCGCGCCCATGCCGACCGCAACGGCATAGCCCAGCGCCAGAAACAGGGCATTGGCGGGCACG
>JAIMJL010000038.1:24181-26539 GCA_020693225.1 Sandarakinorhabdus sp. | reverse complement strand
TGGCTGTTGGCAACCGAAAACAATGTCAGCCCCACCACCAGCAAGGCGATCAACGTCGCGCGAATGGCGTTCATAATTCTCCCTCCACAGCGTCCACGCCATCAGCCTGCAACGCCGCCACCAGCGAAGCAACCACTGCCTTCAGCCGCGCCGGATCCACCGCCCGCAACACGAAGTTCGCGCCGCCGCGCCCCTCGCGCCAGAAGGGATAGCTGCCGATCTGCACGTCCTGATTGGCCTTCTGCACGTCCGCCAACAGGCCCGCCACCTGGCTCTCCGCTGTCCAGGCGCCGATGGCCGCCGAAAGCACCGGCTTGCCGCCCTCCAGCTTGCCGTCCAGCCCGCGCAGCATCCCCTGTGTGATCTTCGGCACGCCGGCCATGATGAACAGTCGCCCCAGCCTTATCCCCGGCGCGCCGGTCTCCGGATTGTCCAGCAGCTCCGCGCCTTCCGGCACGCGCGCCATCCGCAGCCGCGCCTCGGTGATGCGGTCGCCGTAATAGCCGCGCAGCACGGCTTCCGCCTTGGGATGCGGCACCACCGGCACCCCGAGCGCCGCCGCTATCGCATCCACCGTGATGTCATCATGCGTCGGCCCGATGCCGCCGGTCGTGAACACATAGTCATAAGCCGCCAGGCAGGCGTTCACCGCTGCACCGATCGCCGCCATGTCGTCCGCCACCACGCGCGTCTCGCGCAGCCTTATGCCCTGGATGTTCAACCAGCGCGCCAGATAGGCGAGGTTTGCATCCTGCGTCCGTCCGGAAAGAATCTCGTCGCCGATGATAACAAGCGCGGCGGTCCAGATCCGGTCTTCGGCCCCGTTTGCGGTTTGGCTGGCTGTCTGCTGCATGGCATTGCCCTAGCCCCTCCATGCGCCTAAATCCAGAAGCCATGACCGATCTGGATTTCGATGACCGCACCATCGTGGTGCATGATGCCGCAGGCTTCGCCGGCATGCGCGCCGCCGGCCGCCTTGCCGCCGAAGTGCTGGATATGCTGGCTGCCCATGTGAAGCCCGGCATCAGCACGCTGGCACTCGACACGCTCGCGCATGATTTCGTGCTGGCGCGCGGCGCCGTCCCCGCCACCATCTTCTATCGCGGTTACAGCCACAGCCTGTGCACCAGCATCAACCATGTGATCTGCCACGGCATCCCCGGCCCGAAGCCGCTGCAACCCGGAGACATCGTCAACATCGATGTCACTGTCGTGCTCGATGGCTGGCACGGTGATACCAGCCGCATGTATTTCGTCGGCGATCCGCCGCTGAAAGCCCGCCGCCTCGTCGATCTCACCTATGAATGCATGATGCTCGGCATCGAGGCGGCAAAGCCCGGCGCCACCGTGGGAGACATCGGCCACGCCATCCAGCGCCATGCGGAAAAAAACCGCGCCTCGGTGGTCCGCGATTTCTGCGGCCACGGCCTCGGCCGCCGCTTTCACATGGCGCCCAACATCGTTCACGCCGGCCGCCCCGGCGAAGGCGCGGTGCTGAAGCCGGGCATGTTCTTCACCATCGAGCCGATGATCAACCTCGGCCGGCCCGACGCCCGCATCCTCGATGACGGCTGGACAGCGATCACCCGCGATCGCTCGCTCTCGGCCCAGTTCGAACATTCCGTCGGCATCACCGAAACCGGCATCGAAATCTTCACCGCCTCCCCCGCCGGGCTCGATCGCCCGCCTTACGCGCTCTGAGCCAGTCCGCCGGCCACCGCAGCCGCATGCGCGAGCGGCTAATGTCCGGTGGCGGTGACGCCTTCCTGGATTACGAGCTGCTGGAATATGTCCTCACGCTGGCCATCCCCCGGCGCGACACCAAGCCGCTGGCCAAAACCCTGCTGGCCGAATTTCACGATCTGCCCACCCTGCTGGCCGCCTCGCCGAAAGAGCTGGCGCGCATCGAGGGCCTTGGCGAAGGTGCCATCTCCGCGCTGAAATTCGTCGAGGCCTGCGGCGTCCGCTCGCTACAGCGCGCAGCCAGCGCCCGCCCGGTGTTTTCCAGCTTCGATGCGGTGGTCGATTATCTGCACGCCCGCATGGCGCACGCCCTCACGGAAGAGTTCCGCGTGCTGTTCCTCAACAACCGCAACATCCTCATCCGCGATGAATCCATGGGCGAGGGCACCGTCAACCAGGCGCCGGCCTATCCGCGCGAAATCGTGAAACGCGCGCTCGAACTGCAAGCCAGCGCGGTTATCCTGGTGCACAATCACCCCTCCGGCGATCCCACCCCCAGCCGCGACGACATCCAGATGACCCGCAGCATCGTCGACGCTGCAAAAGCCGTCGGCATCGCCGTCCACGATCATCTCGTCATCGCCCGCTCCGGCCACGCCTCGCTGCGAACCCTGG
>JAIMJL010000038.1:6374-23992 GCA_020693225.1 Sandarakinorhabdus sp. | reverse complement strand
CCGGCCGCGCGCACCATCGAAGGCCAGGGCCGCACCCTGATGCCCGGCCTGATCGATGTGCATGTCCACCTCACCTTCTCCTCGCTGTCGATGATGCACCTGCTGGCGCCCGATCTCACCCCGGCAACCGCCCTCGTGGCGGCCACGGCAGAGGCGGAAAAAATGCTGCTGCGCGGCTTCACTTCGGTGCGCGACATGGGCGGCCCGGTGTGGGAGCTGAAAGCCAGCATCGATGCCGGTAAGGCCGCAGGCCCGCGCATCTGGCCCTCCGGCGCTGTCATCAGCCAAACCTCCGGCCATGGCGATTTCCGCTTGCCCAGCGAGCCGTCCCGTCGCTTCACTGGCCAGATCTCGCGCGCCGAGAAGCTGGGCGCGACCTTCATCGCCGACGGCCGCGACGAAGTGCTCACGGCAACGCGCGAAAATCTCCGCTTCGGCGCCAGCCAGATCAAGCTGATGGCCGGCGGTGGATCGTCCTCGGAATATGATCCGATCGATGTCACCCAATATCTCCCCGAAGAGCTTTCAGCCGCGGTTGCCGCCGCTGAAGATTGGGGCACCTATGTCACCGTGCACGCCTACACGCCGCGCGCGGTGCGCCGCGCCATCGAGGCCGGGGTGAAGAATATCGAACATGGCCAGCTGCTGGATGAACCGACCATCAAGCTGATGGCCGAGCGCGGCATCTGGCTGTCGCTGCAGAATCTTCCGCCGCCGCTTCCCAGCGATCCACCCGAGCGCAAGGCAAAGAAGGCGGAGGTCGCCAAGGGTTCCGAAAACGCCTGGGCCTGGGCGAAAAAATATGGCGTCAGGCTGGCCTGGGGCACAGACTTCCTGTTTCGCCCACAGGAAAATGCCCTGCAGAATAGCTTCATCCTGAAGCTGAAAAACGGCTTCACACCAGCCGAAATCCTGAAGCTGGTCACCCACGACAATGCGCAATTGCTGGCCCTGTCCGGCCCGCGCAACCCCTATCCCGGCACGCTCGGCGTGGTGCGGGAAGGCGCGCTGGCAGACCTCATTCTGGTCAACGGCGACCCGCTCGCCAACATCGACCTGCTGGCAGACCCGGAACGCAATTTCGCGGTGATCGTCAAAGCCGGAGCCATCGCCAAAGGCGCGCGCTGATCCCCGCAGCAAGACGGCGCGGCTCCCTGCCGGGAACCGCGCCGCCTGCTTCTGCCGCGTGAGGGGACGCGGCAAAACCGGGGTTGCGCCTCAGCGCGCCGCCATCTGCGCCGAAGCTTTCAGCGCAGCGATTTTCGCATCCGTGGCGGCAATGGCCTCGGCCACGCACAGGCGAGTCGTCTGGCGGGTTTTCAGGTCGCGCTCTTCCGGGCGGAAGCCGCAAGCCTGCTCGGCGGCCTGCTCGATGCGGCCATCCACAGCGGCGCGGCCCTGCGGCGTTGCCAGCTCGACGGCGGCAACCTTCACTTCCACGCTGCGCGCCTCGGCCGGGCCGGCGGCAAAGCCGAGGACAAGGGCAGACGCAGTCACGGCGAACAGGCCGCTGAAGAAGGTCGGGGCGAAAGAGTTGGTGTTGGTCATGGTCTGTCTCCTGTTGGTCGGGTTGATGCCAGGAGCATTGCAGGACGCGTGCCAAGTGCGCGAAAATTCGCGTTGGTGAATGTTTACAGAGTGTTACGCCGAACCATCGGCAAAGCGAGATAAACCAGCGATGAATGAAATGCGAAGCATTGGTTCATCTTGCTGACATTTAGAAGAAATTCACAATTCAGGGAAAATTGGCCTCCGGCGGCCGGGGCCTGAGGCCCCGGACCCCCAGATTTTTGTTCGGTATCACTGGCGGCGCATGGAAAAGACGGAAAATGCCTGCGGCGCTTCCACTTGGCGCCGCAGGCTTTCATCTCCCGTCAAAAGGCGAAGCGGTCAGACCAAAAGCCGCAACAAAAAATGGGGTGAAGGGGACGAGTCCCCTTCCCGCCGGAGGCAAAAACGCTCCCGCCCTAAACCCAGGCCGCTTCCTTCTCCGCCGCCCGCCGATCCAGCTCTGCCCGCGAAATCTTTTCGGAAGAGGATTTCAGCTGGCCGCAGGCTGCCATGATATCGCGCCCGCGCGGCCGGCGGACGGGGGCGGAGAAGCCGCCCTCGTACACGATCTGCGAAAAGCGTTCGACCCGCGCCGGATCGGAGGTTTCGTAGATCGAGCCGGGCCAGGGGTTGAAGGGGATCAGGTTCACCTTGGCCGGCAGCCGATAGCGTTGCAGCAGGTTCACCAGCTCATAGGCGTCCTCGTCGCGGTCATTCTTGTCCTTCAGCATCACATATTCAAAGGTGATGCGCCGGGCATTGTTGGCGCCCGGATAGGCGGCGCAGGCAGCCAGCAATTCGTGAATCCCATAGCGTTTGTTCAGCGGCACGATCTCGTCGCGGATTTCCTTGGTCACGGCGTGCAGCGAAACTGCCAGGTTCACCCCGATTTCCTCGCCGGCCCGCTCCATCATCGGCACCACGCCGGAGGTGGACAGCGTGATGCGCCGCTTGGAAAGCGCCAGCCCGTCGCCGTCCATCACGATCTTCAACGCGTCGCGCACATTGTCAAAATTGTAGAGCGGCTCGCCCATCCCCATCATCACGATATTGGTGAGCAGACGCCCTTCCGGCTGTGAAGGCCATTCGCCGAGGCTGTCCCTCGCCAGCATCACTTGGCCGATGATCTCGCCTGCCGTCAGATTGCGCACCAGCTTCATCGTGCCGGTGAAGCAGAAGCGGCAATTCAACGTGCACCCCACCTGCGAAGACACGCAAAGCGTGCCGCGATCGGCATCCGGGATGAACACCATCTCATAATCTTCACCGCCCGATCGCAGCAGCCATTTGCGCGTGCCGTCCGTTGACACATGCGCTTCCAGCACTTCCGGGCGGCCAATCACGAAATGCGCCGCAAGGGCTTCGCGCAGCGGCTTGGAAAGGTCCGACATCAGCGCAAAATCCGTGACGCCGCGGTTGTAGATCCAGCTCCAGATCTGCTTGCTGCGCATCCGCGCCTGCTTCGCATCGGCAAGCCCGGCGTCCACCAGCGCGTCAGCAATCGCCGGGCGCGAAAGCCCGATCAGATCGCACAGCCCATCGGCGCGACCGGAAAGCAGGCGGGGAACCGGAACGGGATCAACCCCGCCCGCAATCGGCATCAAATCTGTGTCCATGAGGCCCCGATAGCGAATTTTGCCGGAAAATGCCACGCCCGGCGCTGCCCCCGGCGCGGCAACGCGAAAAGGGCCGCCTTCCGCGCGGGAAAGCGGCCCCTTCCTGTCCTTGGATTTCAGCTCAGGCTGTAGCTGCCGAAGCCGCACGACGGCAGCGCGCCGCATAGCCCACCAGCCCGAACCCGGCGATCATCATTGCCCAGGTCGATGGTTCCGGCACTGCATTGGCCAGCAGGCGAATATTGTCCACGCCCCAGCTTTCGTCATTGCCGCCCTGGAAGCCCTTGCCCCCCGCGCGGATCGAAAACAGGAAGTCGGAACCGGTGTGCGGGATCACGAACTCATGGCTATACACGGAGTCCTGCCAGCTGCCGTTCACAGCATAGTGGCCACGGCCAACCAGCGTGCCCGGCCATTCCGGCGCCCATTGGTAGGTGGTGTCGCCCACCGTCACAAACAGATAGTCCGGGCCCCAGCGGGTGTCGCTTTCGCGGTCCCAGCTGTCGAGCAGCGCGAGATCGAAGGTCAGGCGCAGGCTGTCATGCGCGCCAAGGCCGGTCACCAGAAACTTGGTTTCGCCGGTGCTGCTGTTGCGCAGATATTTCGTGCCAAAGCCCGGCAGGCTCTGGGCGTTCTGGATCGAGCCACCTGCCAGCGTTGCCGTGCGGGTGTCTTGCGGGAACGGGCCAACCGTCTTGAAGACGGTGCCGGTTTCAAAATCGGTAGACCACACCAGCGTTTCCGCGGCCAGCGTGGGGGCGGCCACCAGAGCGGCGGCGAGGATCAAGGCGGACTTCATCATGGCATACTCCAACGGGCAGGTGAAAGGTTCACGACTAAGACACCTGCCCATATAGGGCAGGTGCGCTGTCGTTTCCTGTAACAAGTGTAAATTCGCGTCCCAGGATCGAGGGTCGCTTTCAGGCGGAAACGCTGGCCAGCCCCTTGCGACGGCGGGCGGCAAAGCCAACCATGCCGAAGCCGGCGATCAGCATCGCCCAGGTGGCCGGCTCGGGCACGCCGGCAACGCCGGGGAACGTGAACACGAAGCGGTGATCATTATAGTCCAGGTCACCCAGCTTGGGCAGATCCTCGAACGCCACAAACACGCCGGCCGGCACCCCGAAATCGCCGCCCGCGTAAGCCGTGGACCAGGCATGGTTCAGCCCTTCGGCATTGGCGGCGGCCGTGGTGGAATAAAGCGGGCCACTGGTGCCCACCTTCAGCACGAATTCCAGCGTATCGCCAACGTTCACAGTGCCCAGCATCAGCGATTCTCCGATGGCAGATGTCTTGTTGAGCAGGCCGAAAAAGGCCGGCGCCGCGCCATTCACCGAAAGCCCGATGCGGCTGTCCAGCCCGGCCGAGAAGCCGGCGAAATAGGCGGTCACCGGTCCGGTGCCGGTGGATACGAACACATTCGGCGTCGCGCTCGGCGTGCCGATCGGGGCATAAACGGGAAAAGCGGCCTGCGCGGTGGTGGCAAATGCCAGTGCGGCGGCGGCGAGAAGAAACTTGTGTGTCATGTCATCGGCTCCTGAAAAGGTTGTGCCGGTGATAGTGCAAGCGCCGTGCCAGGTCTTTTAACGATTGTAACACAGGCAGTTCGATGGTTAGCCCAAACTAACCAACAGAAAAACATGTAAAAAAATCCGACAAACGCGGGCGCTGTTAACCCTTGCCGGCGATAACCATGCGGTCAGGCAGCCCGCACGCCCGCCGCTCCGCTGCCAAGATGCAGCGATTGTTCCATGCGGCTTGCGATCTTCACAACCGTGCCCTGTGGCAGATCGGCGGCAATCTCCACCCCCTCATACAACCGCCCGCCAACCAGCAGCCCCCGCAACACCCGCGCCGTCATGCCATGGCTGATCACCAGCGCCGGCGCCGCGCCCGCATCTGCCAGCCAGCTGCGCAGCCGAGCCGCAATATCGGCATAATGCTCGCCGCCGGGGATCGGCATGCGAAACAGGCGGTGCTCATGATCGAGAATATCGCCCTCTTCGGCCATGATGTCGGCATAGTCCCGGCCCGTCCACCGCCCCACCTCGATCTCCCGCAACCGCGCGTCGGTCCGGATTGCAAAGAAATCCACGCCCAGATGGTCCGCCACGATCGCCGCCGTCTGCTGCGTCCGCCCGGCCGGTGATGCCCAGATCTGCGGAACCGGCTCGCCGACCTCGGCAAAGTGCCGCGCCAGCGCCCGCCCCATGGCGTCGGCCTGCTGGAATCCTTCCAGCGTCAGTGGCGTGTGGGCATCATTGCCCTGCATCCGCCGCGCCCGGTTGAACACGGTTTCGGCGTGGCGGGCGAGATACAGCGGCGAGGGATGAACAACGGGCATGGAAAAGCGCAAAGACTGTCGCTAGACGGCCAAGTCAACCGCCAAACAGATGAGGATGCCTGTGGCCAACAAAGTCTATCCCGATGCGGCTGCCGCCCTCGATGGTCTGCTGTTCGATGGCATGACCATCGTCTCCGGCGGCTTCGGCCTGTGTGGCATCCCGGAAAACAGCATCGCCGCCATCCGCGCCGCGGGCACGAAAGGCCTCACGGTCGTTTCCAACAATGCCGGCGTCGATGGCTTCGGTCTCGGCCTGCTGCTGGAAACCCGGCAGGTCGCCAAGATGATTTCCAGCTATGTCGGCGAAAACAAGGAGTTCGAACGGCAGTATCTGGCCGGCGAGCTGGAGCTGGAGTTCGCGCCGCAAGGCACGCTCGCCGAGCGCATGCGGGCAGGCGGCGCCGGCATTCCCGGCTTCTACACCCGCACCGGCGTCGGCACGCTGGTCGCCGAAGGCAAGGAGCACAAGGAGTTCGACGGTGAACAGTTCATCCTTGAACGCGGCATCGTCGCCGATCTCGCCATCGTGAAGGCCTGGAAGGCCGACCGCTTCGGCAACCTCGTGTTCCGCAAGACGGCGCGCAACTTCAATCCCATGGCCGCCACCGCCGGCAGGACAACCGTCGCCGAAGTCGAGGAAATCGTCGAAGACGGCGCGCTGGAGCCAGACAGCATCCACACGCCAAGCGTGTTCGTGCAGCGGCTGTTCGTGGGGACATTCGAGAAGCGCATTGAGCAACGCACGGTGCGCAAGCGGGAAGCAGCGTGAACGCCGGTATCCCGTGGCTGATTGCGGGCGGCGGCCTGAGCCTTGGGGCCGCTGCGCTCCATATCGGTGTCATCATCGGCGGGCCGTCCTGGTATCGCTTCTTCGGGGCTGGCGAGGGAATGGCGCGGGCCGCCGAGCGCGGCGCCTGGCAGCCGACCGTGATGACGCTGGGCATCGCCGCAATCCTTACGGTCTGGGCGGCCTATGCCTTTTCCGGCGCTGGGCTGATTGCGCGGTTGCCGCTGCTGCGGACAGGGCTGGTGGTTATCAGCGCAATCTATCTGCTGCGCGGGCTGGTGCTGTTTCATGCGATGATCTTCATGCCGCATGTGGTGACGCCGTTCCTGGTGTGGTCGTCGCTCATCGTTCTGGTTTACGGGATCACATACGCCGTCGGCACCTGGCTGGCATGGCCCGCACTTTCATCCAAGGGAGCTTTTTGATGTCCTGGACACGCGATGAAATGGCCGCCCGCGCCGCGCGCGAGCTGAAGGACGGCTATTATGTCAATCTCGGCATCGGCATGCCGACGCTGGTTGCAAACCACGCCGGCGACCTGGATATCACCCTGCAATCGGAAAACGGCATGCTCGGCATGGGCCCCTTCCCGTGGGAAGGCGAAGAGGATTCCGATCTCATCAACGCCGGCAAGCAGACCGTCACCGAATTGCCCCGCACGGCCTATTTCAGCAGCGCCGACAGCTTCGCGATGATCCGCGGCGGCCATATGGA
Source organism: Sandarakinorhabdus sp. (assembly GCA_020693225.1). Taxonomy (GTDB): domain Bacteria; phylum Pseudomonadota; class Alphaproteobacteria; order Sphingomonadales; family Sphingomonadaceae; genus Sandaracinobacteroides. The sequence continues at coordinate 16,980 of JAIMJL010000038.1, read as the reverse complement.
CTTGTCCATCCTCGGCGCCATGGAAGTCGCCGAAAATGGCGACCTCGCCAACTGGATGGTGCCCGGCAAGATGGTGAAGGGCATGGGCGGCGCTATGGATCTCGTCGCCGGCACGCGCCGCATCGTCGTGATGATGGAACACACCGACAAGGCCGGAAACCCGAAGTTCGTGCCGCAATGCACCCTCCCGCTCACCGGTCGCAACGTCGTGGATGTCATCATCACCGATCTCGCCGTGTTCGAGCGCGCCGACCGCCACGGCGCGCCGTTCCGGCTGGTGGAGACAGCGCCCGGCATCACGCTGGATGCCATCCGCGCCAAAACCAGCGCAACCTTTCAGGCCTGAAGGACCCCATCCATGGCAGAACTGGGAACAGACATTGCGCTGGCAGACGGGTTCGATGCCGCGATCGCCCGGGTAACCGAGGCTCTGGCGGCGGAAGGCTTCGGGGTTATTTCGCGCATCGACATGGACAAGGCCTTTGCCGAGAAACTGGGGGTCGCCTTTCGCCGCTACTCCATTCTCGGCGCCTGCAACCCGAAGCTGGCCCACAAGGCGGTCTCCGCGCGGCCCGACGTCGGCCTTCTGCTGCCGTGCAATGTCACAGTGGAAGCGGCGGGGGATGGCACCATCGTCCGCATCGTCGATGCCGCCGCCATGATGGCATCGGCCGGGCTCGATTCCAGCCCCGAAATCGCCGAGCTTGCCGCCGATGCCACGGATCGGCTCGGGCGGGTGGCGCAGGCACTCAGGGGATGAACTCAGGCGGTGAGGTCAGGGGCTGAACATCAGCCTTCGGCCAGCCGCAGGATAAAGTCCCACTCTTCGGCACGCACCGGCACCACCGATAGCCGCGACTGCCGGATCAACTGAAATCCGGCCAGCGCCGGCTCCGCCTTCATCGCAGCAAGCGTCACCCGCCGCGCCAGCGTCCGAACCGGCTGCACACCCACCACCACCCAGCGCCCGGTCTCGTCGGTCGGGTCAGGCGCCGCAGCGCTGGAAATGCGGGCCAGCGCCACAATTTCCTTGCCGATGTTGGAATGATAGAAAAACGCCTCGTCGCCGGTGCGCATCGCCTTCATATGCAAGGCGGCCGCATTGTTGCGCACCCCCGTCCACAGCGTTTCGCCTTCCGCCACCAGATCGTCGAAGGAATAGACGTCCGGCTCGGATTTCAGCAACCAATAGCTCATTCCGCCGCCATCGGCACCTTCAGCGCCTGCGCCGCCCGCCACAATTTCTCCGGCGTCGCAGGCATCTCGATCGGCGTGCCATCCAGCGCATCGATGATCGCATTCATCACCGAGGGCATCGCGCCAATCGTGCCGGCCTCGCCGCAACCCTTGGCGCCCAGCGGGTTGGTCGGGCTGGTGGTGGGCAGCGTGTCAAAGCCGATATGCAGCGGCATGTCGTCGGCGCGCGGCATGCCATAGTCCATGAAGCTTCCGGTCAACAGCTGGGCATTATCGTCATACACGATATTCTCCAGCAGCGCCTGCCCCAGCCCCTGCGCCACGCCGCCGTGAATCTGCCCCAGCAACAGCATCGGGTTCACGATGGTGCCGAAATCATCCACCAGGCTATAGTGCGTCACCACCACGCCGCCCGTTTCGGGATCGATTTCCACTTCCGCGACATGGCAGCCATTGGGGAAGGTCGGCGCCGGGTTTTCCGGCGCAAAGCGGGCGCGGCCGTCCAGCGCGCCGGGATGCTTGTCCGCCAGTTCCTGCAGGCTGAGCGTCGCATTGGTCGCCCGGCCGCGAAACAGCCCGTCGGCATAATCCACCTCGTCGCCAAGGTCGGCCTTGGCCAGTTCGATCCCGCGCGCCACCATCTCGTCGGCCACCTGCAAGCAGGCAGCCCCGCCCCAGGCCATCGATCGCGAACCACCGGTGCCATTGCCCTGGTCCAGCCGATCGCTGTCCCCCTGCACCACGCGCACCTGCGCCATCGGAATGCCCAGCCGCTCGGCAGTCACCTGCGCGTAAACGGTCTCATGCCCCTGGCCGTTGGATTGCGTGCCAACCGCCACTTCGACAATCCCGCCCGACAGGATTTTCACATCGGCAAATTCGTCGCGCGAGCCGCCCCCGGCAATCTCGACATAATAGCACAGGCCCCGCCCGGCCAGCTTGCCGCGCCGCGCCGCATCCGCCTTGCGCGCCGCAAAGCCCGCCCAGTCCGCATTGGCCAGCGCCTTGTCCAGCACAGCCGGAAAATCGCCCACGTCGAACAAAAGCCCCAGTCCATTGTCATGCGGCAGTTCTGCCGGCGTCAGCAGATTGCGGCGGCGAATCTCGTCCACCCCAATCCCCAGCTCGCGCGCCGCCGCTTCCAGCAGCCGCTCCATGATATAGGCGCTTTCCGGCCGCCCGGCGCCGCGATAGGCGTCCACCGGCGTGGTATTGGTCAAAACGCCATGCACGGCATTGTGAATTGCCGGGATGCGATAGACGCCCCCGATAATCCGCCCGCCGGCCAGCGTCTGGATCGCCGGGCCGAACTGCGATTGATAGGCCCCCAGATCAGACCAGGTTTCCACCTTCAGCGCGGTAATCCGCCCGTCGGCATCAAACGCCAGCGCCGCGTCCGTCTCCATCGCCCGCCCATGCGTATCGGTCTGGAACGCGTCCGATCGCTCGCCCGTCCACTTCACCGGCCGGCCCAGCGCCCGTGCCGCATGCAGCACGAGGGCATATTCGGCATAAAGAAACGTCTTCATCCCGAAGCCGCCGCCAACATCTCTGGTGATGATCCGCAGCTGATCCGGCGAACATTTCAGCACCATGCCGGCCAGCATCATCCGCATGCCGGCCACGCCTTGCGAGCCGGTGTGCAGCGTGAAGCCCTCGGCCTCGGTCCATTCCCCAACCGCCGCGCGCACCTCCATCGAATTGGGCGCAACGCGATTCTGCACGATGCGCAGCCGGGTCACATGCGCAGCACTGGCCACGGCGGCGTCGGCCGCTTCGCGGTTGCCCACCTCCCAGAGGAAAATATCGTTGGAAGGATGCTCCGGCCAGATGGTCGGCGCGCCCGGAGCCACGGCTGCGGCAAGGCTGGCAACGGTGGGCAATTCGGCAAAGTCGATCTCGATCGCTTCGGCTGCGGCGCGCGCCTGCTCGCGGGTTTCGGCCACGATGAAGGCAATGCCATCGCCCACAAAGCGCACCCGGTCTTTGGCCAGCAGCGGCCGCGGCGTTACCAGCTGGCCCGAAAGCGGCACCACACAGGGCACATCGCCATAGTCGGCCAGATCGGCGGCGGTATAGATCGCCAGCACGCCGGGCATTGCCTTGGCGGCGCTGGTGTCCAGCGCGCGGATTTCGGCATGGCCATAGGGGCTTCGCAGCGTCATCGCATAGGCCGCACCGGGCAGCTGGATGTCGTCGGTATAGGTGCCGGCACCCGTCACCAGCCGGGCATCCTCCACCCGCTCCACCGATTTTCCCACACCCGTCTGGCTCGATCCGAATTTCATTTGCCCGTCTCCCGCGCGTGAATGGCCCGCAAGCCTGCCTTATAGTCCGGATGCCGCAAACGATAGCCTGTCACCCGTGCCAGCCTGCCGCCTGCGACCGTGCGCCGCTCGCTCCAGAATCCGCGCGCCATCGGCGAAAGCGCAGCGTCATCCAGCGGCAGCAACGGCGGCAACGGCGCACCCAGCAGCCCGCAGGCAAATTCGGTCAAAGCACGCGGCTCGGCCGACAAAGCGTCCACCACATTGAACACGCCGCCTGCCCCCGCCTGCATCGCCGCCAGCACGGCACCGGCAATATCATCCACATGGATGCGATTGAAGCGATGCCCCGGCCGGTCGATCCGCCGCGCCGTCCCGCCCCGCACCTGGTCCAGCACCGATCGGCCGGGGCCATAAATCCCCGGCAGCCGGAAAACAGTGGCCCCCAGCTCCTGCCAGGCGAGATCGGCCGCCGCGCGCGCCGTGCGCCGCCCCGCACCCACCGGCGACGCTTCATCCACGAAAGCCCCGCCGGTATCGCCATACACCCCGGTGGAGGACAGATAGCCGATCCACGCCCCCGCTGCCGCCAGCTGGCCGCCAAAGCGCAGCAGCACCGGATCGTCCCCGCTCGCCGCATCGGGCGGCACGGATGAAAGAATGTGCGTTGCACCGGCCAATGCCTGCGCCAGCGCCGGATCGTCGAAGGCAATCGCCTCGCCCGACGCCGTCCGGCGAACGCCAACCACCCGCATCCCCGTCGCGCGCGCCTCGGCAGCCAGTGCGCTGCCGCTATATCCCTGTCCCAGAATGACCAGCATGGCCATCAGCCTAGCGCGCCGCTACACTGCGCGCCACCACCGAACCGAAAGAGCGCCATGACCGACCGCCTCGAAGAAACCGAAAACTGGGTCCGCATGAGCGGCGTCAACCGCCGCGCCGCGCTCGCCGGAAGTGCCGCAGCACTTGGCTATGCGCTGGCCGCGCAGCCGGTTTCCGCCGCCGCCGCCCGAACCCCGTCGCAGGGTCTCGTGGAAGGCATGCTCACCTTTCCCGCCGGCGATATCGCCATGAATGCCTATCGCGCCCGCCCGGCCAACCGCAAAAATGCCCCGGTCGTGCAGCCGGTGGTTCTGGTCGTGCAGGAAGTGTTCGGCGTGCACGAATGGGTGAAGGACATCACCCGCCGCTTCGCCCATGCCGGATACTATGCCATCGCGCCCGATCTCTATCAGCGCCAGGGCGACCCGACCAAGGCACCCGACATGAAAACCCTGTTCGAATCGATCGTGTCAAAGGTTCCCGATGCGCAGGTGATGGCCGATCTCGATCGCGCCGCCGCCTTTGCCGGAACCGATGGGGGAGACGCGAAACGGCTCGGCATCACCGGCTTCTGCTGGGGCGGCCGCATCACCTGGCTCTATGCCAACCACAATCCAAAGCTGAAGGCCGCGGTCGCCTGGTATGGCCGCCTTGTCGGCCAGCCCAATCCGCTGCAACCCAAACACCCGATCGATGTCGCAGCCGCGCTCAAGGCCCCGGTGCTCGGCCTTTACGGCGCGCTGGACAAGGGCATCCCCGTGGCAGACGTGGAGACAATGAACACCGCCCTGAAAGCCGCCAAAGACCCAAGCTTCATCCGCCTGTTCGAAGGCGCCGATCACGGCTTCCTGGCCGACTACCGCCCCAGCTTCAACGAAGCCGCCGCCACCGAAGGCTGGGCCGACGCGCTGAAATGGTTTGGCACATATCTGGCCTAAACCCCGATTGCCCAGCGGATGGCCAGCGCCACCAGCAGCAGCGTCCCCACGCTCGCCGCCCAGATCGCCGCCATCCAGGCCAGCCGCTGCCACAAGGGGCCGGGTGCGCCATTCGTCATCCGTGATACCCATCCGCCTTCACCTTGCCGCGAAACACCCAATAGGCCCAGCCGGTGTAGCCGAGGATCAGTGGCACGGTGATCGCCGCCCCCACCAACATGAAGATCTGCCCGCTGCGGGTGGTGGCGGCATCCCAGATGGTGATGCTTTCCGGCACGATATAGGGCCACATGCTGATGCCAAGGCCGGTGAAGCACAGGAAGAAGATGAACAGCGTCAGCACAAACGGCAGCCCCTCGTCGCCGCGCTTCAGGCTGCGCCAGAACAGCAGCGATGACAGCGCCACAAGGATCGGCACCGGCGCCACCCACAGGATGCTCGGCCAGGTCAGCCACCGCTCGAAATAGGCCGTCTCCAGAAACGGCGTGGCAAGGCTCACCGCCGCCACCGCCGCCAGCGTCAGCGGCCCCAGCCATCCGGCCAGCGCCCGCGCACGGGCCTGCAACCCAGCTTCCGTTTTCAAGATCAGCCAGCAGGCCCCCAACAGCGCATAGCCGGCCACTACGCTCAGGCCGGTCAGCAGCGAGAACGGGCTCAGCCATTCCCACCAGCCGCCGGCATAGGCGCGGCCTTCCACGGTGATGCCCTGCAGCAATGCACCAAGCGCCACCCCCTGCATGAAGGCCGCCACGAACGATCCGCCCTGAAAGGCCACATCCCAGGCCTGCCGATGCGCCGGATCGCGCCAGCGAAACTCGAACGCCACGCCGCGAAACACCAGCGCCAGCAACATGGCCACCAGCGGCGCATAAAGGGCCGGCAGAACCACGGCATAGGCCAGCGGAAAGGCCGCCAGCAGCCCGCCGCCGCCCAGCACCAGCCAGGTCTCGTTGCCATCCCAAACCGGCGCGATGCTGTTCATCGCGGTGTCGCGTTCGGGCCCCACGGGGAAGCGGTTGAACAGGATGCCGATGCCCAGATCAAAGCCATCCATCACCACATAGGCAAAAACCGCAAAGGCGATGATGAACGCCCAGATCACCGTCAGGTCGATGCTCATGCCGCAGCCCCTTCCAGCGCCGATGCCGGCGTGATCCCGGCGCTGCGCACCGGGATGTTCGGCATGCCCGCCTCGCCGCTGTGCGGCGGCTTCGCCATCAGCTTCAGGATGTAAACGACGCCCGCGCCAAACACCGTGAAATAGACGATCACAAACGCCACCAGCGAAGCCGCAACCGCCGGCGCGTCCAGCGGCGACGCAGATTGCGCCGTGCGCAGCAACCCGTGGATGGTCCATGGCTGGCGGCCCACTTCGGTGGTGATCCATCCCGCCAGCACCGCAATCAGCCCCGATGGCCCCATCACCAGCGCAAAGCGATGCAGCAGCTTTGACGTATACAGCGTGCCGCGCCAACGCGCCCACAGGCTGAACAGACCCAATACCGCCATCAGAATGCCCAGCCCCACCATCACCCGGAAAGACCAGAAAACGATCGCCACCGGCGGTCGCTCATCTACGGGCACGCTATCCAGCCCCGCCAGCGGCGCATGCATGTCGTGCTTCAGGATTAGTGAAGACGCCTTGGGGATCTCGATGGCATAATCCACCCGCCCTTGCGCGCTGTTGGGAATGCCAAACAGGATCAGTGGCGCGCCTTCAGTGTGGCTCTGATAATGCCCCTCCATCGCCATCACCTTCACCGGCTGATGCTCCAGCGTGTTCAGCCCGTGCATGTCGCCCAGCACGATCTGCAAGGGCGCCACGATCGCCGCCATCCACAACGCCATCGAGAACATTTTGCGCGCCGCAACCGTTTCATGGTCTTTCAGCAGATGCCAGGCCCCCACCGCGCCCACGATAAACGCCGTGGTCAGGTAGGCCGCCGTCATCGTGTGGGCGAGCCGATAGGGAAAGCTCGGGTTGAAGATGATGTCCAGCCACGAGCCGGCCGGCACAAATTGCCCCACCTCGTTGATGGCAAAGCCAGTCGGCGTCTGCATCCAGCTGTTCACCGAAAGGATCCAGAACGCCGAAATGAAGGTGCCCAGCGCCACCATCAGCGTCGCCGTGAAATGCAGCCGCTTGCCCACCCGGTTCATGCCAAACAGCATCACCCCCAGGAACCCGGCCTCCAGGAAAAAGGCGGTCAGCACTTCATAGGCCATCAGCGGCCCGATGATCGGCCCCGCCTTGTCGGAAAACACCGCCCAGTTGGTGCCGAACTGGTACGACATCACGATGCCCGAAACCACGCCCATCGCGAACACCACGGCGAAGATCTTAACCCAGTAGCGGAACAAATCCATGTAGACCGATTTCCCGGTCTTCAGCCAAAGCCCTTCCAGCACCGCCAGATAGCTCGCCAGCCCGATGGTGATCGCCGGAAACAGGAAATGGAAGCTGACCGTGAAGGCAAACTGAATGCGGGCCAGCAGCAGCGCGTCGAAGGTGTCGAACATCAGTCCCGAACTCCTAACCCGATGAATCTAGCCCCGGCGCAGCCGCGAAGCCATAGCCAGCCGCCGCCGAAAAAGGCATGTCAGCCATGCAGCGGCATCGCGTCACATGCCCGCCAGGGCTGCGCCCTTCGCCGCCTCTCGCGCTGCCCGCCAGCCTGCTCTAGGCAATGGCCATGTCCGGCCTGCCAATGCCCTTGCAACACTGGTTCGCCGCGCGCGGCTGGCAGGTGCGGCCGCACCAGGCCGCCATGCTGGCGGCGGCGCAGCGCGGCGAACACGCCCTGCTGGTGGCGGCAACAGGGGCGGGCAAAACGCTCGCCGGCTTCCTCCCAGTGCTGGCCGATGCAGCGGCCAAGCCGGGATTGAAGGCGCTCTATGTCTCGCCGCTCAAGGCGCTGGCCGCCGATGTCGAGCGCAACCTGCTGCGGCCGATCGCCGAAGCCGGCCTCGCACTCACGGTGGAAACCCGCACCGGCGACACCTCGTCCGACGCCAAGAAGCGCCAGCGCACCAGCCCGCCCGATATCCTGCTCACCACCCCGGAAAGCTTGAGCCTCCTCCTCACCTATCCCGATGCCTTGCCCATGCTCGGCACGCTCGAAACGCTGATTGTTGACGAAATCCACGCCTTCGCCACCTCCAAACGCGGCGATCTGCTCTCGCTCGCCGCTGCCCGCCTGCAAATGCTGAACCCCAATCTCCGCCGCGTCGGCCTGTCGGCCACGGTCGCCGATGAAGCCGGCATGGCGTACTGGCTGGCGCCCGATCTGCCCGTCACCATCGTCCACGGTGCCGCCGCTGCCGCCGCCGAAATCGGCATAATGGTGCCCGATGGCCGCATCCCCTGGGCCGGGCACAACGCCCGTCACGCAGCCGCCGAAGTGGTGCGGCTGATCGAGCAGCACCGCCAGACCATCGTGTTCGTCAACACGCGCGCCGTCGCCGAGCTGGTGTTCCGCGATCTGTGGGCGGAAAACCGCCACAGCCTGCCGATCGGCATCCACCACGGCTCGCTGGCGGCAGAGGCGCGGCTGAAAACCGAGGCCGCGCTGGTGTCCGGCCGCCTGCGCGCCGTCGTTGCCACCTCCAGCCTCGATCTCGGCATCGATTGGGGCGATGTCGATCTCGTCGTGCAGATGGGCGCACCCAAGGGCGCCGCCCGCCTGCTGCAACGGGTTGGCCGCGCCAATCATCGCATGGACGAAGCCTCACGCGCCGTCATCGTGCCCGGCAACCGCTTCGAATATCTGGAAAGCCTCGCCGCTTTTGATGCGGTTGCAGCCGGTGAACTGGATGCCGAGCCGTTCCGCGACGGCGGCCTCGACGTGCTGGCGCAACATATCATGGGCCTCGCCATTGCCGAACCCTTCCACGCCGATGCGCTGTTTGCCGAGGTCACATCCGCCGCCCCCTATGCCACCCTTGCGCGCGATACCTTCGATCGCGTGCTCGGCTTCATCGCCACCGGCGGCTATGCGCTGAAAGCCTATGATCGCTATCGCCGCCTGGTGCAGCAGGCCGATGGCCGCTGGCGGCTCACCCACCCGCGCCTTGCCGTGCAACACCGCCTCAACGCCGGCGTCATCGTGGAGGCGCCCGCCATGCGGGTGCGACTTGGAAGGGGCAAGGCGCTCGGCAGCATCGAGGAATGGTTCGGCTCGCAGCTGCGCATCGGCGATCGCTTCATGTTTGCCGGGCAAACGCTGGAGCTGACCGGCTGCGACGAAACCGACCTGTTCACCAAACTCTCGCGCGGCGAGCCGTCCGTCCCCGCCTATGTCGGCGGCCGCCTGCCGCTGTCCACCAATCTCGCAGCCCGCGTCCGCGCCATGCTGGCCGATTCCGTACAGTGGCAGCGCATGCCCGCCGATGTGCGCGAATGGCTGGCGCTGCAACAGCGCCACTCTGTCCTGCCACCGCAAGATCGCCTGCTGGTGGAAACCTTCCCGCGCGATGGCCGCTTCCACGCCGTCCTCTATGGCTTCGAGGGCCGCAACGCGCACCAGTCGCTCGGCATGCTGGTTACCCAGCGGATGGAGCGCCTTGGCCTGCAACCGCTTGGCTTTGTCGCCACCGATTATGTGCTGGGCGTCTGGGGCCTGCAACCCATCGCCGATCCTGCCGCGCTGCTGTCGGCAGACATATTGGGCGACGAGCTGGAAGCCTGGATTCGCGCCACGCCTTTCCTGAAACGCGCCTTCCGCGATGTCGCCGTGGTCTCCGGCCTGGTGGAGCGCCTGCAACCCGGCAAAAAGAAAAGCGGCAAGGCGCTCGCCGTCTCCACCGATCTCATCTTCGATGTGCTGCAACGGCATGATCCCGGTCACCTGCTGCTGGAAGCCGCCTGGGCCGAGGCCAGCGCCAAGCTCACCGACATGGCGCGGCTGAAGGCGCTGCTCGAACGCGCCGAATCGTCACTGCTGGTGCAACATCTCAGCCGGGTCAGCCCGCTGGCCGTGCCGGTGATGCTCGAAATCGGCCGCGAAGGCGTCTCCGGCATGGCGGAAGAGGCACTTCTGGCCGAACTCGCCGGCTGATCCGCGCTCTTTGCAACCAATTTGCCACAAATCAGCAGCTTTCTTGTCACCAAACCGCAATCGGACTGACATTCGCCATCGCTAGGGCAACCATGTCCGCAGCGGCCCGGTTCGGGTGGCAACGCGGAAGCGTATTGCACACCCGCCACCGGCCTTCCTGCCACGCACTCAACGATGGGGATTTTCATGTCACATTTTCGCGCCCTGCTCCTGCTCGGATCTGCCGTGGCACTTGCCGCCTGCACCGGTGCCACCGATGTCGCCTCGCCGGGAGACGGCGTGATCATCGTCCCAACCCCCACACCAACCCCGACACCAACCCCGA
>JAIMJL010000038.1:0-6313 GCA_020693225.1 Sandarakinorhabdus sp. | reverse complement strand
AACCCCAACCCCGGTTCCAACGCCGACCAGCTGCCCGTCAGGCACCACGGACGTCGGCACGATTACCGCCGGCACGGGTCAGGTGCTGCGCAACTGCCAGCTCAGCGGCGTGATTTCTTCCAACCTCGCGCTGCCCAACATTGCCAATCTGGTCTATTCGCTGAACGGTGGCGTCCGCGTTGGCAAGGATGTGGGCGGTGCTGGCAACCTGCCGGGCGGCCAGGCAGCCATCCTCACCATCGATCCCGGTGTGGTGGTTTTCGGTTCCTCCGGCTCCGACTTCCTGCTGGTGGAACGCGGCTCGCGCATCCTCGCAGAGGGCACACGTACCCGCCCGATCATCTTCACCAGCCGCCAGAATATCGTCGGCACGTCCAGCGAACAATCGATCGGCCAGTGGGGCGGTCTCGTCATGCTTGGGCGCGCTCCGATCAGCCGCTGTCTGCAAGCCGGCGCAACCGGCGGCACGGTTGATTGCGAAAACCGCATCGAAGGGGCCGATGGCCTTTATGGTGGGGCCACTGCTGGTGACGACTCCGGCACCCTGCGCTTCGTTCAAATCCGCTACGCCGGCTTTGAAGTTACCCCCGGCAACGAGCTGAACAGCCTCACGCTCGGTGGCATCGGGACCGGGACCGAAATCGAATATGTCCAGGTTCATAACGGCTCGGACGACGGCATCGAATGGTTCGGCGGCACGGTGAACGGGCGCTATCTGATCGCCACCGGCAACGATGACGACAGCTTCGACACCGACTTCGGCTATCGCGGCTTCAACCAGTTCATGCTTGGCACCCAGCGCGTCACCAGCGGCTCTGGCTCGCACGTGATCGAGTCCGACAGCTCCGGCCAGGATGCCCTGCGCCCCCGCTCGCGGCCGACCTTCGCCAACTTCACTTTCCTGCACCGCTCCACGGCCGGGTCGAACGCCTCCACTGCGGTCATGTATCGCGGCGGCACCGACTTCAACATGTTGAACGGCATTATCGATGCCACCACCGCCGGTTGCGTGGAGTTCCGCGAGCAAACCACGATCGCCGCACCGAACGCCGGTGCGCAGAAGGCCGGCCCGCCGAACTTCCTGTCGGTGCACCTGCAATGCGCCGGTGGTCCGGCCATCGCCGGCTCCGGTGTCACGCAGGCCGAAACGCTGGATCGGCTTACCAACGATCCGCAAGGCGCGTCGCGTGGCAACACGCTGAACGGCACCAACGGCCTCGCAAACACCATCTTCCGCGGCGCCGGTGTCACGGCAACCCCGATCAACCCGACCAGCTTCAGCAGCTTCCTGCAGAATGCCGCCTATATCGGCGCGTTCCGCGACGAGAACGACACCTGGTTCAGCGGTTGGTCGTGCAGCTCGGGCGCAGCCTTCTTCACGCCGGCGGGCGTGGCGCCCTGCACCGCTTCGCCGCTGCCGATCCAGCCCTGATGGGACGCAGGGCGGCAGATTGGAAGTCTGCCGCCCAGGCGTGCCAGGAAAATCTAGTGCTGGGGACATGACATGATGACGTCGAAATGGGCTTACTTGCTGACCACTGCGGCCTTTGCCGGAATGGGCATGGCAACCGCTGCAATGGCGCAGGACGCGCCGCCGCCTTCGCCACCCGAAGAGGTGATGGAAGAGGATATTGATGTCTCCGCGCCCGGCGCCGGTGGCTTTGACGGGCAGGACATCGTGGTTGTCGGTCGCCGCATCCCCAATGTGGTGCGTGCAACACCCTCGATTGTCGCGGTGCTGTCGCAGGCCGACATGGCCCGCACCGGTGAAGGCGACATTGCCGGCGCGCTGAAGCGCGTCACCGGCCTGTCGGTCGTGGGCGGAAAATATGTCTATGTGCGCGGCCTTGGCGAACGCTATTCGCTGGCGCTGCTGAACGGTCTGCCCCTGCCTTCGCCCGAGCCTTTGAAGCGGGTCGTTCCGCTCGACATCTTCCCCACCGATGTGCTCGCATCGACGCTCGTGCAAAAAAGCTACTCGGCGAACTTTCCCGGCGAATTTGGCGGCGGTGTCATCAACCTCACCACCCGCTCGGTGCCTGATAAGCCCTTCCTCAATATTTCCGCATCCGTCAGCGGCGACACCATCACCACCGGCCAGCTCGGCTACACCTATTTCGGCTCGCGTAGCGATTGGACCGGCTTCGACAACGGCACGCGCGATGTCCCGCCGGAGCTGCGCGGCGCTTTGCGTTCCGGCAAGCTGATCTCCAGCGGCAATTTCTCCATCGATGAACTAAAAACCATCACCACCAGCCTGGTGAATGCGCCAACCACCCTGGTGCAGCGCAACGCCAACATCCCCGCCAACATGAGCATCGGCTTCACCGGTGGCACGAGCACCCTGCTGGGCGACAATCTGCTCGGTGTCATCGTGTCGGGCAGCTGGTCCAACGGCTGGGAAACCCGCGGCGGCGTGCGCGAGTTCGTCGAGTTGACCACCGGCGGCGAAACCCTCGATCCCGTCGAAAGCTTCCGCTTCCTCTCCACCGAGAATCGCATCCGCGTGAACGGCCTGCTCGGCGTCGGCTACGAGTTCGGCGAACACAAGATCCGCTGGACCAACCTCTATATCCGCGATGTTCTGAAGCAGGCCCGCATCCAGGAAGGCACCAACGAGCTGTCGCTGCAGGGCGTGCTGCTGAACCGCCAGATTACCAACTGGTTCGAGCGCGAGCTGGTCTCCACCTCGCTGGTCAGCGAACTGCGCTTCGACCAACTGAGCGTCGACCTGCGCGGCACCTACGCCAAGTCGCGCCGCGACGCGCCCTACGAGCGGCGCTTCCAGTATCTGCAATCGACGTTGGCCGATGGCAGCCTCGCGTTCACCAACAACCTGCGCAGCACCGGCAACGAGGCACTGGTGGCATTCTCCACGCTCGATGATGTGGTGTGGGGCGGTGGCGTCGATTTCGGCTACAAGCTGAACACCGATCGCCCGGTCACCCTCACCGCCGGTTACGCCTACACGCAAAATGATCGCGAAGCCGTGCGGCGGGCCTTCCGCTACTTCCCGGAAGATCTGCTGCCGCCCGGCGTGGATCAGCAGCGACCAGATTTCCTGATCTCGGATTTCAACATCCAGGCCTATGACATCCTGCTGCGCGAGCAGTCCGGAGGCCAGGGCGTCGCAGCCTATGAAGCCGGGCTGAAGGTTCACGCGGGCTATGGGCAGGTGGAAGCCGAGCTCGCCGACGGCCTGCGCCTGAACGCCGGCGTCCGCTACGAAGACGGCAAGCAATTCGTGCAGGCGATCGATCTGTTCGGCACCGGCGCCATCGAGCAATCGAACATCAACAACAGCTACTGGCTTCCGGCGGGCACCCTCACCTGGAACTTCGCCGAAGACATGCAGCTCCGGCTTGCCGCCTCCAAAACCATCGCCCGCCCGCAATTCCGCGAACTGGCACGGCAAGAGTTCACCGATACCGACAACGATCGCACCAGCTTCGGCAATCCCTTCCTGGTGGACAGCGAGCTGATCAATCTCGAAGGCCGCTACGAATATTTCCTGGGCGGCAGCGAGCGGATCATCCTCGGCGGGTTCTGGAAGAACATCGATCGGCCGATCGAAACCATCGCCTTCTCGCAAGGTTCGGGCGATCTGCTCACCACCTTCGCCAACGCCCCGCGCGCCAAGCTCTGGGGCATCGAGGTGGAAGGCATCAAGACCTTCACGGTGGCCGACAAGGGCTTCTTCGCCGACCGCAGCCTGTTCGTCTCCGCCAACTACACCTATTCGCAATCGCGCATCGGCGTGAAGGAAGGCGACACCACGCGGCCGGTGGAAGGCAATGGCGAAGATCGCCCCGCTACCCTCGTGTTCACCGACGGTGACCGCCTGACCGGCCAGTCCGATCACATCGCCAACCTGCAGGTCGGCTTCCAGCGCGACGGCGCCCTGTCAGAGCAAACCCTGCTGCTCACCTACGCCTCGCCTCGGGTCACCCAGCGCGGTGTGAACGACACGCCCGATCAGATCGAGCGCCCCGGCCTGCGGCTCGACCTGGTGCTGCGCGAAGACATCATGATGGGCAAGGTTCCGATGGAGCTGAAGGTGGAAGTGCGCAACATCACTGGCACCAACTATCTGGAATCGCAGCGCCTGGGCGGCACGGAAGTGTTCAACAACGCCTACGACATCGGCACCAGCTTCTCGCTGGGGTTGACCGCCAAATTCTGACGCCTTGCATCCTGCCCGGGCTGGTCCCGGCGCACACTGTGAAGGGGCCGACCGGGCGAAATGCACCGGTCGGCCTTGTCATTTGCATCGGTCGCCGCCCCGTCAACCGCGCCGAAGTGTCGGTTCCCGCATCAGTTTCCCGCGCAAACGGGATCGCCGCGCATAAGTCTCCACGCACGACAGGATCGCCGCCTCGAACTGCGTCACCGCCGCGTCCCAGCTGAACCCTTGCGCCTGCGCCAGCGCCGCCGCGCGCGGTATCCGCAGTGCCGCGATGATAGCGTCACCCAGATCCTCGTGCAGCACCCCGGCCCCGCTGTCCCCCACCACGTCCAGCGGCCCGGCAACCGGATAGGCGGCCACCGGCAGCCCGCTCGCCATCGCTTCCACCAGCACCAGCCCGAAGGTATCGGTGCGGCTGGGAAACACGAACAGATCAGCCCCCGCATAGGCCCGCGCCAATGCCTCCCCCGCCAGCGCCCCGGCAAACAGCACCTCCGGATAGCGCGCCCTCAGATCGGCCAGCGCCGGCCCATCGCCCACCACCACCTTGCTCCCGGGTGCCGGCGTCGCCAGAAACGCCTCGATATTCTTCTCCACCGCCACCCGCCCCACGCTCAGCAGGATCGGCCGCGGCAGACCGACATAGAGGTCCGGCGGTGGCAGCCCGGGGCGGAACTGCGCCAGGTCCACCCCGCGCGACCACAGCCGCGTACGCTGCAGCCCATGGCTCGCCAATTCCTCCGCCAGCCGGGGTGTGGCCACCAGAATGGCCGTCGCCGGCCCGTGAAACCAGCGCAGATAGCGCCAGCTCGCCGCCATCGGCAGGCGGAAACGGGCATGCAGATAATCCGGGAAACGGGTGTGAAAGCTGGTGGTGAAAGGTCGGCCCATGGCGATGCAATGGCGCCGCGCCGCCAGCCCCAGCGGGCCTTCGGTGGCAATATGCACTGCCTGCGAACCATGCGCCTCGATCATCCGCCCCACCGCGCCCGGCAAGGTCATCGCCAGCCGGATTTCCGGATAGGTGGGGCAGGGCAGGGAGCGAAAAATGTCAGGCGTAATGGTCTGGATCTCGGCCCCGCGCGCCCGCAACATCGCAACCGTCGTCGAAAGCGTGCGCACCACGCCGTTCACCTGCGGCGACCAGGCATCGCTGACGAGACTGAGCTTCATGCGGGCGCCAGCGCGGCTGCGTGCCGCCGCTTGACCGGCGCCCCCGACGCCGCCTCGGCCCGCACCCGCGCGGCCCAGTCCAGTATCTCCATCCGCCCGTCGGCATGCTCCACCAGCGCCGTGCAGCTCTCAACCCAGTCGCCGTCGTTGTAGTAAGTGATGTCGCCGAACTGGCGGATTTCCGCGCAATGGATATGCCCGCACACCACGCCATCCGCGCCGCGCTCCAGCGCAGCATGCGCCACCGCCTCCTCATAGCGGCAGACAAACTCCACCGCATTCTTCACCCGCCGCTTCAGATGCGCCGAAAGCGACCAATAGGGCAGGCCAAGCGCCCGCCGACACACATTGAAGCCGCGGTTCAGATGCAGCAGCGCGACATAGGCATGGTCGCCCAGAAAGGCGAGCCAGCGGGCATACAGCACCACCCCGTCGAACTCGTCGCCATGCAGCACCAGCAGCCGCCGCCCGTCGGCGGTCTCGTGGATGGCTTCGGGCATGATCTCGATGTCGCCAAACCCCAGCCCGATGAAATCCCGCAGCACCTCGTCATGGTTGCCCGGCACATAGACAACCCTGGTGCCCTTCTTCGCCATCTTCAGCACCCGGCGCACCACATCATTGTGCCGCGTCGGCCAGAACCAGCCGCGCTTCAGCCGCCAGCCATCGATGATGTCGCCCACCAGATACAGCGTCTCGCATTCCACCGATCGCAGGAAATCAAACAGCAGATCGGCATTGCACCCCGAAGTCCCCAAATGCGTATCGGAAATGAAGATGGTGCGAAACCGCAGCCGCGGGCCATGAACCGTCTCGTCCGGCGCCTCCATCCAGGGCGCCATGCCCCCGGGCGATGCCAGCCTGGGAAAGCTGCGGACTTCGGCATTTTGGGCTTTTGCAACGGCCATAGCGCATAGCCTTTGTGGTGGCTGGTTGCCAAAACGCTATATCTTG
>JAIMJL010000037.1 GCA_020693225.1 Sandarakinorhabdus sp. | reverse complement strand
AGATAGAGCGGCCGTTCTGATGCAGTCAGAACGAGACTCGCTCTAGCCGAGCCTTGCCAGCGCCGCGCGCAGGCGGGTGGCTTCCGATGTGCGGGCAGCATGGTCTTCGCGGGCTTTTTCGACCGCTTCCGGCTTGGCGCGCTCCACAAATCCGGGCGAGGCGAGGCGGGCGGCGAGGGCGGCAGCCTCCTTTTCGGCCGCGAGGGCTGCCTTTTCCAGCCGCGCGCGTTCGGCGGCGAGATCGATGATGCCTTCGAGAGGCAGGGCATAGGTCGCGCCCTCCACCACGATCTGTGCGAGGCCGCCGGGAGGGGCGGGCGTTAATGCCAGCGCATCGACCCGGGCGAGCCGTTGCAGGGCGGGCAGGTGCCTTTCAAGGCGGGATTGCAGCTCCGGGCCCGATTCAATGTGCAGCGGCAGGCGCGCGCCGGGCGGGACGTTCAATTCCGTGCGCGCAGAGCGGATGGCGGAGATGAGATCGATCAGCCAGCGGATTTCGGCGGCGCTTTCGTCTGGCGCGGGGGTGAGGTTCGGCCACTGCGCGTGGATGAGGTCGTAGGGGCGCGTCCCTTGCGCGTGCCACAGCTCTTCGGTGATGAAGGGCATCATCGGGTGGAGCGTCACGAGGATCTGGTCGATCACCCAGCCGGCAACCTTCCGGGATTCGTCTGCGGCGGGTCCTTCCTCGGCGAGCAGGGGTTTCAGCAATTCCAGATACCAGTCGCAGAAGCGGCTCCAGACGAACTGGTAGAGGGTGTCGGCGTATTGATCGAAGCGGTAGGCGGTGAGCGCGGCTTCGGCGTCTGCCGCCATCTGCGCCGTTTCGGCGATGATCCAGCGGTTAACGGGCAAGGTGGCTTCAGGGGGCGCGATGCTGGTGGAGGCGGCGATGCCTTGCGATTGCGCAAAGCGCACCGCGTTCCACAGCTTTGTCGCGAAGTTGCGATAGCCTTCGACGCGCTTTTCATCGAGCTTGATGTCGCGGCCCTGGCTTTCCATGGCGGTCAGCGTGAAGCGCAGCGCGTCGGCGCCGAACTTGTCCACCAGGATCAGCGGATCGACGCTGTTGCCCTTGGATTTGGACATTTTCTGGCCCTTGGCATCGCGGACGAGGCCGTGGCAATAGACGGTGTGGAAGGGCACCTTGTCGACTGGGTCGCTCCGCTCAGGGCCTATGAAATGCAGCCCCTGCATCATCATCCGGGCAACCCAGAAGAAGATGATGTCGAAGCCGGTGACCAGGACATCGCCGGGATAGTGGCGGGCGAGATCGTCGCTGTTGTCCGGCCAGCCTAGTGTGGCAAAGGGCCAGAGGGCGGAGGAGAACCAGGTGTCCAGGACATCTTCGTCGCGGTTCAGGCTGACGCCTGACCCGGCTTCCGCCTGCGCTTTCGCTTCGGTCTGGGCAACGAAGCATGTGCCGTCGGGCGCATACCATGCGGGGATCTGATGCCCCCACCACAGCTGCCGCGAAACGCACCAGGGCTGGATATTCTCCATCCAGTTGAAATAGGTTTTTTCCCAGCTTTTTGGCACGAACTGCGTGGCACCCGAGCGGACGGCTTCGATGGCGGGTTTGGCAAGCTCGGCGGCGTTCACATACCATTGGTCCGTGAGCCACGGCTCGATCACCACGCCGGAGCGGTCGCCGTAGGGCATCTGGATGGTTTTTTGCTCGATCTCGACGATGGCATCCAGCGCTTCGAGGTCGGCCAGCACCTGCTTGCGGGCGTCGAAACGGTCGAGACCGATGTAGGCGGTGGGGATGCCGGACGCGGCGATAATGCGCGCGTCGGCATCGAGGATGTTGAGCATCTCCAGCCCGTGCCGCTTGCCAACTTCGAAGTCGTTGAAATCGTGAGCAGGGGTGATCTTCACCGCGCCGGAACCGAGTTCCGGGTCGGCGTGATCGTCGGCGATGATGGGGATGCGGCGGCCGGTGATGGGAAGGAGAACCTCCTTGCCAATAACACTGGTGTAGCGCGGGTCAGTTCGGTTGACCGCAACGGCCATGTCGCCCAGCATGGTTTCCGGGCGCGTGGTGGCGACGACGATATGGTCCCGGCCATCGGTCAGCCGCACACCATCGGCCAGCGGATAGCGGATGTGGGTGAACTGGCCCTGCACTTCGCGGGTTTCGACTTCGAGGTCGGAAATCGCGGTTTTCAGCTTCGGGTCCCAGTTGACCAGCCTTTTGTCGCGATACAGCAGGCCTTCGTTATACAGCTGGACGAACACCTTGTTGACGGCGGTGTTGAAGCCTTCGTCCATGGTGAAACGTTCATTGTCCCAGTCGCAGCTGGCGCCCAGCCGGCGCAACTGGCGGGTGATGGTGCTGCCGCTGGTCGTCTTCCAGTCCCACACGGTTTGCAGAAACGCCGCGCGGCCCATTTGCTGCCGGGTTGTCCGTTGCGTGCTTTCGGCCAGCTGCCGCTCCACCACCATTTGCGTCGCAATGCCGGCATGATCGGTGCCGACAATCCAGCGCGCGTCGCGGCCTTTCAGCCGCTGCCAGCGGATCAGAACATCCTGCAGCGTGTTGTCCAGCGCGTGGCCGATGTGCAGCGAGCCGGTAACGTTGGGCGGCGGGATGATGATGGTGAACGGCTGCGCGTCGGGCCGCGCCGGGCGGAAGGCGCCGGTGGCTTCCCAATGCGCATACCAGCGGGCCTCGATGGCGGCGGGGTCGAAGGTCTTGTCTAGCATGCCGGCGGGCTTAGCGGGCGAAGGCGCGCATGAGAAGTCAGTCGCTGATGATGAGCCAGACCGCGACCAGCATCAGGGCAAAGCCAACGAGCTGTTTCGCGCTGATGCCTTCGCCCAGCCAGAGCGTGCTGACGGCGAAGAAGGTGAGGATGGAAAGCGCCTCCTGGATACCTTTCAGCTGTGGCGCGGTGAACACCGTGTGGCCGATCCGGTTGGCCGGCACCTGCAACGCATATTCGAAGAAGGCGATACCCCAGGCGATGAAGATCACCGCCACCATCGGCGCGGTCTTGAATTTCAGATGGCCATACCAGGCGAGGTTCATCAGCACGTTGGACGCTGCCAGCAGCAGCACCGTGGTGACCTGCGGGCTCATTTCTGATCGAGCAGGCGCGCGACTTCCTCGGCGGTGAGCTTTTGCACGATTTCCGGCAGGTGCGCGGCCAGCCAGGCATCCACCTGCGGGCGGATCAGCTCGGCGAGGAACTCCTCCACCGTGCGCTGCGGCGGCGGCGGTGCGCGGCGCGCCGGGGCCGCAGCGGGCGGCGGTGCCGCAACGCTCGCCGGCGAATCCGCTTCCGGCTGGGCGGGCGGCGAGGCGGGTGCCTCGCCGCCAACCGTTGCCCGAATCGATTCAAGAATGGAGGCGAGCCCCGGATCGAGTGCTTTCTTGCTCATGGCTGCTGCGGGCCGACCACTGGCCCCGTGAGCGGGGCCACATTGCGATTGCGATCGGTGGCCGGCGCCGGATCGAACCCGAATTCCGACCAGCCCTTGCCCTTCACGCGGGCGGTGTTCAGCTTCGGATCATAGCGTTCGACCGGCGCGCCCTGCAGCGCAACGTCGGCCTGGCCCATGGCGGCAAACAGCTGATAGGCGCGGACATATTTTTCGCGCTCCGCCGTCACCAGCGTCACCCGGCTGTTCAGCAGCTCCTGCTGCGCGTTCAGAACATCCAGAATGTCACGGCTGCCAACCTGATTTTCCTGCCGCACGCCTTCGGCGGCCAGCGCGTTGGCCGAAACCTGCACCTTGGCCGACTGGATGACCGCTTCGGCGGCATTCACCTGCGCGAAATTGCCCACCGCGGACGCGGAAACCTGCCGCTCGGTCAGGGTGATCAGCTCCAGCCGCTCCGACTGGCGCGCCTGTGCCTGGCGCACCTGCGAGGCGATGCGCCCCCCGGTGAACAGCGGAACCGAAAGCTGCACGCCGATGGTGGGATTGAAGCCGGAAAAACCGAAGAAGGCGGGGCCGCCCTCGATCCTGGTATATTGCGCCCCGGCCTGCACCCCGATGTCGGGTCCGCGCTGACGCCGGGTGGCGCTCACATCCTGGCCAGCCGCGCGCTCGTTGAAGCGCGCTGCTATCAGGTCCGGATTGCTGGCCGTGGCAATGTCGCGCGCCTCGATCGCCGAAGCCGGCAGCGGCGGCAGCGGCGGCAGCGGCGCGAGCGCCACCGGAGGCCGGCCAACGACCTGCTCGTAATTCTGTTGCGCAACCACTTCCAGCCCGCGGGCATTTTCCAGAGTGGATCGGGCAAGCGCCAGCCGCGCATCGGATTGCGCGACATCGGTGCGGGTGACGTCGCCGACTTCAAACCGGTCGCGCGAGGCGCGCAGCTCCTGTTCCAGCACGCGGACCTGATTTTCATTCAGCCGGACGATTTCGTCGGTGCGCAAGACATCGGCGTAGGCGGCCACCGTCTGCACGATGACATCCTGCTCAACCGCTGCCAGATTGGCACGCGCGGCCTCCACCCGGGCTTCGGCGGCGCCCACTTCTGCCCGCACACGACCGCCGCGGTAAATGGCCTGGTTCAGGGTGAGCCGGGCCTGCCAGGTGCGCCCGGCATCACCGAAATTGTCCAGCAGATCCTGGGAAAAAACGCCCGAGGCATTGACCGTGGGGCGGGTGGGAGAGCTGGCGGTGACAATGCCTTCGTCAACCTGCCGCACCTGCGCGCGCGCGGCGGCCAGTTGCGGATTGTTGGAATAGGCCGAAGCCACGGCTTGGGGAAGGGTGTCGGCAAGCGCGGGTGCGGCAAAAGCCGTGGCTGCCAGCAGCATGGAGAGAAGGGACAATCGCATTGCAGAGGGGGCTTTCAGAATTGGAAGACCACAGGCTTCCGGAAGGGCGACAGCAAGGCGCCGCCCGCCACTGCAATGGGCTCGAACCGCACGGACTGCCCGTGCTTCTTGCCCAGTGCAGCGCGGGAAACGCCATCACTGCCAACAAGGATTGCAGCAACCCGGCCCCCCTCGGCCAGTTGTGCAATCACCGACGGCGGGAGCGTTTCGATCGCTCCGTCGATCAGAATCAGGGAATAGGGTGCCGCTGCGGCCCAGCCGGCCTCCAGCGGCCCTTCCACCAGCGTTGCGGCGGTGCCAGCCAGATTGGCGCGGGCCATCTGCGCAAGCGCGGGGCTGCACTCCAGCGCGGTCACGGTTGCGGCCAGACGCGCCAGAATGGCGGTGGCATAGCCGGTGCCGGCGCCGATCACCAGAACCCGGTCGCCCGGCTCGGCTGCGGCCGCCTGCAGCAGATAGCCCAAGCTCAGCGGTTGCATGAGTTCGCGGCCCTCGCCGAGCGGATGGGCGGAATCGGAATAGGCCAGCGCCCGGCGCGACAGCGGGACAAAATCCTCGCGCGCGACCGCATAGAGGGCCGAAATCAGCCGCGCATCGATGATGCCACAGGGCTTCAGCTGGCTTTCGATCATGGCCTCGCGGGCCATCACGTCGCTGCCGGCGACAAAGGCAGCATCTGGCGCAGGTTCGAGGCTTGCGGCAATGGTCACGAACACCCCTTGGACTTTCTGGCCCGGCACACGCCAAGGCAGCATCTTTGCCTGATAGCCTTGCCTGCCTGTCTCGCCAAGGGGATGATGTGAAGATGCAAAAGAGCGAAAGTCTGGCAGTGTCGGCAACAGCAATTCAGAAAATCGTGATCGTGGGTGGCGGCTCGGCCGGCTGGATGGCTGCGGCGGGCCTTGCGGCCGGGCATGGCCTTGGCAAGACGCCGGGCAAAGACGGCGGGCCTTCGATTGTGCTGGTGGAATCCGAAGACATCGGAATCGTCGGCGTTGGCGAGGCGACCATTCCCCCCATTCGCCAGTTCAACCAGCAGATCGGCGTGGACGAGGCGGCCTTTGTGCGGGCGACGCAGGGCTCGTTCAAGCTGGGTATCGAATTCGTGAACTGGGGCTGGCAAGGCAATCGCTATTTTCACCCGTTCGGCACCTATGGCACGGATTTCGACCCCGTTCCGCTGCACCATTGGTGGCTGCGCGAGCGGGCTTTGGGCGATGCCACGCCGCTGGACGAGTATTCGATGGCCTGGGGCATGGCCCGGCGCGGGCGATTCTCCCACCCCACGCGCGACCCGAAGCTGGTGCAATCCACCTTTGACTATGCCTATCATTTCGATGCGACCCTCTATGGCCGCTTCCTGCGCGCGCACTGCGAAAGGATGGGCGTCCAGCGGGTGGAGGCGCGGGTGGTGGATGCCGTGCGATGTTCGCAGACCGGGCATGTGCAGGCGATCCTGCTGCAAGATGGCCGGCGCATCGAGGGCGATCTGTTCATCGATTGCTCAGGATTTCGCGGCCTGCTGATTAAAGAGGCGATGCAGGCCGGTTACGAGGATTGGAGCCATTGGCTGCCGTGCGACCGGGCGCTGGCGGTGCCCTGTGCGCATGCGGAAGGGAAGGGTGGCGGCTTTACCCCCTATACCCGATCGACCGCACATGCGGCCGGCTGGCAGTGGCGCATCCCGCTGCAAAATCGCATCGGCAATGGCACTGTATATTCCAGTGCGCATATCTCCGATGACGAGGCTGCGACCAAGCTGTTGGCGCATCTGGACGGTCCGCCGCTGGCCGATCCGCGCCCGCTGCGCTTCACCACCGGGCGCCGCAAGCAGGCGTGGGTGGGCAATGTTGTGGCCATCGGGCTGGCGGCGGGGTTTCTGGAGCCGCTGGAATCCACCTCCATCCACCTTATCCAGACCGGCATCACGCGGCTGCTGGCGCTGTTTCCGGATCGCGAATTCTCGCCCCTGGTGCGCGACGAATACAACAGCATCACCGCCAATGAATGGGAACGGGTGCGCGATTTTCTGATCCTGCACTATCACCTGACCCGGCGAACGGATTCTGACCTCTGGAAACATTGCGCAAGCTATGCCGTGCCGGACACGGTGCAGCATCGGATCGCGCATTTCCGCGCCTTTGGCCGGATGGTGGCCTATGGCTATGAACTGTTCCAGAATCCGAGCTGGCTGGCGGTGCACATCGGCCAGGGCAACAGGCCCGAACGCTGGGACCCGCTGGTGGATCAGCGCACCCATGTGGATGCGCAGGCGCGCCTCGCCAGCCTGCGCCGGGTGATCGGGCAGGCGGCGGATGCCATGCCTGGCCATGCCGACTTCATTGCGCGCTATTGCCCGGCGGGCTAGAGCATGTTTCGATCTGGTGGAATCACCAGCATCGGAAACCCATGCGGAAAAACAAGAAGATAGAGCGGCCGTTCTGATGCAATCAGAACGAGAATCGCTCTAGCCCCTGCCGCTATCGGGAACCCGCAGCATCGCCAGGGCCGCCAGCGCGAGCACCGCGGCAGCAATTGCCATCGCCCAGACCGGGTTGCCGGGAAACAGGAGCTTCATCACCGTGCCCATGATGGACGACACCATGAGCTGCGGCAGGACGATGAAGATGTTGAACAGGCCCATATAGACGCCCATTTTCGCCTGCGGTAGCGCGCCGGAGAGGATGGCATAGGGCATGGTGAGGATGGACGCCCAGGCAATACCGATCAGCACCATCGAGCCGATCAGCAGCTGCGGATCGCGGATCACCAGAAACGACGCGAAGCCGAGCG
Source organism: Sandarakinorhabdus sp. (assembly GCA_020693225.1). Taxonomy (GTDB): domain Bacteria; phylum Pseudomonadota; class Alphaproteobacteria; order Sphingomonadales; family Sphingomonadaceae; genus Sandaracinobacteroides. The sequence continues at coordinate 19,301 of JAIMJL010000037.1, read as the reverse complement.
CACCGGCCAACAGGCCGATGATGTGCGTGCTGCGCCGGCCGAAGCGAGCCGCGATGGCGGGCAGCGCAAAGGCATAGAGCGCCGCCACGCCATTGTAGATGGCAAACAGCACGCCGACATAGTCGGCGCCGTCGTTATAGGCCTTGCTGGCGGTGTCGGTGGTGCCGAACATGTGCTGGGTGACGATCGGTGTGGTGTAGATCCACATGATGAACAGCGCGATCCAGGTGAAGAATTGCACCAGCGCCAGCCGTTGCATGGTGGGCGGCATGCTCACCAGATCGGAAATCACCCGGGTGAAAAGGCCGGGCCGTGCGCCGGCCATGGCGCGGCGGCGGGTGAATTCCTGCGCGCCGCCATAGGCGAGAAGCGCGGCGCCAAGGATATAAACCGGCTTGTCCAGATGGAACTGTGCCACAAGGATGATCACGATGGCGCCGAAGGTTGCCCACCAGAAGCCGTTGATCGGGGCGGCCAGCGGCTCTTCCACCACATTGGCGGCGCTGGTGCCCTCGAAGCGGTGCATTTCATCCGGCGAATATTCCTTTGTGGTGAGCACCGTCCACAACACGGCAAGCAGCAGGGCGGCCGCGCCGATATAAAAGGCCAGCCGAACCGAATCCGGCACTCCGCCGGCGGGTGCGACATTGGAGACGCCGAAAACCCTGGTTAAAACAGTTGGAGCAAGGCTGGCCGCGACCGCGCCGGCGCCGATGAAGGCGGTTTGAAAGGCATAGCCCTTGGTACGCTGCCGCTCGGCCACAGTGTCTCCCACAAAGGCGCGGAACGGCTCCATCGCGATGTTGAGCGAGGCGTCGAGAATCCACAGCATCCCGGCGGCAAACCAGAGCGCGGGGGAATTGGGCATGAAGACGAGCGCGAAGGTGGCCAGCAGCGCGCCGGCCAGGAAATAGGGGCGCCGCCGCCCGAGTCGGCCCCAGGTGCGGTCGGAAAAGAAGCCGATCAGCGGCTGAACGAGCAGGCCGGTGACCGGGCCGGCGATCCACAGGAAGGCCAGATCCTCGATATTGGTGCCGAGCGACTGGAAGATGCGGCTGACATTGGCATTCTGCAGCGCAAAGCCGATCTGGATGCCGAAGAAGCCGAACGAGAGGTTCCAAAGGCTCCAGAAGCTGAGCTGTGGCCGTTCAACCGGCGCGGTTGCCGTGGCAGATGGCGCAGTCGGCGCGTGGCTTTGCATGCTGTCTCCCCAATTCCAAGCCGGCATAGCTGCCGCGAAACCCCCTTGGAAGCAATCAGCTGCCGCAGGATTTGCGGATCACCAACCGGGTTGGCAGCATGCGGCTGCCTGCGGGCTTGCCGCGCAACTGGCTGACAACCGCTTCCACCAGCAGCTGCCCGGCGCGCTGGGTGTCTTGCGAAACGGTGGTGAGCGGCGGGGTGGAGGCGCTGGCGGCCGGGATGTCATCGAAGCCAACCACGGCGACATCGGCCGGAACGAAAACCCCACGCGCCGCCAGCGCACGCATGGCGCCGATGGCAATCAGATCGGAGGCGGCCACGATGGCATCGAAGGCAACGCCCTGATCGAGCAGCTGGGTGGCGGCAGCAAAGCCGGCGTCTTCGGTGGTGATGGCATCCACCTGCAAGGCCGGTTCGTTTTGCAGTCCTGCCTCCTGCAGCGCTTGCTCTACTCCGCGGTAGCGGCCGAGAAATTCGGGAAAGCGCCCGGATGCATGGCCCAGAAAGGCTATCCGCTGCCGCCCCAGTGCAATCAGATGCCGCGCCGCCTGGCGGCCGCCTTCGGCATTATCGCTGCCGATGGTGGTGCCGGGCTGGCCGGGATCAACCGGGCCCCAGCGGACGAAATGCGTGCCCTGCGCCTCCAGCGCCAACAGCCGCGCCCGATAGGCTTCATAATCGCCATAGCCCAGCAGGATGATGCCATCGGCCTTGTGGCTGTCTTCATAGTCCACATGCCAATCATCCGACAGTTGCTGGAAGCTGACCAGCAGATCGAATCCGGCACGCTTGGCCTGGCGGGTGATGGAGCCGAGCATGGCGACAAAAAAGGGGTTGATGAGGCTTTCGTCGGCGGTCGGGTCTTCGAAAAACAACAGGGCCAAAGTATCGCACCGGCGCCTGCGCAGCGAGGAAGCGTTCTTGTCCACCTTGTAGTTGAGCTGTCGGGCGATGGCCTCGATGCGCTTGCGGGTTGCTTCCGACACCATCGGGCTGCCGCTGAGCGCGCGGCTGACGGTGGGCTGCGAGACGCCGGCGAGATAGGCGATGTCGAAGGATGTCGCGCGTGCGTCAAGCTTCGGGACATTCACTGTTTCAGTCTGTCCTCCCAGCCCCTGTTGCCCAGGAGACACGGTTGTCGCGGCGGTTTTTCGCATACGTATGCTGCTTTATTGAACCAAAACAGCAGGCGACGGAAGAAAGAACTTCCAATGCGATAAATAATCGCGCGGCAGGTGTGGACCCGAAATCGGGGCATGCCCATGACCCGCGCCTGGGACCTGGGAGTGAACATGCGCAAGACATTTGACGATCGCCGTATTGGCGTGGGCTTCGGCCAGTATTTGCAGACTTCGGTTAGCGCGCTGGCCTTGTCTATCGTGCTTGGCGGCGTCGCCCAGGCGCAGACCGCGCCGGCAGCCGACGCCGGCGCAGAAGACATTGTGGTCACCGGCTTCCGCGCCTCGATTGCCAACGCGATTGCGGAAAAGAAGAACTCCGACCTGATCGTCGAGAGCATTTCGGCGGTGGACATCGGCAAGCTGCCGGACACCTCGATCGCGGAATCGATTGCCCGCCTGCCGGGCCTGACCACGCAGCGGCTGGATGGCCGGGCGCAGGTCATCACCATCCGCGGCCTGGCGCCGGACTTTTCCACCACGTTGCTGAACGGGCGTGAGCAAGTGACCGCCGGCGACAATCGCGGCGTCGAGTTCGACCAGTTTCCCTCGGAAATCATGAGCCAAGTGAATGTCTACAAGACCCCCTCGGCCTCGTTGATTGGTGCCGGTCTTTCCGGCACGGTTGATCTGCGCACCATTCGTCCGCTGGCCTATGGCAAGCGCGCGGTCGCGTTGAACGCCCGTGTGGACGTGCTGGACGCTGGCAAGCTGAACCCGGATTCCAACTCGGTGGGCTATCGCGTTTCCGGCACCTACATCGACCAGTTCGCCGACGACACGGTTGGTATCGCGATTGCGGTGAGCCGCATCAGCTCGCCGTCGCAGATCCAGCGGTTTGAGGCCTGGGGCTATCCCACCGACGGCGACGGAAACTTCGGCATCGGCGGCACCAAGCCCTATGCCATCTCGACCGATCTTGAGCGCACGGCTGCCATGGGCACGCTGGAGTGGGAACCGAGCGAGAATTTCAACACCTCGCTCGATGTTTTCTATTCCAAGTTCAAGGATGATCAGGTCAAGCGCGGCGTGGAACTGCCCTTGCTCTGGGGCAACGGCGTTACGCTCACCAATCCGGTGATCACCGATGGCCAGCTTTCGTCCGGCACGTTCGGCAATGTGAAAGGTGTTGTTCGCAACGATGTGAAGAACCGCAATGCCGACCTGTTTTCCATCGGCTGGAACACCAAAGCCGGAAACGATGTGCTGAAGGCGACCATCGATGTCAGCTATTCCAGTGTGAACCGCAAGGATCTGGATATCGAAAGCTATTCCGGCACCGGCCGCGGGTACATCACGGGCAGCACCTCGCGCGGCGCCACCGACACGCTTGATTTCGAGATGCTGAACCGGGGGATCTTCTTCACCGGCCAGACCATCGATTATTCCGATCCGTCGCAGATCAAGCTGACCAGCCCGCAGGGTTGGGGTGGCGATATCGTTCCGGGCGGCCAGGATGGTTATTACAACAAGCGTTCGATCAAGGACGAGCTGATTGCCTTCCGCTTCGGGGCCGAGCGGGAGCTGGGCAGCGGCTTCTTCCGCAGCATCGAGGCCGGCTTCAACTACACCGGCCGGACCAAGCGGCTGTCGCCAGACGAGTTTTTCCTCGGCCTTGCCGGCAATGTCGATGGCCTGACGTCGATCCCCGTCCCGGCCGATGCGCTGCTGAACGGTGCGGCCAATCTCGACTTCCTCGGCATCGGCCCGGTGATTGCCTATGATCCGCTGAAGCTGATCGAAAATGGCACCTACAATCTCGTCCGCAACCCGAATGCCGATGTGTCCACCAAGGGCTGGCGCGTGCGCGAGGATGTGCTGACCGGCTATTTCAAGCTGAACCTTGATGCGACGCTGGGCACCAGCGCGCTGACCGGCAACATCGGCGTGCAGCTGGTCAACACCGATCAGGTGTCCAACGGGCTTGCCTCGTCTGGCACGGGTGCGGCGGCGCGCAACATGCCGATCACCGACGGCGCAAGCTATTTCTATGCGCTGCCAACGTTGAACCTTGTGCTGCGGGGCGAAAACGACTTCGTGGCGCGGCTCGGTCTTGGCCGGCAGCTGGCGCGGGCGCGGATGGACGACATGCGTGCATCTATCAACTATAACTACAACAGCAGCTTCGCCAATTCGACCAACATCAACCAGTCACCCTGGAGCGGCAATGGCGGCAACGCCCGGCTTCGCCCCTGGATTGCCGATGCCGTCGACGTCAGCCTGGAAAAATATTTCGGCCGCGAAGCCTATGTTTCGGCCGCCGGCTTCTACAAGGATCTGAAAACCTATGTGTACCGGCAAAATGAGCTGAGGGACTTTACCGGTTTCTCCACCGGTGGCGGCCCGGAACCCATTCTGCGGCAGGGCTTCGTGGAAGTGCCGATCAACGGAGAAGGTGGCAGCATCTACGGCTTTGAACTGGCCGGAAGCCTGCCGTTCAGCGTGTTCACGCCGGCGCTTGAGGGCTTCGGCGTGCAGGGCAGCTATTCGTTGACCGAAAGCGAGATCACGCCCGACCCGCGCAATCCGGCGCAGCCGTTGCAGGGGCTTTCCAAGCATGTGTGGAACGCCACCGGCTATTTCGAGAAGAATGGCTTCTCGGTGCGCGGTTCGGTTCGCTATCGCTCCAGCTTCCTGGCCGAAATTCGCGGCTTCGGCGGCGGGCTGACGCAACGCTTTGCCAACAGCGAAACCGTGGTAGATGCCCAGATTGGCTATGAGTTCCAGGAAGGCAGCCCGCTTGCCGGCCTGTCGCTGCTGGCGCAGGGCTATAATCTCACCAACGAGCCCTTCCGGACCTATGACCTGAACGATATTCGTGCGGTGCGCGACTATGAGGAATATGGTCGGCGGTATCTGTTCGGTGTGAACTACCGCTTCTGATACAGGCGCGGGGCAGCGCGAGCGGCCCCGCAACCTGAAGGAGACTGGCTATGACAGGGCGGCGTGACGGACAGGATGCGCCGGCCCGCGTGGCCGCAGGTGCGCCATCCTGCCCGCGCCGTCTTGTTGTTGTGGGCGGCGGAACGGCCGGCTGGATGGCGGCAGCGGCCTTCTCGCGCTTTCTCGAAAGCGGCTGGCAGATCACGCTGGTGGAATCCGATGCCATCGGCACGGTGGGCGTGGGCGAGGCGACGATCCCGCAAATCCGCCTGTTCAATGCCGCACTCGGGCTGGACGAGGATGATTTTCTCCGCGCGACGCAGGGCAGCATCAAGCTGGGGATCGAGTTTGTTGACTGGTGGCGGCAAGGCCATCGCTACATGCACGGCTTCGGTGCCACCGGGCGCGATCTGGGGTTGATTGCCTTCCATCATTACTGGTTGCGAGCCCACGCATTGGGCCTGGCAGACGATCTGGGCGTCTATTCCGCCAATGTCACGGCGGCGCTTGCCAACCGCTTCGATCGTGCGGCAGCGCAGCCGTCGCAGTCGCGACCCTATATGCCGCACGCCTTCCATTTCGATGCCGGGCTGTATGCGGCCTATCTCAGGCGCCATGCCGAGGCGCGCGGCGTTCGGCGGATCGAAGGCACGATCAGCCGTGTCAACCGGCACCCTGAAAGCGGCGACATCGGCAGCCTTGCACTGGAAAGCGGCACAGAGATTTCCGGTGATTTCTTTGTCGACTGCTCCGGGTTTCGCGGCCTGCTGATCGGCGAGGCGATGGGCGTGGGCTATGAAGAGTGGAGCCACTGGCTGCCGTGCGACCGGGCGCTTGCCGTTCCCTGCGCGCGGGTGCAGCCGATAACCCCTTACACCCGATCGACGGCGCACGAGGGTGGCTGGCAGTGGCGCATTCCGTTGCAGCACCGCACCGGCAACGGGATGGTCTATTGTTCCGGGGCGATCAGCGATAGCGCAGCTGCCGACACACTGCTGGCCCATCTGGATGGCGCGGCGCTGGCCGAGCCCCGCCCGCTGCGCTTTGTGACCGGGCGGCGGGCCGAGGCGTGGCGCGGCAATTGCGTGGCCGTGGGGCTGGCGAGCGGATTTCTGGAGCCGCTGGAATCAACCTCCATTCACATGGTGCAATCGGCGATCGAGCGGATCATCGCCTTCCTGCCGGCGGGCAAGCCCGATGCCCGGGCAATTGCCGAATACAATCGGCAGACGGCATTCGAGTTGGAGCGTATCCGGGATTTCATCATCCTGCACTACAAGGCCAATGAACGCGATGATTCAGCCTTCTGGCGGCAGTGCGCGGCGATGCCGGTGCCCGACAGCCTGGCAGGCCGGATCGAACTGTTTCGCGAGGCAGGGCGGATTTTCAAGGATGGGAACGAGCTGTTTACCGAGGTGGGCTGGGTGCAGGTGATGATCGGGCAGGGGATTGTTCCCGAACGCTGGCATCCGCTGGCAGACCAGCTGAGCCCGGACGAGCTGCGCGATTTTCTGGCGCTGCAGAAGCACTTGAACACCGAGCGGGCGAAGAGCATGCCGCCGCATGACGCCTTTCTGGCCCGGCAGTGCGCCGCGCCGGCAGACCTGGAGATGATGGCATGAAGGCAGTTTTTCTGGCGGCGGCGCTTGCTGCCTCGCCGGTGATGGCGGATCCGGTGCGCGACCGCGCGCCGACCGAGGAAGTCATCTATTTCGTGCTGCCCGACCGCTTCCAGAATGCCGATCCCGGCAACGATCGCGGCGGTATCTTGGGAGGCCGTCTGCAGCATGGCTTCGATCCCGCATCCAAGGGATTCTACCTTGGCGGCGATCTGAAAGGGCTGACCGAAAAGCTAGATTATATCCAGGGGCTGGGTGCAACAGCCATCTGGCTGGGGCCGATTTACAAGAACAATCCGGTGCAGGGGCCACCGGGCAAGGAATCCTCCGGCTATCACGGCTACTGGATCACCGATTTCACCACCGTTGACCCGCATTTCGGCACCGAGGCCGAGCTGACGGCGATGGTGGCGGCCGCGCATGCGCGCGGCATGAAGGTGTATCTGGATATCATCACCAACCACACCGCGGACATCATCAAATACCGCGAATGCCCGCAAAACGACTGCGCCTATCGCAGCCGGGCGGACTATCCGTTCAGCCGGCGCGGCGGGCCATCGGGCAAGCCGATCAACGAGGGCTTTCTGGGCGATGCCGCCGAGCACCAGAACGCGGCGAACTATGCTAAACTCACATCGCCCGATTTTGCCTACACGCCTTTCGTCCCGAAGGGCCTGGACAAGGCGAAGGTGCCGGGCTGGCTGAACGATCCGCTGCTCTATAACAACCGCGGCGATTCCAGCTTTCGCGGCGAAAGCAGCATCCTCGGCGATTTCGCCGGGCTGGATGATCTGATGACCGCGCATCCCCGTGTGGTGGCGGGCATGATCGACATCTTCGGCGGCTGGATCGATCGCTTCAAGATCGATGGTTTCCGCATCGATACCGCGCGGCATGTGAACCCGGAATTCTGGCAGGCGTTCGTGCCGGCGATGCTGCAGCGGGCGAAGGCCAATGGCATTCCGAACTTTCACATTTTCGGTGAGGTCTATGATCCCGATCCGGGCGCACTGGCGCGCTTTACCCGGGTGGATGGCTATCCTGCCGTGCTGGATTTCGCCTTTCAATCCGCGGTGACGCAGGTGGTGGCCGAGGGCAAGCCGACCGAAGTGCTGGCCGCCTTGTTCTTCCGCGATGCGCTCTATGCCGGCGGCGATGCCGCGGCGATGCAGCTGCCCACCTTTCTTGGCAATCACGACATGGGCCGCTTTTCCACCTTCGTGCGCAACGCCAACCCCAAGGCCAGCGACGATGAGCAGCTGGCGCGGGTTAAGCTGGGCCATTCCATGCTGCTGCTGCTGCGCGGTGTGCCGACGCTCTATTCCGGCGACGAGCAGGGCTTCGTGGGCGATGGCGGCGACCAGGACGCGCGCGAAACGCTGTTTCCAAGCCAGGTCGCGGTGTACAACGACAATCGCCTGCTGGGCACCCAGGCGACGACGGCCGATGCGAACTTCGACACCGCGCATCCGCTCTATGTCCATGTGCAGCAGCTGGCGCGGCTGCGCGCTGCCGATCCGGCGCTGCGGCATGGGCGGCAAACGGTGCTGCACTATGGCGAGGGGCCGGGGCTGTTTGCAGTGGCCCGGCGCAATCCGCGCGGCGATGCGATGCCGGTTCTGGATACCATCCTGATATTCAATTCCGCCGACAAGCCGATGAAAGGCAATATTGCGATCGATCCGCGCATCATCCATTCCGGCAGCCGGATGGGGGATTGCGGAACGGTGACAGCGCCTGGAAGCTTGCAAGTCGAAGTGCCGGCTTTCGGCACGTTGGTGTGCGCCGGTGTCGCGGTGTTCACGCAATGACCAATGCTGCTGCAACCGCGCCCGCGGTCCTTGCCGAAGTCCTGCCCGAGCCCTGGTGGAAGGGGGCGGTGATCTATCAGGTCTATCCGCGCAGCTTCGCCGATTCCAATGGCGACGGGGTGGGCGATCTGCCGGGCATCACGGCAAGGCTCGATCACATCGCGTCGCTGGGGGTGGACGCGATCTGGCTCAGCCCCTTCTTCACATCTCCCATGAAGGATTTCGGCTATGACATTGCAGACTATTGCAATGTCGATCCGGTTTTCGGCACCTTGCAGGCGTTCGATGCGCTGGTGGAGCGGGCGCATGCGCTTGGCCTGAAGGTGCTGATCGATCAGGTCTATGCCCACACGTCTGACGAACATGCCTGGTTTCGCAGCAGCCGCATGGGCCGCGCGGGTGCGCATGCCGATTGGTATGTCTGGGCCGATCCGAAGCCGGACGGGTCGCCGCCGAGCAACTGGCAATCGGTGTTCGGCGGGCCGGCCTGGACCTGGGACGCGCGCCGGCAGCAATATTATCTTCACAATTTCCTGAATTCGCAGCCGCAGCTGAACGTGCACAATCCTGCCGTGCAGCAAGCCTTGTTGCAGGCGGCCGCCTTCTGGCTGGATAGGGGCGTGGATGGCTTTCGCGTGGATGCCATCAATTTCACGATGCATGATCCGCTGTTGCGCGACAATCCGCCGGCGCCGCCGGGGCCGCGCACCCGGCCGTTTGATTATCAGCAGAAGATCTACAACCAGTCGCATGCCGACATCGTGCTGTTTCTGCGTCGGCTGCGCAGCCTGCTGGACAGCTATGGCGCCACCTTCACGGTCGCGGAAGTTGGCGGGCCGGAGCCGATCGCGGAAATGCGCGCCTTCACGGCAGACAATCGGCACCTGAACAGCGCCTACAGCTTCGCTTTTCTCTATGCTGAAAAGCTGACGCCGCAGGTGGTGGCGCGGGCGCTGGCTGACTGGCCGGATGAGCCGGGCCTCGGCTGGCCGAGCTGGGCGCTCACCAACCATGATTCGCCGCGCGGCCTGTCGCGCTGGGCGGCACCGGAGCAGCGCCCGACCTTCGCACGCATGGCGATGGCGCTGCTGTTGACGCTGCGGGGCAATCCGTTCCTCTATTATGGCGAGGAACTGGGGCTAACCCAGGTGGACATTGCCTTTGATGATCTGAAAGACCCGGAAGCGATCGCCAACTGGCCGCTGACACTGTCGCGCGATGGGGCCCGCACGCCGATGCCGTGGGAAGCGCGCGCGCCCTATGCCGGTTTCTCCACCTCGCGGCCCTGGCTGCCGCTTGGCCCGGATCATGCCGAGCTGGCGGTCGACCGGCAAACGGCAGACCCGGCATCGCTGTTGAACCTGACCCGCGAGCTGGTGGCGCTGCGCAAGGCACATGCGGCGCTGCGGCTCGGATCGCTGCAGATTTTGCAGGCGGAGGGTGACCTGCTCATCTTCGCGCGCGACCATGGCAATGAACGGCTGCGCTGCCTGTTCAACTTCGGCACCGCTGTAATCACGCTGGATGGCAGCGGCGCGCCAGTGGCGGCAATCAACGGTGCCGATGTTCACAGCCTGCCGCCGTTCGGCGCGCTGATCCTTTCGGAGTGATGCAATGATCAAGCTGCTTTCCGGCCTTTTGGCCCTTTTGGTGGCGGCGGCGGTGCAAGCCGCGCCGCTCACGCTGACCTCTCCCTCCGGAACCCTCACCCTGCATGTGGAGGTGAACGGCGACGGGCGGCCGGATTATTGGCTCACCCGCAATGGCAAGCCGGTGCTGGATCGCTCGCGGCTGGGGTTCATCCTGGCCGATGGCGCCAAGCTGGAGCGCAATTTCGTGCCTTCGGAGCTATCGCGCACCCGCGTTGACACCACATGGGAACAGCCCTGGGGCGAGCGGCGCTATGTGCGTGACCGGCACAGCGAATTGCAGGTGGCCTTTGAAGAAACGGGTGCGCTGAAGCGGCGGATGCTGGTGATCTTCCGGCTGTTCGACGATGGCCTTGGCTTCCGCTACGCCCTGCCGGCGCAGCCGAATCTTCAGCAGGCGCGCATCGTTGAGGAATTGACCGAGTTTGCCGTGAGCGAGGCGGGTGATGCCTGGTGGGTGCCGGGCGGCGAGTGGAATCGCTACGAATATTTGACCCAGCGCACGGCCATCGATCAGGTGTCGCAGGCGCATACCGTGCTTTCGATGCGCACGGCATCCGGGCTGCATCTGGCCATCCACGAAGCCGCGCTTGTGGATTATGCCGGCATGTGGTTGCGGCGTGTGGAGGGCCAGCGTTTCAAGGCGCGGCTGGCCCCGGCCGCCGATGGACCGAGCGTGGTGCGCGATGTGCCGTTCGTGACGCCGTGGCGCGTTGTTCTGGTGGCCCGCGATGCCGCAGGGCTGGTGGCAGCGTCTGACATCATTCTGAACTTGAACGAGCCGAACCGGCTGGGCGATACCAGCTGGTTCAAACCGCACAAATATGTCGGCGTGTGGTGGGAAATGCATCTGGACACTGCCAGCTGGGCATCGGGCGCGAAGCATGGTGCCACCACCACGAACACCCGGCGCTATATCGATTTCGCGGCCAAGCATGGCTTTCGCGGAGTGCTGGTGGAAGGCTGGAATGTCGGCTGGGATGGTGACTGGTTTGCCAATGGCGCCGATTTCAGCTTCACCAGGGCCACGCCCGATTTCGATATCGCGGCGCTTTCGGCCTATGGGCTGAAAAAGGGTGTGCGGTTGATCGGCCACCACGAAACCTCGGCCAATATCGCCAATTATGAGCCGCAGCTGGCTGCGGGGCTCGATCTCTATCAGCGGCTTGGAATCGACGCGGTGAAAACCGGCTATGTGGCCGATGCCGGCGGTGTGCAGGCGCCGGGCGGCAGATTCGAATGGCATGATGGCCAGCGGATGAGCCGGCACCATCTGCTGGTGGTAACAGAGGCGGCAAAGCGCAAGATCGCGGTCAATCCGCACGAGCCGATCAAGGACACGGGCTTGCGTCGCACTTATCCCAACTGGGTTTCGCGCGAGGGCGCGCGGGGGATGGAGTATAATGCCTGGGGCGATCCGAAGAACCCGCCAAGCCATGAGGTCGATCTGGTTTACACGCGGATGCTGTCTGGTCCGTTCGACTATACGCCCGGGGTGCTGAGCCTCACCGGGCGTGGTGGTTCGCCCATCCCCAGCACGCTGGCGCGTCAGCTGGCACTGTATGTAACGCTCTATTCGCCGATCCAGATGGCCGCTGATCTGCCGGAGAATTACCAAAAGCAGATGGCAGCCTTCCAGTTCATCAAGGATGTGCCGGCCGATTGGTCGGAAAGCCGGCTGGTGAGTGGCGAAATGGGCAGCCACGCCGCCTTCGCCCGCAAGGATCGCAACAGCGAGGACTGGTATCTGGGAGCCATCACCAACGAAGAGGGCAGGGCGCTGGAGATAGGGCTGGATTTCCTGACGCCCGGCAAACGCTATGAAGCGCAAATCTATGCCGATGGTGAGGGCGCCGACTATCGCCAGGACAGCCGCAGCCGCATCCGCATTGCGAAGCGCGTCGTGCAGTCAACCGACCGCCTGCCGATTGTGCTTGCGCCCGGCGGTGGCCAGGCTGTCCGCTTTCGCGCGCTTTGAAGGCAGATCGCTTGCGGTCTGTCATGGCATCATCGCAAATCCCTCGCTAAGGCAAACGCATGACGGCTGTTCTTCTTTTCGGCGCCACTGGCGACCTGTCCCGGCGCATGCTTCTGCCTTCGCTGTACGGGCTTTCGGTGGACGGGCTGCTGGCGGCTGATGTTCGCATCGTCGGCACGGCGCGATCGGCCCTTGATGTTGCCGGATTCAGGGCGATGGCGGCTGAGGCGCTTGCTACGCATGTCGCGCACGGGCTTGGCGATCAGGAGAAAGCCGACGCCTTCCTGCAGCAGCTTTTCTATGTAACGCTGGATGCCAATGACCAGAGCGGCTACCAGCGGCTGGCCGAAGCGGCCGGCGGACTGGAGCAATCCATTTCGATCTTCCTGTCCACCGCGCCGTCGCTGTTCACGGCAACCATTCAGGGGCTGGCCTCGGCCGGGCTGACCGGTGCCAATGTGCGGATCGGGCTGGAAAAGCCGCTGGGATCGGATCTCGCATCTTCGATGCGGATCAACGATGCGGTGGCGGCGGCTTTCAGCGAAAAGCAGATCTTCCGCATCGATCATTATCTCGGCAAGGAAACGGTGCAGAATCTGCTCGCGCTGCGCTTCGCCAATGTGCTGTTCGAGCCGCTCTGGCGGTCGGATTCGATTGCCCATGTGCAGATTACCGTTGCCGAAACCGTGGGGCTGGAAGGCCGGACCGATTTCTATGAAAATGCCGGTGCGCTGCGCGACATGGTGCAAAACCACATGCTGCAACTGCTGGCGCTGGTGGCCATGGAGCCGCCATCGCATTTCACGGCAAATGCGGTGCGCGACGAAAAGGTGAAGGTGCTGGATTCGCTGCGGCCGATCGATGGCGCCTCGGCCGCTTCCCATTGCGTGATCGGGCAATATGGGTCGGGTGCTGTGGGTGGCCAGCCGGTGAAAGGCTATGCCGAGGAACTGGGGCGCGCCTCGTCCACGGAAACCTTCGTGGCGCTGAAGGCGCATGTGGACAATTGGCGCTGGAAGGGCGTTCCCTTTTACCTGCGCACCGGAAAAAGGCTGGCAGCGCGCAAGTCGGAAATCCTGATTGCGTTCCGATCCGTGCCGCATTCGATCTTTGGCGAGGATGTGCGCGGCATGGCCCCCGATCGGCTGCTGATCAGCCTGCAGCCGGAGGAAAATATCCAGATGTCGCTGGTGTCCAAGGTGCCGGGTCTGGATCGCGCCGGCATCCGGCTGCGGCAGGTGGCGCTGGACATCTCGGCCAAGGACGCCTTTGCTGATAGCCGTCGGCGGATTGCCTATGAACAGCTGCTGCTGGACCTGATCGAAGGCCGGCAGACGCTGTTCGTGCGGCGCGACGAGGTGGAAGCGCAATGGGGCTTCATCGATTCGATTCGCCGGGGCTGGGCGGAAAACGGCATGGAGCCGAAGCCCTACACGGCGGGAACCTGGGGACCATCGGCGGCAATCGCCCTGATCGAACGCGACGGAGCAAGCTGGAATGATTGAAGCGGAATGGTGGGACTATGAAACCCCGGAAGAGCTGGCGGAAGCGGTTGCGGGTGACGCGCAATTCGTGATCGAAAGCGCGCTTGATGCGCGCGGTGATGCAGTGGCGGTGTTTCCCGGCGGCAAGACTCCGCTGGCGGCGCTGGATCTGCTGCGCAAGGCCAAGCTGAAGTGGCGCGATGTCACCATCCTGCCGAGCGACGACCGGCTGGTGGCGGTGGACAATCCTTTGTCCAATGTGCGGATGCTGGCCGAACGCTTCCTGCCGCTGGGCGCGCGGGTGGTGCCGTTGACCGGCGGCACGCTGGAAGTGGCGGCGGCCGGGCGCGCGGCCGACGCGCGGCTGCAGGATCTGCACTGGCCGCCCGATCTGGTGTGGCTGGGTGTGGGCGCCGATGGGCACACCGCCTCGATCTTCCCCGGCCCCGATCTGGATGCCGCGCTCACCGCGCCGCACCGCGCCATCGGCGTAACGCCAGATCCGCTGCCGCCGGAAGCGCCCGTTGCACGGGTTACGCTGACCAAGGCGGCAATCCTGTCGGCGCGGGCGATCCTCATCACCGTGACCGGCGAAGACAAGAAGGCGATGCTGGAAAAGGCGCTGGAAGAGGGGGCATCCTCGCGCTTGCCGATCGGCCGTGTTCTCGCCGATTGCACGCAGGCAATCGACATTCACTGGTGCCCCTGACGGCTCAAGGATAGGATTTTCCCATGACCGCGTTGAATTCCGTGCTGGCGGCGGTGACCGACCGGGTAATCGAACGGTCGAAAGCCAGCCGCGCGCGCTATCTGGCGCTGGTGGCCGGCGAACGTGATTCCGGGCTGGGCCGCACGCATCTTTCGTGCAGCAATCTGGCGCACGGCTTTGCCGCGGCAGAAGGCGACAAGCCGGCGATCCGGGGGGGGCGCGCCTTCAACATCGGCATCGTGACCGCCTACAACGACATGCTGTCGGCGCATCAGCCCTATGGCCGCTATCCCGAACAGATGAAGATCTTTGCCCGCGAGGCCGGTGCCACGGCGCAGGTGGCCGGCGGCGTGCCGGCGATGTGCGATGGGGTGACGCAGGGCCAGCCTTCGATGGAACTGTCGCTGTGGAGCCGCGACGCGATTGCGCTTTCAACCGCCGTGGCGCTGAGCCACGGCATGTTCGAGGGCGTGGCGATGCTGGGCATCTGCGACAAGATTGTGCCGGGGCTGTTGATGGGTGCGCTGCGCTTTGGCCATCTGCCGGCGCTTCTGGTGCCGGCCGGGCCGATGCCTTCGGGCCTGCCCAACAAGGAAAAGCAGCGCATCCGCCAGCTGGCGGCGCAGGGCAAGGTGGGCCAGGAAGATCTGCTGGAAGCCGAGGCCGCCAGCTATCACAGCCCCGGCACCTGCACCTTTTATGGCACTGCCAATTCCAACCAGATGATGATGGAGATGATGGGCCTGCACATGCCGGGCGCGGCCTTCATCCAGCCCGGCACCAAGCTGCGGCAGGAATTGACCCGCGCAGCGGTGCACCGGCTGGCAGCGATCGGCAGCCAGGGCAATGATTATCGCCCGCTCGGGCACTGCATCGACGAGAAGGCGATCGTGAACGCCGCCGTCGGCCTGCTGGCAACCGGCGGCTCCACCAACCATGCCATCCATTTGCCGGCGATTGCGCGCGCGGCCGGCATTGTTTTCGATTGGGAGGATTTTGATCGGCTTTCCGGCGCGGTGCCGCTGATTGCCAATGTCTATCCGGCCGGGCCAGGCGATGTGAATCATTTTCACGCCGCCGGGGGCATGGCTTTCACCATTGCCACCCTGCTCGATGCCGGCCTGCTGCACCGCGATATTCTAACGGTCGGCGGGCGCGACCTTGGCGACTATGCCAAAACGCCGGCGCTGGAGGATGAGCATCTCGTCTGGCACGATGCCCCTGCCGAGCCGCTGGATCGATCTATGTTGCGCCCGGTTGGCGATCCCTTCCATGCCGATGGCGGCCTGCGGCTGGTGGCGGGCAATCTGGGGCGCGGCATCTTCAAGACCAGCGCGGTGGATACCGCGCGGATGACCATCGAGGCGCCGGCGCGGGTGTTCGATGACCAGGCCGCCGTGAACGCCGCCTTCAAGGCCGGCGAACTGGATTGCGACGTGGTGGTCGTGGTGCGCTTCCAGGGGCCGAAGGCGAATGGCATGCCGGAATTGCACAAGCTGACCCCGCCGCTCGGCGTGCTGCAGGACAAGGGCTATAAGGTGGCGCTTCTCACCGACGGGCGCATGTCGGGCGCCTCCGGCAAGGTGCCGGCCGCCATTCACATGACACCCGAAGCCCTGGGCGGCGGGCCGCTGTCGCGGGTGCGCGATGGCGACCTCATCCGCTTGTGTGCCACACGCGGCACGGTGGAGTATCTGGGCGACGCGCGCGAGTTTGCGGCGCGCGATCCTGTGTCCATGCCGGACCAGCCGGCCGGCACCGGCCGCGAGCTGTTTGCGCTGTTTCGCGGACAGACAGACGGGGCAGAGCAGGGCGCCAGCCCGCTGCTGGCGGCGGCAGGGCTGTGATGCAGGCCGTTGCAGCCGACATCGGCGGAACCCACGCGCGCTTCGCCATTGCCACGCGCGGCGACGATGGGCGGATTTCCCTGGCGCACGAAGCCAAACTGAAAGTGGCGGAATTCGCCAGCCTGCAAACCGCCTGGCAGGCCTATGCCGCTGGCCTTGGCGCGCCCATGCCGAAGCTGGCCGGCATTGCCGTTGCCGCCCCGGTGGAAGGGGAATTGCTGAAGCTCACCAACAACCCCTGGGTGATCCGCCCGGCGCTGATCGGCGAGCGACTGGGTGTGGACCGCGTTGCGCTGATCAACGATTTTGCCGCCGTCGCGCATGCCATCGTGGCGGTGGGGCCGGAGGATTTCTCCCATGTCGCCGGGCCGGAAGCGCCGGTGCAGCAGGCCCGCACGATCAGCGTGGTAGGTGCCGGAACCGGGCTGGGCGTGGCGCTGCTGGTGCGCGATGGCTCCTCCACCCGCATCGTGCCGACCGAGGGCGGGCATATGGATTTTGCCCCGCTGGACAGCCTGGAAGACATGATCCTGCAAAACCTGCGGGCCAACTTCCGCCGCGTTTCAGTGGAGCGCATCGTAGCCGGGCCGGGGCTGGCCAACATCTATGCGGCGCTGGCAGCGATCGAAGGCCGTGCGGTTACACCGGGCGAGGATGCGGCGCTCTGGGCCTCGGCAATCTCCGCGCCTGACAGTCTGGAACAGGCCGCGCTCGATCGCTGGTGCCTGAGCTTCGGCAGCGTCTGTGGCGACCTGGTGCTGGCGCAGGGCGGCGAGGCGCTGGTGCTGGCGGGCGGCATCGTGCCGCGCATTTCCCATATCCTTGGCGGCAGCGGCTTTCATGGCCGCTTTGTGGCCAAGGGGCGGTTCGAAGCGCGCATGGCCAACATTCCGGTGTGGCGGATAACCCATCCCGAGCCGGGCCTGCTGGGCGCGGCCGCAGCGGCGTTTCAGGAGGCAGACCTATGAGCCCCATCGAAACCATCATGCGCACCAGCCCGGTGATTCCGGTGCTGGTGATTGAAGACGTTGCCCATGCCGTTGCCATCGCAGAATCGCTTGTGGCCGGCGGGCTGCGGGTGCTGGAAGTGACCTTGCGCACCACGGCTGCGCTGGAGGTTATCCGCGCGATGAAGCAGGTGCCCGGTGCGATTGTCGGCGCGGGAACCATCCTCAATGTCCGCGATCTGGATGCGGCCATGGCGGCCGGCGCCGAGTTCATCGTCTCGCCCGGCCTCACCGAAACACTGGCAAAGACCGCGCGCGACCGCGAAATCGCGCTTTTGCCCGGCGTCGCCAATGCGTCGGACATCATGCGCGGGCTTGATCTGGGGCTGGACCGGTTCAAATTCTTTCCCGCAGAAGCCTCTGGCGGCCTGAAGGCATTGAAGGCGCTGGCAGCGCCATTCCAGCAGGTGCGCTTCTGCCCGACCGGCGGAATCACGGCAGACACCGCGGCGAACTGGCTCGCCGAAAGCGCGGTGCTGTGCGTCGGTGGCAGCTGGCTGGTGGGCAAGGGTGCGCCGGATGCGGCCGCGATCCGCGCCGCGTCCGAGGCTGCTGCCCGGCTGGGATGAGCGACAGCATCCGCCTGCACCCCAGCTGGCGGGAGCCGCTGGCCGATGTGTTCGCGGCCCCGTTCATGGCCGAACTTCGCACCTTTCTGATGGCCGAACGCGCCGCCGGGAAACGCATCTTCCCCGCCGCCAGCCACTGGTTTCGCGCGCTGGACCTCACACCGCTTGGCAATGTGCGGGTGGTGATCCTGGGGCAGGATCCCTATCATGGCGAAGGCCAGGCACATGGGCTGTGCTTTTCCGTGCCACCGGGGGAGCGGATTCCGCCATCCTTGCGCAACATCTATGCTGAAATCGCGCAGGATCTCGGCATCCCGCCGGCCAGGCACGGGTGTCTGGAGCATTGGGCCGGGCAGGGGGTGCTGCTCTTGAACAGCGTGCTCACGGTGGAGATGGCGTCCCCCGCCTCACACGCCGGGCGCGGCTGGGAAACATTTACCGATGCAGTCATCCGGCTGGTCGATGCGCAACCCGATCCGGTCGTTTTCCTGCTTTGGGGTGCTTATGCCCAGCGCAAGGCGGCCTTTGTGGATCCGGCGCGGCACCTTGTGCTTAAGGCGGCGCATCCGTCGCCGCTGTCCGCGCACAACGGCTTTTTCGGTTGTCGGCATTTCTCGCAGGCCAACGCCTTCCTGCAGGCCCATGGCCGCGCGCCGATCGATTGGGCGCTGCCCGCTGGCTAGAGCGAGTCTCGTTCTGATTGCATCAGAACGGCCGCTCTATCTTCTTGTTTTTCCGCATGGGTTTCCGATGCTGGTGATTCCACCAGATCGCAACATGCTCTAACCCGCCGCGCCCTCCAGCGCTTCGGACGCTTCCATCCAGCGCGCTTCGGCCGCCTCATACTGCCGCTCCACATCGCCGCGCCGACGCATCAGCTCGCCCATGGTGGCGTTGCGCTCTTCCGGGCCGGCGCTGTCGGGATCGAACATGGCGCGCTCGATGCGCGAGCGGATGGCACCAAGCTCGGCCAGCTCCTTCTCCGCCACGGCAACCGCATCGCGCAGCGCCTTGCCGGCTTCCCGGGCTTGCGCTGCGGCGCGCTTGTTGGCCTTGCGGTCGCCTTTGGGCGCGTCGCCACTGGCCTGCGCGGACGTCGTCTTGCCCAGCACGAAATCGGTGTAATCGTCCAGGCTGCCGCCGAACTCCTTCACCGTTCCGGCATCTACCAGCAGCAGCCGGTCGGCGGTCAGCTCCAGCAAGTGCCGGTCGTGGCTCACCAATACGACCGCGCCTTCATAGGCATTGAGCGCCTGCACCAGCGCCTCGCGGCTGTCCACATCGAGGTGGTTGGTCGGTTCATCGAGGATCAGCATATGTGGCGCGTCGCGGGTGATCAGCGCCAGTGCCAGCCGCGCCCGCTC
>JAIMJL010000036.1:15812-27594 GCA_020693225.1 Sandarakinorhabdus sp. | reverse complement strand
ATCATCGCCACCGCGCTGATCGACACCGGCAGCCGCATGGACGAGCTGATCTTCGAAGAGTTCAAGGGCACCGGCAACAGCGAAATCGTGCTGGATCGCAAGATCGCCGACAAGCGCATCTTCCCGGCGATGGATATCGGCAAGTCCGGCACCCGCAAGGAAGAGCTGCTGGTCGACAAGACGGTGCTCGCCAAGATGTGGGTGCTGCGCCGCATCCTCATGCAGATGGGCACCATCGATGCGATGGAGTTCCTGCTGGACAAGATGAAGGATTCCAAAACAAACGAGGATTTCTTCAACTCGATGAACCAGTAGCGAGGACGGCCTGATTGCCATCGGGCACGCTTTGAGTCAGACTGCCAAAGCCCAAAGTGGAGGAAAATTCATGCGTCGATCCGCCATTCTGCTGAGCGTCACGCTCGCAGCGACCGCCCTTGGCCCGGCGCTGGCGCAAACCCGTCCGTCCCCATTGCCTTCGGTTCGCCCGACTCCACTGCCAGCTCCGGTCAATCCGATCGCCCGGCCGCAGCCGCTTCCCGCCCCGGAATATCCGTCCGGCCCCGGCCACAGCTGGGACCAGTCGCACAACCAGGGCGGCTATTTTGCCGGCACGGTCAAGTGTGAATCACAGAATTTCCGGCCGCGCACCTGCCGGGCGCGCACACAGATGCGGGTCGAAATCGTCCAGGTGCACGGTGGATCCTGCCAGCGTGGCCGAAGCTTCCGCTATGACGCCAACAGCATCACTGTTACCGAAGGCTGCCGCGCCACCTTCGCCTATGGCACCGGCAATGTCCGCCCCAAGGTAGACAATGGCAACAGCGCCCTGCCGTGGCTGCTGGCCGGTGCGGGTGCCACCGCCGGCATCGTGGCACTGGCCAACAGCGGCAACAACAATCCGCCGCCGCCGGAAGCCCGGCCCGCTCCGCCGCCCCCTCCGCCTCCCGCCGTGGAAGCCGCTCCGCCGCCACCGCCACCCCCGCCACCGGTCGCAGGACCGCCGTTCCCGTCGCTGCCGCCCGCCACTATTGACGCGAACATCCAGATGCTCACCCCCGATCAGCAGCGCACGATGCAGGTCTGCCTGTTCGAAGGGGCGCGGCAAACCGGCATCGCCGGCGGCTCGCGGATGACCCTGGTGGGCGTCGATCAGATTGTTCAGGGCAATGGCGGCTGGCGCTTCACCGCGCGCGGCACCGCGACTTTCCCCGACATGGATCGCAACTTCTCGGTGTTCTGCCGCGCCACGCCTTCCAGCGTGATCGAGTTCACCGTCACGCCGCGTCCATAGAGACTAGAGCGAGTCTCGTTCTGATTGCATCAGAACGGCCGCTCTATGGTTCTGTTTTTCCGCATGGGTTTCCGATGCTGGTGATTCCACCAGATCGGAACATGCTCTAGCTGCCCGGGATAGACTGGCCGGCCGGGCGCCCTATTCCCACCAATAGGGCGCCCGCTTGCGGGTGCCGGTTGCCACTTCGTTCAGCGTAACCGGATCATACAGCCGCCCGCCCAGCATCACCCGGTGAACCCTGTCGCTGTTGCGGATGTCGGCAACCGGGTCGGCGTCCAGAACCACGAGATCGGCCAGCTTGCC
The DNA here is from genome assembly GCA_020693225.1 of Sandarakinorhabdus sp. Classification (GTDB taxonomy): domain Bacteria; phylum Pseudomonadota; class Alphaproteobacteria; order Sphingomonadales; family Sphingomonadaceae; genus Sandaracinobacteroides. The sequence goes on along the minus strand of JAIMJL010000036.1, from coordinate 25,997 downwards.
CGGTTCCAGCGAGCCGATATCATCCGCCATGCCGAGCGATTTCGCCGGAACAATGGTGCCCGCCTGCAACGCCTCCAGCGGCGTCATCCCGCCACGAACAAAGCTCCACAGCTCCCAGTGGCTGCCGATGCCGGCCTGCTGCCCGTGCGCGCCGATCGAAACCAGCACGCCGCGCTTCGCCAGCTTGTGCGCCTCGCGGGCATTGTCATCGTCCACGAATTCCGAATCCGGCGCTTTCAACCGGCGGATGCTCTCCGCCAGTTCGGCGCGCGGCGTGTGTGCCATCAGCAGCGGGTGGGCGAACACATCGGTCGCCTGCCGCCAATAGGGGTCGCCGGCCAGACCGCCATAGCTCACCACCAGCGTGGGTGTGTAAGCCACCTTGGTGGCCGCAAAATAGCTGAGCACATCCTCGTAAAAGATGCTGAGCGGTATATTGTGCTCCAGCGTCGAGTTGCCGTCGGCGATCAGGTTCATGTCCATGCCGAAAAGCGAGCCGCCCTCGGCCACCACCTGCATGCCCTCCCGACGCGCCGCTTCCACCACCTGCTGCCGCTGCTCGCGGCGGGGCTGGTTGTAGTTCTTGACGCTGTTGGCCCCCTGCGCCTTCAGCCGCCGCACATGCGCCAGCGCGTCGTCCAGCGAATTGATGTCGGCAAACACCTGCGCCGCCTTCGCGCCATAAACAATCTCGCCGGTGGAGAAGATGCGCGGCCCCAGAATCACCCCGGCCCGCTGCATCTCGGCTGCGGCGAAAATCTCCACCGCGCGGCTGGACGGATCATGGATCGTCGTCGTTCCCAGCGCCAGATTGGCCAGCAAAGACCAATTCTGTTGCGGCACCAATTCGTCGCTGCCCTGCGGCCCGTGCGCATGCGCATCCACCAGCCCCGGAATGATGGTCTTGCCGCTCACATCCACCATCACCGCGCCCGCCGGCACCGCCACGGCGCCGCGCGGCCCGATGGCCGCGATGCGATCGCCGCGCACCACGATCACCCCATCCTCGATGATCCCGCCATCCGCCGCCGCCATGCTCACGATGCGCGCGCCCGACAACACCACCGTCCCGCCCGGCTTGGCGGCATCCACCTGACGCGCCAGCGATAGGCCGCTGGCGGGAGGCTTGAACCCCGCCCCGCTCTCGCCAATCGGCGCACTGGCGAAAAAATCCGCCGCTCTTGCACTGAAAACGGTGGGCCCCATGCTCCAGTGCAAGGTCGCCCCATTGCCAGACCAGTGGATGAAATCGGCTCCGCCCTGGCTCACGCGGGTAACTGGCAAGGCCCCGGTTTTCGCGTCCACCGCCACATCCTGCGCGCCGGGCAGCAACGGCATGGCGAACACCTCATAATTCTGCCGGAAGGCAAAGGCCTCGCCATTCGGTGCCACCACGAAATCGGTCGCCAGCTCGCCCGAGGCATGCACCCGTCGGGAACCGCCGGAAAGGTCGGTGCTCACCAGCTGCCGCTTGCCCTTGTCTGACGCCACCATGAAGATGCGATCGCTGGCGGCCCCGAAATGCGGAGCTTCGCCATCCCGCGTCACCCGGCTGGCCACACCGCCGGCGGCTGCCACCCGATAGACGCCCGGATCGGCAGACCAGGCGCGCCCCGTGAGCCCGCTGCCGCCGCCCTTCTCGAACACGATTGTCTGCCCATCGGGGGAAAAGCGCGGCCGCGCATAATGGCCCGGCTCCCGAGTGATGGCCCTTGCCGCCCCGCCGGATGCCGCAACCGTGCGGATGCTGCCCAGCCCGGCATCCGTCCATTGCACGAACGCGATCTGGCGCCCGTCGCGCGACCAGGAAGGCCAAAGCTCGAAGCCGCCCTCTCCGCTGGTCAGCCGCCGGGCTTCGCCGCCGGCCACCGGCTTCACATAAAGCTTGCCAAGGCTTTCAAACACCACCCGCCCACCATCCGGCGAAATGGCGGCAAAGCGCGGCATCTTCGTGCTGAAGCGATCGGGGGCCACCGCGATCTTCGGGTGCGGCGACTCCAGCATCCCACGCGAATCGCGCACCTGGAACGGGATCACCGCCGCTGTTCCGCCATCGGCCGGCACCCGCCGGATCTTGCCGCCCGCCCAAACCACGATGCTGCGGCTATCGGGTGTCCAGCCCATGTTGGGATAAACCCCGGTCACCGCCCAGGTTTCCTGCACGTCCTGATCCACCAGATCGAACAGCTTGCGCTCGGCACCCGATACCAGATCCCGCACATACAGCCGGGACAGCCCGCGCTCGCGCCGGACAAAGGCGATCGACTTGCCATCGGGCGACGGTGCCGGGCGAACCGAACCACCCGCCCCGCGCACCACCGTCGTCACTTCGCCGGTGGCCAGGTCATGCCGCTCGATGTTGAACAGATCGGTGTTTGAATCCTGCGCATATTCGAACACCCCGCCTGGCGTGATGTTGCGGGTGAAATAGATGCCCTTGCCATCCGGCGCATAGACCGGCTCGCCCAACTCCTTCTGGTGCTGCTCGTTCGGGCGCTTCACCAGCACCACCCCGCCGCCGCCCGACACATGATACAGCCAGATCTCGCCCGTCCCCAGCGAGCGCCCGGTGGTGAAATGCTTTTTCGCCACGATGAAGCGCCCGTCCGGGCTCCAGCTTGGCTGGTTCAGCAAGCGAAAGCTCTCTTTCGTGAGCTGCACCTTGCCCGATCCATCGGCATTCATGATCCAGATATTGTCGCCCCCGCCGCGATCGGAGGTGAAGGCGATGCGGCGGCCATCGGGGGAAAAGCGCGGCTGCACCTCCCAGGCCAGCCCCTCGGCGATGCGGGTCGGCGTGCCGCCGGCAATCGGCATGGTATAGATGTCGCCCAGCAGCGCAAACGCGATGCGGCTGCCATCCGGGCTCACATCCACATCCATCCAGCTGCCTTCGTCCACCGACAGCGGCACCTGCTTCACCACCGCGCCCGGCGGCGCATTCACATCCCATTTCGGCGTCTTGTCGGCCGCTGCCGGGGCGGCCGGTGCCTGAGCGTGCGCCGCGGTTGCGAGCAGCAGGGCAAGGGTGGCTAGGCTGGATCGGATCATGCTCGATTTGGCTCCTCAGGTTCAGCTCTTCTGCGTGCGCCCCTTGCGCGCGGCATAGCGCGCGTCCCGGGCCGCCTTGCGTTCCGCTTCCGTCATGATTTTCGGAATCGGCTTCTTGCTCTTTGCCAGCTTTGCCGCCGCTGCGGCTTCCTTTTCGGCCAGCCGCGCCGCTTTCTTCGCCTCGCGCTCGGCGGCCAGCGCCGCTTCCTTGGCTTCCGCCGCCGCCCGCTTCTCGGCCAGAATGGCCGGATCGATCGCCGGCTTCGCCTTCAGTTTCTCCAGCGCCGCCTTCTTCGCTTCCAGCGCCCGCTTCTGGCGCTCCTCAAATCCCGGGTCCTTGTAGGCCATCATAATGCTCGCATCTGCTCCAGTGTTGCCGCGCTTCACACGCGGGTTTTGATCATTGCCTCTCCCTGCCTTGCCCGGCGGCTGTGCACAAGCTTTGCTGCATGCGCTGCTTGTGTTGCGACACTATCCCTGTCAGGGGCTTTGCCGGCTTCCGCTTCATGGAGGTCATGCAATTGAGGGGTAGTCGATGCTCAGCAGCCTGTGGACATTTTTCGTGAACGTCGCCGTGATCTTCATCTTCGTGATGTGGTTCTGGCTTCTCATCACCATCATCGGCGATCTGTTCCGCCGCAGCGACGTCGGCGGCTTTGGCAAGGTGATCTGGATTATCCTGCTCGTCGTGCTGCCGTTCCTTGGCGTGTTCCTGTATCTGCTCACGCAATCGTCCGGAATGGCCGAGCGCAGCAACGCGCAAATGGCCAAGGCGCGCGATGATCTGCGCCAGGTGGTCGGCTTCAGTATTGCCGACGAGATCGAAAAGCTGGAAAGGCTCAAAGCCGCCGGCACCATCACCGAGGCGGAATACAAGTCCCTGCGCGCCCGCGCACTGGCTTAGAGCGAGTCTCGTTCTGATTGCATCAGAACGGCCGCTCTATCTTCTTGTTTTTCCGCATGGGTTTCCGATGCTGGTGATTCCACCAGATCGGAACATGCTCTAGCCTCTTTCGGCACCGTCTTTCGGCACCGTCATGAACTGACGGTGCCGAAACCCTCGCGCAAAAACCGCTCGGCCAGCGCGGCGTGCATGGCACTGCCGCGCGCCATCACCGCCTCGTCCATCACCATATGGTTGGAATGCAGGCCGCAGCACTGGGTCCAGTCGCTGCCCTGGGCCGACGCCCCAAGGAAGAACATCGCGCCCGGCACCTTTTCCAGCACATAGCTGAAATCTTCCGCTCCCATCACCGGCGTTGCCATGCTGTGCCAGCTTTCGGCACCAAACTCGGCCACCGCTGTCGCCTCTCCGAACGCTACCGCCCGGGAATCGCAATGGGTGACCGGGAAACCTTCCTCGAAGGTGACTGCGGCGCTGGCACCGTGCGCGGCAGCGATTCCCTCGGCCAGCTGCTTCAGCCCGACCTGCACTGCCTTGCGCCGCTTGGCGGAAAGCGTGCGGATGGTGCCCAGCAGAAAGGCGGTCTCGGGGATCACATTGTTGGTGGTGCCCGCCTCGATCTTGCCGATCGTCACCACCGCCGGATCGAACACGGAGACCTGCCGCGTCACAAAGCTCTGGATTGCCATCACGATCTCGCAGGCAATCGGCACCGGATCCAGCGCATCATGCGGCATCGAGGCATGCCCGCCGCGCCCCTTCACGGTCACGCGGATGACATCGGCAGACGCCAGCAGTGGTCCGGCCTTGCCGGTAAAAACCCCGTGCGGCGCATTGGGAAACACATGCAGCGCAAAGGCCGCGTCCGGCAGCGGATCGATGAGGCCATCATTCAGCATGTGGCGCGCGCCGTGATAGCCTTCTTCGCCCGGCTGGAACATGAACTGCACGCTACCGGCCAGGCTGTCGCGCCGGGCACACAAAAGCTTAGCCGCGCCCACCAGCATCGCCACATGGCTATCGTGCCCGCAAGCGTGCATCGCGCCCGCAGTGCGGGACGCGAAGGCAAGGCCGGTATCCTCGGTCATCGGCAGCGCATCGGTATCGCCGCGCAGCAGCACGGTGCGGCCATTGCCGCCACCCCGCAACATTGCGACAAGGCCAGTCGTCGATCCGCCCTCGCGGATGTCGAGCGGCAGGCCGGCCAGCGCCGCCTTCACCTTCGCGGTGGTTTTCGGGTTCTGCAGGCCGAGTTCCGGCTCGCCATGAATGTCCCGTCGCAATGCCACCAGCTCCGGCAGCAACGCCGTCGCCTCTTCAAGCCAGGTCGAACCCACACGCAATCTCCCGCATATTATTTAACGCCGATTTCCATTTCCACGCTGGCATCTTTCGGCTTCACCGTGGCATTTGTCGACAGGAAGACGCGCCCCGGATCCAGCGCGCCATCACCCAGCAGCGCCTCTTTCACCGCATTTGCCCGCGCCTGCCCCAATGCGGCAAGCGCGGCATCATCGGGAGCAAATTTCGGCAACAACTCGGTACGCAGCCATTGCGCCTGCGCCGCCGCCGCTTCCGCCTTGGCCTCGCCGCCGGCAAACATCCCCGCCTTCGCCACTTCGCCGTCGGGAAATTTCGGCCCCTTGCCGAACTTTGCCTTGTAAACCGCTTTCAACCGATCCGCCTGCGCGTCCGGCTGCAGCGCGTCAAAGCTCTCGCCCTTGCCCTTTTTCGCCGCCATCGCGGCCGCTTGCAGCGCCGTTTCCGCCATCACCGCAGCATCCTCGCGAACGCCCGGCCCGGCCGGAATCTCCAGATTCACCTCCTTGCGATCCACCAGCCCCTTTGCCAGCTGTGCCAGGCTCTGGGCAGCCTCGGCCGATAGCGCGGCCGATCCGGGATCAAAGGCAATGAACTGCGCCTTGTCCGCGCCTTCAAACAGCGAGCCGATCAACCGGAACGGCGCGGCTACCAGCTTGGTCATCACATTGCCTACCACCTGCCAGATCACCGGCCATATCTTGAAGGTCGGATCATCCAGCGTACCGCCCACCGGCAGATCCAGATCGATCACCCCGTCCTTGTCTTTCAACAGCGAGGTGGCCAGCCGGATCGGCAGGGACACCTTGTCCTTGCTGTCGGTGGCCTGGCCCCATTCCAGCTGGTCGATCACCACATTGTGCTGTGCATCCAGCGAGCGGTTGACGATTTTGTAGTGAATCGTGGTGGAAAGCTTGCCTTTGGCAATGGAATAGCCGGCAAACCGCCCGGAATAGGGATTGAACACCGGCAATTCGATGTTGCGGAAGCTGGCGGTGAGATCGGTGTTGGCATCATAGGCAAACACATTCGCCCGGCCATTGATCTCCACCGGCGAGAAGCGATCGATCACATAGCCCTGCAAATCGAACACCGCCTGCGAGCCGGGCTTGCTGGAAAGGCCCTTCACCTGGCCGTTGAACCCCTCGATCCTTGCCGAAAAGCTGGGCTCGATAGACAGGTCGTCAAATGCAATGGTGCCGCCCTTCACCCGCACCGCGCCGATGCTGATCGGGATCTGCTCGCCCGCCGCCTCCAGCCCGCTGCTCACAGGGGCTGCAACCTTCACAACCGTGCGGGCAGTCTCAGTCGGCGGCCCGCTATCGACTACCGGGGTTCCCACTGTTGCTTCAATCCCTGCCGCCCGCGCCACATTCAGCTGCGCCTGCCGGGTGATCACAACATGCGACACCGGCCGGTCAAAGGTGACCTGCGCAATCGACAGGCTGGCCGGTGCCGCGGCATAGCGAATGCCATTCAGGTCAAGCCGCGCCCACTGCACGAGCGCCTCGCCGCTTTTTTCCTCCAGCGCAAAGTTGGCGATGTTGGCGTCCCCGGCATAGCCGATGGCCGGGCCGGACTTGCCGGGCCGAACCGTCAGCGCGCCCTTCGCCCCGGCCGTGCCGCCGCGCACCTGAACGCCCGGAATGGGCGGCGCCAACGCCAGCACCTCGGCGAGCGACAGGCCCACAAGCTCCACGGCAAGATCGGCCCTGCTGCCATCCGGCGCCACCTTGCCCTTGGCAGAGGCGCGGGCGCGGCCATTCAGTCCGGTGGCAAAATCCAGCTGCAGCGGCGCATCGAGCGCGCTGGTCAGCGGACCCAGCGAAACCCGCATCGGCGCAAGGCTCACCTGCTTCGGCGCCCCTGCTCCGGCCACCGAAAGCTTCACCGCCGCATCGTCCAACTGAAACCCGGCCAGTGCCAGCGTCCACGCCGACGGGGCTTGCGCTGCCGCCTTGCGGCTGCCCGGCATGGGATAAAGACCGGGAATGCGCAGATCATTGGATTTGGTCACCTCGCCCGCCACGCGAAGCCCGCGCGCCGAAACCAGCCCGATGTCCGCGCGGCTGACGGCCGTGTCCACCCGGCTCGGGGCCACGGCAAGCGACGCCAGTGTCACCGCACTTGCACCCGTTCCTCTCCCTTTCAGCGCAACCGCGCGCACCGTCGCCGCGCCAACCTCGGCCACGCCCGATGCGATGCCATAGCGCGTTGGCCCCAGTGCCAGCGCATCCACCCGCACCGTCTCGCCGGTCGGCCTGGCAATCGAAACCCCCTCCACCTGCACCGCACCCAGGGCGACCGCATCCCCGGCCAGCGAAAGCCTGGTCGGCGCCAAAGTCACCGCCTTCATCGTCACGCGGTCGCCGTCCGCCGTCACCAGCGCGGCATCATCCACCCGCAGGCTGGTCAGATCAACTTCCAGCGTCATGGCCGGAGCAGCGCCCTGCGCCGGTGCCGGCGGGGCTGCAAAGCGGTAGCTGCCGGCAAGGCTGGTTGTTCCGCCGCCAAGCGAAACGGGCAGATATTCTCCGGCAAAGCGCCCGATCGTTGCCAGTTGCAGCCCGTCAACCCGAAATGTTCCAGCCGAAGCCAGCGGTGCCATCGCAAGCCTGCCATCCCAGGCGAAAAGCTCGCCCTCGTCGCTGCGCGCGTTCAGCCGGAAGCCACCACCCTCGCTTGATGTCGTTGCGAAATCCGCCAGCGTGAAGGCCACCGGCCGCAACCGCTTGCGAACAGGCTGACCCCTGCGGGCATCGGTGAAGGCCAGCTCGCTGCCGGTCACTTGCAAATCGCCGATCCAAACCTCCGGAATCGGCTCGCCATCATCCGGCGGCACCAGCTCCGCCAGATTGAGCGAGCTATCAGGCCGCAGCACTGCATCCACGGACGCGCCCTCCACGCGCACAGCGTCCAGCTTGGGCGACAGCGTCCAAAGCGAGGCGGCAGCCGCATCGACCGACAGCCGCTGCACCGACAGCATCGGTCGCTTGCCGGCATCGCCGATGGCCAGATCGGCGATCACCAGCGTCAGTGAAAAGGGATCGAACGACACCTCGCCCATGTCCAGCGCCTTGCCGGGCAGGGCGTTTGCCACATAGGCATCCGCCTGCGACCGCACCAGAGAAGGCACAAACCAGCGGCTGCCGACAAATGCCAGTAGCAGCAATCCAACCAGCAGCAGCGGTGCCCAGATCAGCGGTCGTTTCAGCACATGCGCCACCCTCCCTGCCAAGCTGCTAGCGCAACCTGCCCGCAGCAATTGTGCGAATCAAGGCAGTGTGACCGAAACCCCGCATGCCCGGCCCTAGCCGGTAATCGCCTTCAGCGTCCCGACAAAGCTGTCCAGATTGACGATCCCGATGCGCGGATACTCGATGTCGATCATCACATAGAGCGCCAAAGTCATCACGACGGCAAAGCTGATCGCATGCACCCAGCTGATGTTGCGGCCCTTGCCCATCGCATTGCCGGCCAGGAACGATGCGACCAGCGCACTCACCCACATCACCAGATACACGACCACCGGCGTATGGGTCACCAGCGCCATCGCCCGGGTCGTTGTGATGTCGAACATCTGGTTCAGCGCGGGAAGCAGCTGCATGTTGATCGCCGGCAACCCGTCCGGCCGGCGTCCCCCCTCAATCGCCAGCGCCCAGATTTCCCGCTGGATCACCGCGGACTTGGCCAGCCCAACCTTGAACTCGGAAAACCGCGCCGAATTGGCATAGGCATCGATCCGCGATTGCTTGTAGCGCGCGAAGGCGTCGCGCATTTGCGGTTGCAGATCTGCCGGCAACAGATCGATCCGCAGCTCGGCGGTGCCCACGGCATTCACCTCGTCCACCACCATACCGCGCCGCTGGTCAAACCGGCTGACCGCCTGACTGAAGGTCAGCGCCACCAGCAGGCCAAGCAGCGCAAATACCCCGCCCTCGATCAGTCCGACACCCGCGCCTGCTTCCTCGCCACGGGTTTCCAGCAGCCGGTGGCCCAGCTTCTGGCCCAGCCAGATGCACAGCAAAATCGAAAAGAACAGGCCAAAGACCACCAAAATCGGGCGATCCAGCAACAGGGCAGGAAGATCGGTCATACGAAGCCCCTATACGAGCGATTTACGGCATGAAAAGCCCCGCAATTATCGTCTGCGCCGGCGCAATTCCGCCTTGGCCAGCAAATGCCCCACAAGCGGGGCCGTGATGAAGAGGAACAGCGAAATCGCCAGCTCGCGCAACGAAAGCCCGTCTCCCAACAGGCTGTGATACAGCATGCTGGCGATCACGATGGCGCCCACGCCCAGCGTCGTCGCTTTCGTGGGCGCGTGCAGCCGCGTGAAGAAATCCGGCATCCGTGCCAACCCGATGGACCCCACCAGCAGAAACGCGCCGCCCAGCAGCAGCAGCGCGGCTATCAAGGCTTCGCCGATCATGCCCGCCTCATTCGATGATGTCCCCGCCCAGCAGGAACTTGCACAGCGCAATGGTGCCCACAAAGCCCATCATCGCCAGAATCAGCGCCGCCTCGAAAAACACCGAAGTGCCAAGCTTCATCCCCAGCAGCAGGATGAAGGCGATCGCATTGATCGTCATGGTGTCCAGCGCCAGGATGCGATCGGTCGCGTCCGGCCCCTTCACCAGCCGCCACAAGGTCAGCAGCACGGACAGGCCAACCGCGCCAAAGGCCAGCGTCAATGCCAGGCTCAGCATCCGAAAATCTCCTTCAACGGTCGCTCATACCGGCGCTTGATGTCGGCCGCGACCCGGGCGGCATCCTCGGCATTGAAGGCATGCACCCGCAACATGCGCGCCTGCCGATCGATATCGATCGAAACCGTCCCCGGTGTCAGCGATACGATGCTGGCCAGGATGGTTGCCACAAAGGGATCCTCGATCTCCAGCGGCACATCC
>JAIMJL010000036.1:0-15682 GCA_020693225.1 Sandarakinorhabdus sp. | reverse complement strand
ACCGCATCCAGATAGGGTGCGCGGGCGTGCAGCTGCTGTGCGGCGGCCTGCGCATAGGCCGCGACCGGCGCCGCCGCGATCGCCAGCACCGGGCTCGCCGCCACAACCAGCCCCAGCGCCAGCGCCGGTCCAGCCGCAAAGCCACGCTTCGGCAACGGGTCCAGCGGCTGCCAGAACAACAGGCTTGCCGACCGCGCCAGCACCAGCGTGACCGCCAGCCCCGACCCCAGCAACGCCAGCCACCAGGCCACCCGCCAGCCCGCTTCGCCCGCCCCCTGCATCAGCATCAGCTTGCCCAGGAAGCCCGACAGCGGCGGCAGGCCGGAAACCGCCACCGCCAACACCGCAAAGGCCGTTGCAATCGCCGCCCGATTGCCAACGCATGGCCCGCGAACCAGCGCATCCCCCAGCGCGCCCCGCCGTTCCGCAATCAGCCCGGACAGCAGGAACAACCCGCCGGTCACCAGCGTCGTGTGCGGCAGATAATAGAGCAACGCCGCAGTCGCCGCTTCGCTGGCAAAGGCAACGGCAAACAGCAATGTGCCGGATGATATCAGCACCAGATTGGCGGTCAGCGTCGCCAACCGCCGCGCCGCAAAGGCACCCGCCGTGCCCAGAGCGATCGTCGCCAACGCCAGCACCGGCAGCCAGGGCAGCAGCAGGCCCCGGGTGGCCTCGGCCGTGCCGAAGCCGATCACGCTCAGCCGCAGCAGGGCGACGATGCCAACCTTCGTCATGATTGCAAACAGCACGCCCACCGGCGCAGACGCCGCCGGATAAACATGCGGCAGCCAGAAGGCCATCGGCAGAACCGCCGCCTTCAACAGGAACACCGCCGCCAGGATGGCAAAGGTTGTGCGCACCAGTGCCTGCGTTTCGGCCGGTACCAGCGGCAAAAGCTGCGCCACATCCGCCAGATTCAAGCTTCCCAGCGTGCCATAGAGAAACGCTATCGCCACCAGAAACACCGCCGAACCCAGCAGGTTGAGCACCACATAGGACACGCCCGCGCGCGCCCGCGCCGCGCCGCCGCCATGCGCCAGCAAGGCATAGGAGGCGAGCAGGAGAATCTCGAAAAACACGAACAGGTTGAACAGATCCCCGGTCAGGAACGCTCCGGCAAGCCCTGCCAGCTGCAACTGGAACAGGGCATGGAAATGCCGCCCCTTCCGGTCCGTCCCGCCGATTGCCATCAGCAGCGCCGGCACCGCCAGCGCAAACACCAGCAGCACCATCATCGCCGCCAGCCGATCCACCACCAGCACAATGCCATAAGGAGCCGGCCAGGCCCCCAGCGCATAAACCGCCACTTCGCCGGTGCTCGCGCGCGCCAGCAGCGCCAGCGCCGCCAGCAAGCCAAGTCCAACGGAAACCACTCCCACGGCCCGCTGCGCCGCGGGCGCCAGCAGCAGCATCAGCGCCGCTGCCACGAAGGGAATCAGGATTGGCAGAACGGGAAGATGGCTCAATCGGCATCCTCCGACACATCTGCCACCCGATGATCCACCGCGTCGCTTTTCGCCTCACCCAGCATCCGCAGCGCCAGCGCCACCAGATAGGCGGTCATCCCGAAGCCGATCACGATCGCCGTCAGCACCAGCGCCTGCGGCAGCGGATCGGCCAGCCGCTCGGCCCCCGGCAGCGACAGCGGCGGCACTTGCCGATCGATGCGTCCGCCCATGAAAATGAGGATGTTCACCGCATAGGATATCAACGTCAGCCCCAGCACCACGGAGAAGCTGCGCGGCCGCAGCAGCAGATAGACGCCGCACCCGAACAGCAACCCGATCGCCAGAGAGAGCAGCACTTCCATCGCTAGGAGTCCGCCCGCGCTTCGCGGCGGCTGAGATTACCCAGCTCGGTAATCGCCAGGACGATGGTGGCCACCACCACCAGGAAAATCCCCAGATCGAACAGCATCGCGGAAGCCAGCTCCACCTTTTCCAGCCCCGGCGGATAGACATAGGTGAAGGCACTGGTGAGGAAGGGCATGCCAAAGGCCCAGCTGGCAGCGCCCGTGGCGGTCGCCAGCAGCAGGCCCGCACCCAGCAGCTTCACGAAATTCACCCGGATCCGTGCCGATGCCTCATCGATCCCGGCCGCCATATATTGCAACAGCAGGGCCATCGCAGTGATCAGCCCGGCAATGAAGCCGCCGCCCGGCATATTGTGCCCGCGCAGGAAGATATAGCCCGCCACCACCAGCGCCAGCGGCAGCAACGGCCGCATCATCATCTTCAGCATGATCGGATAGCGATCCGCCGTGTTCGCCGCATTGCCAACCGTGGGGGTCAGCCGCAGCCCATCCAGCAGCGCCTGCAGGCCGAGTGCCGCCATCGCCAGCACGGCGATTTCGCCCAGCGTATCGAAGCCGCGAAAATCCACCAGCGTCACATTCACCACATTGGTGCCGCCGCCGCCCGGCTTGGCCATCGCGATGTGCCAGCCGGAAATCGTTTCGAACGGGCGCGTCAGCATGGCAAAGGCCAGCACTGCCACGCCCAGCCCGGCCGCTCCCGCCAGCATCGCATCGCGCAGCCGGATTCCGCCGCCGCTGACCGCCGCCGCCTCCTGTGGCAGGAAGCGCAGCGCCAGCAACAGCAAAACGATGGTCGCCAGCTCGACCGAAAGCTGCGTCAACGCGAGATCCGGCGCACCGAAACGCACAAACACCAGCGAGACCACCAGCCCCACAACACTCAGAAAAATCACCGCCAGCAACCGCCGGCGGTGCAACAGCGTCGCCCCGGCCAGCCCCACCAGCAGCACGGCAAACACCAGCAGCGCGCCCGGCTCCACCGGCGTCCGCAGCAACGGCCCGCCGATGGACCCATCCGCGGCAGTCCGCCAGGCCCAGGCCCCAAGGATCAGCACAAAGGCAATGAACAGCCCGCAATATTGCCGCACGCTGTCCCCATCCACCGCCCTCAGCAGCGACCGCGAAGCGGCCGTCAGCCAGGCATAGAATCGTTCGAAGGCGACCGGGCTGGAAAGCCCGATGGCAAACCGCTGGTGCAACGTGAACAGCCGCTCCCGCCGCCAATACCAGAACATGCCACCACCCAGCGCCACGATGCTCATCACCAGCGGCAGGTTGAAGCCGTGCCAGATCGCCAGCTTGATCGGCGGCAGAGGACGCCCCATCACCGCCTCCGATGCCACTTCCAGCAAGGGCGCCACCACCAGCTGCGGCAACAACCCCACGGCAATCACGATCCCCACCAGCACTTCCACCGGCAGCCGCATCCAGCGCACCGGCTCATGCGGCACCTTGGGCAAGTCCTCGGGCTCGCCATTGAAAAACACATCGTGCACAAAGCGCGCTGAATAGGCGACCGCCAATATCCCGCCAACGGTCGCCACCGCCGGCAGCAGATAGGTCCAGGTGCCAGAGAGCGCCGGATGCGCCACCGTTTCGGCAAAGAACATTTCCTTGGACAGGAAGCCGTTCAGAAACGGCACCCCCGCCATCGCGCCTGCCGCCAGGATCGCCAGGGTTGCGGTGATCGGCATATGCTTTGCCAGCCCGTTGATACGCCGCATGTCGCGCGTGCCGCATTCGTGATCGATAATGCCCGCCGCCATGAACAGGCTCGCCTTGAACACCGCATGGTTGATGATGTGAAACACCGCTGCCACCGGGCTCATCGCCGTGCCCAGCCCGAACATCAAGGTGATGAGTCCTAAGTGGCTGATCGTGGAAAAGGCCAGCAGGCCTTTAAAATCATGCTTCAAAAGCGCCACATAGGCACCGAACACGAAGGTGATGGCGCCGGTGGTAGTGACCAGGAAAAACCACAGATCGGTGCCCGAAAGCGCCGGATAGAAGCGCGCCAGCAGGAAGATGCCGGCCTTCACCATGGTCGCCGAATGCAGATAGGCGCTCACCGGTGTCGGCGCGGCCATGGCATTGGGCAGCCAGAAATGAAACGGAAACTGCGCCGATTTGGTGAAGGCCCCCAGCAGGAACAGGCCCAGCATCACCGGGTAGCGCGGATCGGCGCGAATGCTGCCGCCGCTCAGCAGAATGTCCGAAAGCGCGAAACTCCCCGCAATCTGCCCCAGCAGGATCAGCCCGGCCAGCAGGCAAAGCCCGCCACCCCCCGTCACCGCAAGCGCCATGCGGGCGGCAATCCGCCCCTCCTTCTCGGTGAATTTGTAGGCGATCAGCAGGAACGACGTCAGGCTGGTGATCTCCCAGAACACCAGCATGAGGATGATGTTCTCCGCCAGAACCACCCCCAGCATCCCGCCGGCAAAGGCCAGCAAATACAGGTAAAAACGCCCCAGCCCGTCCTTTTCCGGCATATAATAATAGGCATAGAAAACGATCAGCAGCCCGATGCCGTAAATCAGCAGCACGAACAGCAGCGCCAGCCCATCGAAGCGCAGCGCCAGATCCAGCCCCCACAGCGGCAGCCAGGGCGTTGAAATCACCAGCGTCTCGCCGGCAAACACCATCGGCGCCAGCAGCGCCAGCAGCACCACCCCGGCCAGCATCGTGGCGCCCGCCGCAAGCCCCGCCCCCAGCCGCGAGCGAGACGCTCCTGCTGCCACCAGCGGCAGGGCAAGAAACGGCAGCAGCAGCAACGCAACAAGAAGGAAAGGGCCGGGCATTGCCCCCTAGCTAGGCAAATTCCGCCGAATCGGCAAACACTGCGCGCAACACCGCGTCATAAATCCGCGCCAGTGCCTCGATGTCGGCCACCGCCGCTTGTTCGTCCACCCGGTGCATCGATTGCCCCGGAAGCCCGAACTCCACCACCGGGCACAGCCGGCGGATGAAGCGCGCGTCCGATGTGCCGCCCGATGTCGAAAGCTCCGGGCGCAGGCCGGTCACCTGCTCGACCGCTTTGGCCACCAAAGCCGAAAACGCGCCCGGCTCGGTCAGGAAGGCCTCGCCGGAAATGCGGATCACCACCTCCGCCGTCGCCGCATGCCGCGCCACCACCGTCTCGATCCATTCCGCAAGCTCGGCCCCGCGATGCCGGTCGTTGAAACGAATGTTCAGCCGCGCCCTGGCCTGCGCCGGGATCACATTGGTGGCAGCATTGCCCACCTCCAGGTCCACCACTTCCAGATTGGACGCCGAAAACCAGTCCGTTCCGCTGTCCAGAACCCGATTCCCCAATTCGGCAAGGATCCGCACCAGCTTGGGCACCGGATTGTCCGCCCGGTCCGGATAGGCCACATGCCCCTGCACGCCCAGCACGGTGATCCAGCAGTTCAGACTGCCTCGCCGCCCCACCTTCATCACATCACCCAGCCGCTGCACCGAGGTCGGCTCCCCCACCAGGCACATGTCCGGCACCAGCCCGCGTTCGGCCATCCAGTCAAGAATCCGATCCGTGCCAAAGGTCGCCGGCCCCTCCTCATCGCCGGTGATGATGAAGCTGAGTGTTCCCTTCGCGCCGCGCGCCACATGCGCCTCGGCAGCCGAAACCATCGCCGCGATCGCGCCCTTCATGTCGGCCGCGCCGCGACCCATCAGCAAGCCGTCCGCCACCGCCCCGGCAAAGGGATCAACGCGCCACCCACTGCCTGCGGGCACCACATCGGTGTGTCCGGCAAACGCAAAGTGCGGCGCGCCTTCCCCGATGGTCGCAAACAGATTGTCCACCGGCCCATCGGGCGGCCCGCCAAAGGGCAGCCGCCAGCACGCAAAACCCAAGGTTCCAAGCGCCGCTTGCAGCACATCCAGCGCCCCCGCATCCGCCGGCGTCACCGAAGGACAACGCAGCAGCGACTGAGCCAGGGGAATCGGATTGTCCATGCCGCGCCATAGCAGCGCCGCACCCCGCTGCAAATGTGACAAGCCGCCAGGCTGTCGGCCAGGTTTACACTTTGCTGCAAGTGCGAAATGATCGAATGTAATGATAACAATGTATTAACCAAAATTTTCAACATGGCGCGGCGTTTGCAGGATGAACGCTGACACTCTTGTCAGAAAGCTATTGCCATGAAGACGACTCTGCTGCTCGCTGCCTCATTTGCTCTTGCTGCCCCGGTTGGCGCCCAGGAACTCCTTATCAACGGCAACTTTGAGACCGGCGACTATACCGGCTGGTCGGCCAATGCCCTCGCCACCTCGAACGGCGCGCTCAATGTCATCGCCAATGGCGCGAACACACCGATCAGCAATCACGCAACCCAAACCAACGCCGGCGGCGGCAACTTCGTCTCCATGACCGACCAGAGCGGCCCCGGTGCCTACGATCTGCGGCAATCCTTCGTGGTTCCGCTCGGCTCGGTCAGCGTGATCCTCACTGCCGATCATGTGGCAACCGACTGGTCGGGAAGCGGCGGCATCGTTGATCCCATCGGACTCGATCACACCGGCCCGGCCAACCAGCACGCCCGCGTTGATCTCCTGGTGGGAACTGCCGCCCTGTTCAGCACGGCACCCGCCGACATCCTGGCCACCTTCTACCTCGGAACCGATGTCGGCGCCCCCGCATCGTGGATAACCAGCTGGACCAACGACATCACCGCGCTGGTCACACCGGGTCAAACCTATATCATTCGCTTCGGCCAGGTCGACAATCAGGGCTTCTTCAACCAGGGCGTAGACAATGTCTCGGTGTTCGCAACGGCGGTTCCAGAGCCCGCCACCTGGGCCATGATGATCGCCGGCTTCGGTCTCGTCGGCTTTGCAGCCCGTCGCCGCAGCATCGCCCTCGCCTGATCGCTTGCATCCCCGGGGCATGTCAGCAATCCTGCCGTCATGCCCCGGATCGATCCCGCCGAACACCCCGTCCGCACCGCCACCGGCTATCTGCCGCCCTATGATCAGGCCGTCAGCGGGCGAAGCCGTGTCAGCATCGGCGAAGCCGGCGGCCTGTCGCAATTTGGCGCCAATCTGTTGACCCTGCAGCCCGGAGCCTGGTCAAGCCAGCGCCACTGGCACAGCGCCGAAGACGAGCTGGTGGTTGTGCTGTCGGGCTCGCTGGTGCTGGTGGAGGAAGGCGGCGAAACCCTGCTCGCGCCCGGCGATATCGCAACCTTCAAGGCCGGGATGCCAAACGGCCACCATCTGCAGAACCGCAGCAATGCCCCGGCAAGCTTTCTCGCCATCGGGCCGGACAGACCCGACGACGAATGCCACTACCCCGATATCGACATGCACTGGAGCAAGGCCACTGGCTTCACCCGCAAGGCCTGATTTCAGGCATAGGCCCCTTGCGAAGTGGCCGCGCAGACGATCTCCCAGGCCTCCTCCGCCGTTTCCACGAAGCGGAACAGCTGCAGATCGTCCGGCGATATCACGCCCTCGTCCGCCAGCGCCTGGAAATTCACCACCCGCTCCCAGAAGGCCTTGCCGAACAGCAGGATCGGAATCGGCGCCATCTTCGTGGTCTGCACCAGCGTGAGAAGTTCAAACATTTCGTCAAACGTGCCGAAGCCGCCCGGGAACACCGCAACCGCTTTCGCCCGCATCAGGAAATGCATCTTGCGCAAAGCGAAATAGTGAAACTGAAAGCTCAATCCCGGCGTCACATAGGGGTTTGGCAGCTGCTCATGCTCCAGCACGATGTTCAACCCGATCGTCGGCGCGCCGGCCTCATGCGCACCCCGGTTGGCCGCCTCCATGATCGAAGGCCCGCCGCCGGAACACACCGTCAATTCGCGCTCGCCGTCCGAACAGGGCCGGCACGAAGCCAGATAGGCGAGCTTGCGCGCCTCCTCATAATAGCGGGCGTTGCGCACCAGATTCTCCACCACCCGCCGCCGCTCCGGCGTATCGGCCGTGGCGCGCAGGGCATCCACCTGATCCGGCGCTGGGATCCGCGCCGAGCCATAGAACACAAACGTCGATTTGATCCCCGCTTCTTTCAGCAGCAGTTCCGGCTTCAGAAGCTCCAGCTGGAAGCGCACCGGCCGCAATTCCTCGCGCAGCAGAAAATCATCATCCTGAAACGCCAGCCGATAGGCCGGATGTTCGGTTTGCGGAGAGGTTGTGGGTGCGTTGGCAACCCTGGCTTCGTCGCGGGCGGAGGGGAAGGCACTGTCGGCCTTGGAAGGAAAGTTCATCATTGATCCCACAAGGTAGGCGCAGGCAGCAAAATTGCCACCCTTTTCGCCGTTTCGCTTGACGCCCGCGCCAGCCTCTCTATGACCAGCAGCGGGCCACGCCGCCCCAACGCGGCGCGAGCTCTCTGTGAGGAGAGAATATGACTGTTAAGCCTTCAACGCGCCCCGCGCGCGCGCATTTTTCGTCCGGCCCCTGCGCCAAACGCCCCGGATGGAACCCCGATCAGCTGCAAACCGATTCGCTGGGCCGCTCGCACCGCGCCAAGATCGGCAAGGCGCGGCTGAAAGCGGCGATCGACGAAACCCGCCGCATCCTGCAGGTTCCGGATACGCACCGCATCGGCATCGTCCCCGCCTCCGACACCGGCGCCTATGAAATGGCGATGTGGAGCCTGCTTGGCGCGCGGCCCGTTACCGCACTCGCCTGGGAAAGCTTCGGCGAAGGCTGGGTCACCGACGCCGCCAAGCAACTGAAACTGAACCCGACCATCCTCAAGGCCGATTATGGCCATTTGCCCGATCTCTCGGCGGTCGATCCGGCGCATGATCTGCTGTTCACCTGGAACGGCACCACGTCGGGCGTCAAAGTCCCCAATGGTGACTGGATTTCCGACAGCCGCGACGGGCTGACGCTGTGCGACGCCACCAGCGCCGCCTTCGCGCAAACCCTGCCTTTCGAGAAGCTGGATGTTGTCACCCTCTCCTGGCAGAAGGCGCTCGGCAGCGAGGGTGCGCACGGCATCCTCATCCTCGGCCCCCGCGCTGTGGAGCGGCTGCAAACCCATACCCCCGCCTGGCCGCTGCCGAAAATCTTCCGCCTGATGTCGGGCGGCAAGCTGATCGAGGGTATTTTTGCCGGCGAAACCATCAACACCCCTTCGATGCTTGCGGTCGAAGACTATCTCGATGCGCTGCGCTGGGCCGACAGCATCGGCGGCCTCGCCGCCCTGCACGCCCGCGCCGATGCCAATGCCGCCGCTCTGAACGCCTGGATCGATCGAACCCCCTGGGCGCACAACCTCGCCGTCGACCCGGCCACCCGCTCCAACACGTCGGTGTGCATCCGCCTCGATGGCGACGCCGATCTGCCCAAGGCGATGGCCGCACTGCTCGAAAAGGAAGGCGTCGCCTTCGACATCGGCAGTTATCGCGACGCGCCGCCGGGCCTCCGAATCTGGTGCGGCGCAACCGTCGACACCGCCGATATCGAGGCGCTCGCGCCCTGGCTCGATTGGGCCCATTCCACCATTTCTGCGAATTGAGAGCCACCATGCCCAAAGTCCTCATCTCCGACAAAATGTCCCCCAAGGCGGCGGAAATCTTCCGCGCCCGCGGCATCGAAGTGCACGAGAAAACCGGCCTGTCGAAAGACGAGCTGGCCGCCATCATCGGCGATTATGATGGCCTCGCCATCCGCTCCGCCACCAAGGCGACCGCCGCCCTGCTGGCCAATGCCACCAATTTGAAGGTCATCGGTCGCGCCGGCATCGGGGTGGACAATGTCGACATCCCCGCCGCCACCGCGCGCGGCATCGTGGTGATGAACACGCCGTTCGGCAACAGCATCACCACCGCCGAACACGCCATTGCGCTGATGTTCGCACTCGCCCGCCAGCTGCCCGAAGCCGACGCCAGCACGCAGGCCGGCAAGTGGGAGAAAAACCGCTTCATGGGGGTCGAGCTCACCTCGAAAATCCTCGGCCTGATCGGCTGCGGCAACATCGGCTCGATCGTCGCCGATCGCGCGCTCGGCCTGAAGATGAAGGTGATCGCCTTCGATCCCTTCCTCACGCCCGAACGCGCGCAGGATCTCGGCGTGGAAAAGGTGTCGCTCGAAGAGCTGCTCGCCCGCGCCGACTTCATCACCCTGCACACCCCGCTCACCGACAGCACGAAGAACATCCTGTCGGCGGAAAACCTCGCCAAGACCAAGAAGGGCGTGCGCATCATCAACTGCGCCCGTGGCGGACTGGTGGACGAAGCCGCGCTGAAAGCCGGGCTGGACAGCGGCCACATCGCCGGTGCCGCGCTTGACGTGTTCGTGGAAGAGCCGGCCACCGCCTCGCCGCTGTTCAACACCCCGAACTTCGTCTCCACCCCGCATCTTGGTGCCTCGACCGACGAAGCGCAGGTCAATGTCGCCATCCAGGTCGCCGAACAGATGGCAGATTTCCTGCTCACCGGCGGTGTCACCAACGCGCTCAACATGCCCAGCCTGTCGGCCGAAGACGCGCCCAAGCTGAAGCCCTATATGGCGCTGGCCGAGCATCTCGGCCGGCTGATCGGCCAGCTCGAGTCCGAAGAGCTGCGCGGCATCAAGGTCGAAGTGGAGGGCGCTGCCGCCCAGCTCAACATCAAGCCGATCACCGGCGCGGTTCTCGCCGGTCTGATGCGTACCTTCTCCGATACGGTGAACATGGTGAACGCCCCAGCCATGGCGCGTGATCGCAACATCGAGGTCGCCGAAGTCCGGCACGAGCGCGATACCGACTATCAAACCCTCGTCCGCGTCTCGGTGCGCACCCCGAACGGCGAACGCTCGGTCGCCGGCACGCTGTTCGGCCATGCTGCCCCACGCCTTGTCGAAATCTTCGGCATCAAGGTGGAGGCCGATTTCGCCCCGCGTATGCTGTTCATCGTCAACGAAGACAAGCCCGGCTTCATCGGCCGGCTCGGCACCACATTGGGTGCCGCCGGCGTCAACATCGGCACCTTCCACCTAGGCCGCCGCGGTGCGCTGGAAGAAGCCATCCTGCTGCTTTCGGTGGATCAACCCATCCCGGATCCCCTGCTGTGGGAAATCTGCCGCCTGCCGGGCGTGAAATCGGTGAAGGCGCTCAGCTTCGAATGACCGAAGCAGCCGCTCTGCTGCCGGAAGGCTTCCGCGACCGGCTGCCGCCGGGTGCGGAAGCAGCCGCCACACTGCTGCGCCGCGTGGTCGATACGCTTGCCGCGCATGGCTATGCCCGCGTGCAGCCGCCGCTGGTCGAGCATGAGGCAAGCCTTGCGCGCTGGCTCGGCAAGCCGCTCGGCACCGCCCTGTTCCGCTCTCCCGATCCCGCGAGCGGCGCGGCGCTGGCCCTGCGGCCCGACATCACCGGCCAGATCGCGCGCATCGCCGCCACCCGCCTCGCCGCCGCACCCCGCCCGCTGCGGCTGGCCTATGGCGGCCCGGTTCTGCGCGCGCGCGGCACCCAGCTCGCCCCGGCGCGCGAGCTGACCCAGGCCGGCGCGGAACTAATCGGCGCCGACAGCGTCGCCGCCCTTGCCGAAATGATTGCCGTTTCGGTCGAAGCGCTCGAAACAACCGGCGTCACCGGCATTTCCGTCGACATTACCTTGCCCGAACTCGTCCCCGCGCTCGCCGCCGGCCCCTGGCCGGTCAGCGATCCGGCCGCCGTGATCGCCGCGCTGGACGGCAAGGATTCCGCCGCCCTCGAACTGCTGGGTGCCGAACCCTATCGCGCCCTGCTGGAAGCCGCCGGCCCTGTCGGCCCCGGCCTCGCCCGACTGCAAGCAATGCCCATCGATCCCACCCTTCTCGCCCGCCTCTCCGACCTGGTGACCGCGCTGCCCGCCGTTTCCGTCACCCTCGATCCCACCGAACGGCACGGCTTCGAATATCACAGCTGGATCGGCTTCTCGCTGTTCGGTCAGGCCAATGGCACAGCTGTTCGCGGCGAAATCGGACGTGGCGGCAGCTACCGCGTGCGCCACCCCGATGGCTCCGACGAACCCGCCTGCGGCTTCTCCCTCTATATCGATGGCCTCGTCGATGCCGGCCTCGGCGCAACCCCCACCCGCCGCCTGTTCCTGCCGCAAGGCACCCCCGCGCCCGTCGCCGCGCGCCTGCGCACCGAAGGCTGGGCCACCGTCGCCGCCCTCTCCCCCGCCGACACCCCCGCTGGCTGCTCCCACATCTGGAACGGCACCGCAGCCGTTGCTAAGGAAATCTGATGGCTAATGTGGTCGTAATTGGCGCCCAATGGGGCGACGAAGGCAAGGGCAAGATCGTTGACTGGCTTTCGGCCCGCGCCGATGTCGTCGTCCGCTTCCAGGGCGGTCACAATGCCGGCCATACGCTCGTGGTGGGCAATCAGGTTTACAAGCTTTCGCTGCTCCCGTCCGGCATCGTGCGCGGAACGCTTTCGTGCATCGGCAATGGCGTGGTGCTCGATCCCTGGGCGCTGCGCGATGAAATGGCCCGGCTGCGTGCGCAGGGCGTGAAGATCGATTCCGAAAATCTGATGGTGGCGGAAACCTGCCCGCTCATCCTGCCCTTCCACCGCGATTTGGATGCCCTGCGCGAGGATGCCAGCGGTGCCGGCAAGATCGGCACCACGCGACGCGGCATCGGCCCCGCCTATGAAGACAAGGTCGGCCGGCGGGCGCTGCGCGTGTGCGATCTCGCCGATATCCCGTCAGCCGCACCACAGATCGACCGCCTGCTGGCGCATCACAACGCACTGCGCGCCGGCTTCGGCGTCCCCGCCATCGATCGCGCCGCCCTCATCGCCGAGCTGCAGGAGATTGCGCCGGACATCCTGCCCTATGCCGCCCCGGTCTGGCACACGCTGGCCGCCAAGCGCCGCCAGCGCGCCCGCATCCTGTTTGAAGGCGCGCAAGGGGTCCTGCTCGATGTCGATCACGGCACCTACCCGTTCGTCACCTCCTCCAACGTGGTGGCGGGGCAAGCGGCCGCCGGCTCCGGCCTCGGCCCCGCCGCGCTCAGCTATGTGCTCGGCATTGTAAAGGCCTACACCACCCGCGTCGGCTCCGGCCCGTTCCCGACCGAGCTGGACGACGCCGTCGGACAGCGCCTGGGGGAACGTGGCCGCGAATTCGGCACCGTCACCGGCCGCAAGCGCCGCTGCGGCTGGTTCGATGCCGCCCTCGTGCGCCAGTCCATCGCGCTGTCCGGAGTGGATGGAATCGCCCTCACCAAGCTCGATGTGCTCGACGGTTTCGACGAATTGCTCGTCTGCACCGGCTACACGGTGAACGGACGCAGCATGGACTATCTGCCCGCCAGCGCGCAGGATCAGGCCGCCGCCACTCCTGTGTATGAACGCTTCGAAGGCTGGCAGGAATCAACGCAGGGCGCCCGCAGCTGGGCCGATCTCCCGGCTGCTGCGATCAAATATATCCGCCGCATCGAAGAGCTGATCGATTGCCCCGTCGCGCTTGTCAGCACCTCACCCGAGCGTGACGACACTATCCTCGTGCGCGATCCCTTCCGCGACTGACCCTCCGGCACGGCTCGCCAGTGCCAGCGCGCAGGAATCCGCCGCCGGAACCGCAAAGGCCAGCGAAACCGTCCGGCCCCTGGCCCTGAACCCCGCCAGCACATCGCCCTGCCGCTCGATCAGCAGGTCCGCCCACGCATAGGCGCGTCCCTCGCAAAGGGTTGCCGCAGGCATCCCGGCGCACAGCGGCTCCGCCACCTCCCACCGGGCCATCACCCGCATCGCCACCGAAGGCTGATCGGGGGCACCCGGCGCAACCGGCGCCATCAGGCAGCGCGCGGCCGACCCGGCCGGCAGCCGAAGGTCCGGCCAGTGAAACAGCAAATGCCCCAGCTCATGCGCCAGCACCGCCAGCGGCGCATCGGCCGGCACCAGCGCATAGCGCCGCCCATCCGGCAGATGCCAGCAATGCGGCCGTGCACCGCTGGGCCCGAACAGCAGCAGCGGCTCCGCGCACCCCGGTGCCAGCCGAGCGACCACTGCCCGTGCCGTGGCCGGAGCCGCCATCAACGCCAGCCTGTCCGCCGCCCGAACCTCCGGCGCATCCAGCCACTGCACGGCAAAGCCGATCCGCCCGCGCGCCGCATCCCGAAGCCAGCCCAGTGCCGCCTCCAGCGCCCCCGCCGGCGGCGCCGCCAGAGGCAGCACCCGCAAGCCGTGGATCAGAGGCTCCATTCCTCGCCCACTTCGCCGTCCGGCAGCCGGTGGAATCCAAAGCTGCTGCGCCGGGAAACATCGATGCCATAGCGCACCGCATGCACCAGCGTTCCCGCGCCCGGTGCTGACAGGATTCTGGCCGCCGCCGCGTCATAGTTGGTCGCCTTCGCTGCATCGCTGCGCAAATCGATGGCATAGCGCCCCGGCGGAAGGGCCCGGAAGTTCGCCACCGCCGAGGTGGTCGAATCGAACGGATGCCGCAGCCAGCCCCAGTCATCCGCATCGGCCGGATCAAAGGCAGCGCCTCTGCCGCGCGCCAGCCGCACCGTCCGCACCTCGTTCGTCAGCCGCAAACCGAACGCCGGCTCGCTCGCCCGCTCCGGCGTCAGCCAGGGCCGGTAGATATCCACCGCATTGGCCATCAGCGGCGCCCCGTTCACCTGCAGGAAAACGCCATCGATCAACGTCTCGATAAACAACACGCCGTCCACCGAAGCCGCGATCCCGATCGCCGGCGGAGAGGCGGAAAACTGCTGATTCAACCGATCGGCGATTTCCTCGGCGCTGTCGTTCGGTCCCACCGCCACCGAAACGCTGCGGGTGCCATTCGTAAAGGTCCATTGCGCCGCCGCAGAGGCCGCCCCGTCGCGGCTGCGGAACCCGGCGCGCAGACCGGCCCCGGCACCTTGCCTCCCGACATCGGGCCAGCCGCGTGCAAACAGGCTCCGCCCGGCACCCAGCAGCCGATCGGCCACCGCCCGCGTCGTGCCCGCAGCCGGCAGGCGAACACTTCCCTGCAAGCCTGCCTGCGCCGTTTCGATCACAATGCTGCCATCGGCAAAAAGCGTTGCAGTCCCCGCATTGGCCGCAGTGGCGGCAGTATGAATGGCCGCGGCAATCTGCGCCGCCGTGTAGGTCGCAGCCGGAAACGGCACGATCACCAATGTGGGTGCCAGCAGGGCCGACCCCGGCGGCGGCTCGTTGAACTCGATATGCAACGCCCCGTCCAGCGGCTGATCGGCGAGCGGCGGGATGATCACACACCCCCGGCACGCCGGGCTGCGCACCAGGCCCACAGGCAGACGCACCCCGCGCCCCGCCTGCTCCACACATTCGATGCTCGATCGCGATCCCAGTGTAGCCGATTGATAGCGCAGGAACCGGTCGAACTCTTCCGTCGGCCGCCGCGCCGCATAAGCCCCGGCGCGGGTCAGGGCGGTCAACGCAACGGCATTGCCCGCCACAGTCAGCGGCGGTGGCGCCACCGGTTCCAGCGTCATCAAGGTCGCCGCCCGCGTCAACGCCGCCACCAGTTCGGCGCGAGTCACCACCGCATTGTCCGCCACATCGCCGCCGCCAGCCGCCTCCAGCGCTGATCCGGTGGCCGTCTCCGCCGCCAGCCCCAGCAGCGCCGCCAGCTCCAGAGGCTCCGCCGCCAGCTGCCAGCCGCTGCCCGCCCCCACCGTCTCGATGTGCAGGCGAAGCTCGGTCTGCGGCGGCGCAGGTGGCGGGTTCGCCGGTCGGAAAATCGCCAGATCGGCCGTGAAAGCCCAGGCCCGCACCCCCGGCACTGCGGCAGAAATCGCATCCGCCACCAGATCCACGTCCGCCAGCGCAATCGCCGACAGATCAACCCGGTGCGCTCGCGCCGCCCGCCCCGGAGCCGTGACGGTCAGGGTGAGCATCCTCGCCGCCGGGGCCGCCGGTGCCACCGGGGCCGGTGGCCGCACCCCGTGCAGGATAGCCGG
>JAIMJL010000001.1:83037-84851 GCA_020693225.1 Sandarakinorhabdus sp. | reverse complement strand
TCCCAGATGTTCCTGCGCGAGCTGGTGGACGTGCTCGATCTCCCCGTCCCGGCCCCCGCCAGCAAGGGCGCGCTTGGCGACTATGAGTTCGAAGCCACGCTCACCAATCGCTCGCCCTATGGCCGCACCACCAAGGGCTTCATCGATCTCTATCGCCGCAACCATTTCATCCTCGAAGCCAAGCAATCGCAAGTCACCCCCGGCGACTCCCGCGCGGCAGACCCGGAGCCACTGCCAGAGCCGCCCGCGCTGGACCTGTTCGGCAATCCGATCGCCGCCGCCGCCGCGCCGGCCCGCAACCGCCCCGCCCCCTATGACCGCCTGATGCGCGATGCCTTCGATCAGGCCCGCGGATATGCCCTTTCCCTCCCCGAAAGCCACAAGACGCCGCCCTTCCTGATCGTTGCAGACATCGGCCGCGCGTTCGAAATCTTCTTCGATTTTTCCGACAATGGCCGCGGCTACACCTATTTCCCCAACCCCGCGACCTACCGCATCACCCTCGAACAGCTGCGCGATCACGAAACGCAAAAGCTGCTTCGCGCCATCTTCACCGATCCGCGCAGCATCGATCCCCGCCTGCAATCCGTCGATGTCACCCGCAAGGTGGCGATCAGCATCGCCGAAGTCGCCCGCACCCTCACCGCCAACGAAAATGTCCGCCTCGCCGCCCGCTCGGATCAGGACAAATCCCGCATCCTCGAGGAAACCACCCTCTTCATCATCCGCCTGCTGTTCTGCATGTTTGCCGAGGATGTCGGTCTCATTCAGACCGGCCGCTTCACCCGCTTCCTGAAGGACGCCAACGACAAATCCGATGCCTGGTGGCGCACCGGCCTCGAATCGCTGTGGCGCGCCATGGGCGATCAGGCAGCCGGCCGCTACTGGCCGATGGGCGACACCGAAATCCGCTATTTCAACGGCAACCTGTTCGCCGACCGCACCGTCTATGATCTCGGCACCATCGAAAAGGCCGCCCTCCTCGCCGCCGCCGGGCAGAATTGGCAGAAGGTGGAGCCCGCCATCTTCGGCTCCTTTCTCGAACAGGCGTTCGAGCAGACGTCCGAACGCGAAAAGCTCGGCGCCCACTACACGCCGCGCGCCTATGTCGAGCGCGTCGTGGAAGCCACCATCATGGACGTGCTGCGCCCTGAATGGGAATCCGCCTTCGCCACTGCCCGCGCGGCGGTCGAAGCTGGTGACACCGCATCGGCCATCGCCACCGTCACCGCCTTTCAGCAGCGCCTGGCCGCCACCCGCGTGCTTGATCCCGCCTGCGGCACCGGCAATTTCCTCTTCGTTGCCCTCGAACAGCTGATGAAGCTCGAATCCGAAGCGCTCGTCTTCCTGCAATCGCTGGGCAGCCCGGCCGCGCCGCTGGTCGCCCCGCACCAGTTCCTCGGCCTCGAAATCAACCCCCGCGCCGCCGTCATCGCCGAAATCACCGTCTGGATCGGCTGGCTCCGCTTCCGCATGGCGGCAGACCCGGCGCGCATCCAGGACCCCATCCTGAGCCAGACTGCCGCCATCAATTTCGGGCGGCACTATGGCCATGATGCCTGTCTGGCCATGAACGACTATGGCAGCGCCGATCTGGAACATCCCCGGCCCGCCGAATGGCCGGAAGCGGAGTTCATCGTGGGGAATCCGCCGTTCATCGGCGGCAAGGATCTCCGCTCCAAGCTCGATCCCGGCTATGCCGAAGCCCTGTGGCGGGCCAACCCCCGCGTGCCCGCCTCCGCAGATTTCGTCATGCAATGGTGGGATCGCGCCGCCGAAATCCTGCTCGCGCCAGACAGCATCCTCCACCGCTT
>JAIMJL010000001.1:73032-82880 GCA_020693225.1 Sandarakinorhabdus sp. | reverse complement strand
ATCGGGTCCGACAATGCCTTTCATTTGGGCGCTCTGTCCTCAAGCCTGCATTGCGAATGGGCGCTGGAACTCGGCGGCCTCCTCGAAGATCGACCAGTGTATGTAAAAACCGATTGCTTCGACCCCTTCCCCTTCCCCGAGGCCACCCCCGCGCAAGCCGCCGCCATCGCCGAAATCGCCGAGGAGCTGGACGCCACCCGCAAGCAGGTGCTGGCTGACCATCCCGATCTCACCATGACCGGCCTCTACAACCTCCGCGCCCTGATCGAGTCCGGCGCACCCCTGCCCGCCGCAGACGCCGACCGCGCCACCCGCGGCCGCGCCCGCATCCTTTCCCACCTCCACGATCAGCTCGATGCCGCCGTCGCCGCCGCCTATGGCTGGGAATGGCCCCTCGCGCCGCACGAAATCATCACCCGCCTCGTCGCCCTGAACGCCGAACGCGCCGCCGAGGAAAAATCCGGCCACATCCGCTGGCTCCGCCCCGAATACCAGGCCCCCGCCGCATGAAGCCGCCCGCTCCGGCCTGTCCTACACCCCCGGTATCAGCCTACAATCAACTCGCTGTTTCTCAACCCGCCCATCCCCAACCCGCCCATCCCCAACTCGCCCTTGCCCCCACCCGGCGCTTCCCGGCCGCCCCCCCGCGTGCGAGCGTGAAATATGTGAAATATGAACAAAATAGGATGCAGAAATGTCACACTGCCGCCCGCCGCAAAGCCCGTTCTAGGCGTAACCTTCGTAACCTTCGGCCCTGTTTTAAGCCCCACACGCCCCCCGTCCGGAATCGCAATGCCGCCCGCAGCAACGGGCTTCCTAAGCCCCGCCGCTGTTGTATAGAGGGTAACACACTCCAGCCCAGGGACTGCTGAATGAAAGTCATTGTCGAACGCGCGACGTTGTTGAAGGCTCTGGGGCATGTGCAGTCCGTGGTGGAACGGCGCAACACGATCCCCATCCTGTCCAATGTGCTGCTGTCGGCCGATGGCACCACGATGAAGCTGATGGCAACCGATCTCGATCTGCAGATCGTCGAAGAAGTGGCAGCGCAGGTCGAAATGGCCGGCGCCTCCACCGTCTCGGCCCACACCCTGTTCGATATCGTCCGCAAAATCCCCGATGGCGCGCAGGTCACGCTGGAAGTCATCGCCCAGAAAATGTCGGTTATCGCCGGCCGCGCAAAGTTCCAGCTGCAAACCCTGCCGCGCGAGGATTTCCCGGTGATCGGCGAAACCGATCTGCCGATCAGCTTCCAGCTGCCCGCCGAAACCCTGCGCAACCTGATCGATAAAACCCGCTTCGCCATCAGCACGGAAGAAACCCGTTACTATCTGAACGGCATCTTCCTCCATGCTCCGGCAGCGGCAGCCAATGGGGGCGCAAATACCATGCGCGCCGTCGCCACCGATGGCCACCGCCTCGCCCGGATCGAAATGCCGCTGCCGCAAGGTGCCGAGGGGATGCCCGATGTCATCATCCCGCGCAAAGCCATCGCCGAAGTGCGCAAGCTGCTCGATGAACGCGAAGACACGGTGGAAATCGCCCTCTCGCCCTCGAAAATCCGCCTGAAGGTCGGCGGTGCCATGCTCACCTCCAAGCTGATTGATGGAACCTTCCCGGATTACAGCCGCGTCATCCCCACCGCCAATGATCGCCTGCTGAAAATCGATCCGGCAACGCTTGCCGAAGGCGTCGATCGCGTCACCGCCATCGCCAGCGAAAAGACCCGCGCCGTCAAGCTCAGCATGGATCGTGATCGCGTCACCCTCTCCGTCACCAGCCCGGAAAATGGCACCGCCTCCGAAGACGTGCCGGCCGATTATGCCGCGGAAAGCTTCGATGTCGGCTTCAACAGCCGCTACCTGCTCGATATCCTCGGCCAGGTGGAAGGCGACAGCATCGAGGTCCACATGGCCGATGCCGCCGCCCCCACCCTCATCCGCGAGAATGATCAGTCGCAGGCGCTTTACGTTCTCATGCCCATGCGGGTGTGATCCATGCCGCTGAAGCGCCCCAAATCCCCGCCCCTGCCAACGCCCTTCAAAGACATCGCCGCCAGCGGCGATGAAGCCAAGATGATGGCCGCCCGCGTCATCCGCAGCGAAATGGATCGCGTCGAGGGCTTCAGCTGGAACCGCAAACCCGAACGCCCGAACGGCCCGTTCGGCGTGCTGCGCGCCATCCCGGCGCATCGCAAATGGTTCGCCCTGGCCTCGCTCGGCATGGGCGGCCTCATCATCGCCGGCTTTCTCGTCGCCGCCAACACCGGCTATGTAAAGCCCGGCCCCGGCCCGATTTACTTCGATAGCTGGGAACAGGGCCGCACCGCCGAGGACGCGCTGGCCGACAAGGAAGAGCGCATGGCCGAAGTGCGCGCCGCCTATGCCGCCCACAACAAGCGCATCGACGATGAGCAGGCCGCCGCCGAAGCAGCCCGCCAGGCCGGGCTCGAAGCCGAACGCCGCGCCGCCCGGGCCGCCACCCCTGGCTAAGGCAGACGATGAACGCTGGATGGCCGCCGCGCTGGCGCTGGCGGCCAGAGGCCGGGGCCGAACAGGCCGCAACCCGAATGTCGGTTGCCTGCTGGTCAAGGGAGGGCGGGTCATCGGTCGCGGCTGGACCCAGGACGGTGGCCGTCCCCACGCCGAAGCCATGGCGCTTGCCGAAGCGGGCCAGAAAGCCGCCGGCAGCACCGCCTATGTTACCCTCGAACCCTGCGCCCATCCCTCCGATCGCGGCCCCACCTGTGCCGACAGCCTGATCGCCGCCGGCATCTCGCGCTGCGTCATCGCCATGGAGGATCCCGATCCAAGAACCGCAGGGCAGGGCGCAGCCCGCCTCGCCGCCGCCGGCATCATCGTCAGCAAGACTGGTCTGAACCGCGAGGCGCAAGGCGAACTCGCCGGCTTCACCGCCCGGCTGCAAGCAGCGCGTCCACAGCTCACCCTGAAACTCGCCCTCTCCCTCGATGGCCGCCTGGCCATGCCGGATGGCACCAGCCAGTGGATCACCGGCGAAGCTGCCCGCGGCTATGCCCATCTGCTGCGTGCCGAAGCCGACATGATCGTCGTCGGCGGCGGCACCCTGCGACACGATGCGCCCAGCCTCACCATCCGCCTCCCCGGCAACACCGCTCCCCAGCCGCTGCGCGCCGCCATCACCAGCGGCCCCGTCCCGGAAGGCTGGCTCGCCTGTCCCTCGCTTGCAGCGCTCGATGAAATCGCCAGCCGGCGCGGCATCAACCGCATCCTGTGCGAAGGAGGCGGTCACCTCGCCGGCACCCTCCTTGCCGACGACCGCGTCGATCGCCTCGTCCTGCTGCGCGCGCCCATTCTGATCGGTGCAGGGCGCGGATTGGAAGCGCTGACACCGGACTCGCTTGCCAGCACCCACAATCGCTGGACCCTTGCAGACCGCCGCCCCCTCGGCGTCGATCTGCTGGAAGTGTATCAGCCGTGCTGATCCGCCCCCTTTTCCGCAAGCCCAACCCCCGCTAGGCCAACCCCATGTTCACCGGCATCATCACCGACATCGGCACCGTCGCCAGCGCCACCGCCCGCGCCGGCAGCGATCTGCGTCTGGAAATCGCAACCGCCTATGATCTCGCCAGCGTCGCAATCGGCGCATCGATCGCCTGCTCCGGCGTCTGCCTCACGGTGGTCGGCAAATCCGCCGACCGCTTCGCCGTCGATGTGTCCGGCGAAACCATTTCCCGCACGGCGCATGCCATGTGGGCGCCCGGCGCCCGCCTCAATCTGGAGCGCGCGCTGAAGGTGGGCGACGAGCTGGGCGGCCACATCGTCACCGGACATGTCGATGCCATTGGCACCATAGTCTCGGCGGAAAAGACCGCTGGCAGCCTCGCCCTCATCGTGGCAGCGCCCGCCAGCCTCGCGCCCTTCATCGCGGCGAAAGGCTCGGTCTGCGTCGATGGCGTCTCGCTCACCGTCAACAGCGTGCAGGATACTGCAGAAGGCGCGCACTTTGCCCTCAACATCATCCCCCACACCGCCGAATGGACGAACCTCGGCAGCGCCAGCGCCGGGCGGGAAGTGAATCTGGAGATCGATGTGCTCGCCCGCTATCTCCAGCGCATGGAGCAGGCGCGACAACGCAATGTGAACTGATAGGTTGAGCCTCACATCGAAATGTGAGACTGCGCCTGCATGACACTGCTCGAGCAAATCCGCACCCGCCTGTCTGATACAGGCCTCACCCGCTCCGGCCTCGCCAGGGCCGCCGGGCTGCACCCCAATTCTTTGCGCTCGCTGGAAGAGCCGGGCTGGAACCCGACCGCCGAAACGCTGGCCAAGCTGGAAGCCTGGATCAGCGGCAATGCCGCGTCGCCGCTTGTTCCGATCGAGGAGATCATCGCCGAGGCCCGCAACGGCCGCATGTATATACTGGTCGACGACGAAGACCGCGAGAACGAGGGCGACCTGATCATCCCGGCGCAGATGGCGACGCCGGATGCGATCAACTTCATGGCCAGGCACGGGCGTGGGCTGATCTGCCTGTCGCTTGCCCGTCCGCGCGTCGAGCAGCTCGGCCTGCCCCTGATGTCGCAATCCAACCGCACCCGCCACGAAACGGCTTTCACCGTTTCCATCGAAGCCCGGGAGGGGGTCACTACCGGTATCAGCGCTGCAGATCGCGCCCGCACCGTTGCCGTGGCGATCGATTCAGCCAAGGGCCCGGATGCCATCGTCACCCCCGGCCATGTTTTCCCGCTGGTTGCCCGCGATGGCGGGGTCCTCGTCCGCGCCGGCCACACCGAGGCCGCTGTCGATGTGTCGCGGCTGGCCGGCCTCAATCCGTCCGGCGTGATCTGCGAAATCATGAACGAAGACGGCAGCATGGCGCGGCTGGACGATTTGATCCCGTTTGCCAAGGCGCATGGTATCAAGATTGGCACCATCCGCGATCTGATTGCCTACCGGATGCGGCACGATCATCTTGTGAAGAAGATCGCCGAAGTGGGAATGGAAAGCGAACATGGCGGCCAGTGGACCGCGATGACCTATGCCAACACCGCCGATTATGCCGAGCATATCGTGCTGCAGAAGGGGCGAATCTCGCCAGACAGGCCAACCCTGGTGCGGGTGCATGTGCAGTCGCTGTTCACCGATCTGTTTGCCGAAGCGGGCGGTCGATCCGGCCTTATCCCGCAAGCCATGCAGGCCATTGCGAAGGAGGGCGCCGGGATCCTCATCGTGATCCGCGATGCCCGGCCGGATGCCATTTCCAGCCAGATGAAGGCCAAGGGCCAGGGCGAACCGTTCCAGGTTCGCGACTATGGCGTTGGTGCGCAGATTCTCGTGGATCTCGGCGTGTCCGATATGATCCTGCTCGCGGGCAGCCGCCGCAGCTATGTCGGCCTCGAAGGCTATGGCCTGAAAGTTGTTGATGAACGCCCTCTAACCGCCTGAAAGCAGTCCATGGCCAAGATTTTGATCGTCGGCGCCGGCTTTTACCGGCACATTTTCGACCTGCAGCTCGCAGGCGCCCGCCGCGCCATCGAGGCCGCCGGCCATGCCCACGAGCTGGTGGAAGTGCCCGGCGCGCTGGAAATCCCCGCTGCCATCGCCATGGCAGCAGATAGCGGCCGCTACGAAGCCTTTTTGGCGCTTGGCTGCGTAATCCGCGGCGAAACCTACCATTTCGAGGTGGTCTCCAACGAAAGCGCCCGTGCCATCATGGCACTCACACTGGACGGCATAGCGATTGGCAATGGCATCCTCACGGTGGAAAATGAAGCCCAGGCACTTGCTCGTGCCGACCCGGCGCAGAAGGACAAGGCGGGCGAGGCGGTCTCGGCAGCGCTTGCCATGCTGGCGTTGAAATCCCGCTTTTCCGGAGACTGATCATGCCGCTCGATCCGATAGTTGCCCAATTGCTCGAACTCGGGCGCGATCTGCCAAAGATGCACAGTCTTTCGGTGGCGGACGCCCGCGCGAGCATGCTGGCGCGGGTTGAACCGTTGAAGCCGCTGGCACCTGCCGACATCGAAACGCGCGATCTGGTGATGGAAACCGCCGCGGGCGGGTTGCCCATCCGCATCTATCGGCCGGAAGGCGCTGCAGCGACGCTCCCGGTCCTGCTCTGGCTGCATGGTGGCGGTTGGGTGGTCGGCAATATCGAGTCGCATGATGGATTGTGCCGTCTGCTGGCCAAGGAAGGGCCGCTGCTGGTGGTGAGCGTCGACTATCGCCTCGCCCCGGAGGCACGCTCGCCGGCCCAGCAACAGGATGCAGCGGCGGCGCTTACCTGGACTGCCGGTACCATTGGCACCTACGGCGGCGATCCGGAGCATATCGTGATCGGTGGAGACAGTGCCGGCAGCAATCTGGCAGCCCTGGCAGCGATCGCCGCCCGCGAAGCCGCCGGCCCCCGGCTGGCTGGCCAGCTTCTGGTTTATCCCGTAACCGATTTTCCGACCGATGACCGCGCCAGCTATACGCAGGATGGCGACTATGGCCTGTCGAAGGCGGACATGCTGTGGTTCTGGAACCATTGGCTTCCAGATGGCAGTGCGGCTGACGCCTCTACCGCTCCACTCCGAGCCAAAGACCTGTCCGGCCTGCCGCCGGCCTGGGTCGTCACCGCCGAATATGATGTGCTGAAGGACGAGGGCGAAGCCTATGTCGCCCGGCTTGCGGCAGCCGGCAACCGGGTCGAGCATGAATGCGTCCCCGGCATGATCCACGGCTTCTTCTCGATCGCCGGCATGATCCCGGCAGCAAGCGCGGCCGTGCAGCGCGCCGCCCGCTGGGCCGCAACCGTTTAGGGCATGTTCCGATCTGGTGGAATCACCAGCATCGAAAAACCCATGCGGAAAAACAAGAAGATAGAGCGGCCGTTCTGATGCAATCAGAACGAGACTCGCTCTAGGGCGCGTCGCTCGCCAGAAAGGCCTCGACGTCGGCAAGAGCAATGTCCTTGGCGACAAAGGCTTCGCCAATGCCTCTGGCCAGAACGAACGGCAGGCCGGCGCTGGTCTTCTTCTTGTCGTGCTGCATGTGCGCCACCAGCCGCGTCGCCGCGGATGGCTCCACGCCTGCATCGCCGGGCCAGGCAGGCAATCCCTGTTGCTGCAGATGGCGAGTCACCCGCATCGCATCCTGCCCGGAACACAGGCCCAGCCGCGCGGAAAAGCGGAACGCTTGTGCCATGCCGATGCCCACCGCCTCGCCATGCAGCAGCCGATCGGAAAAGCCGGTTTCGGCTTCCAGCGCATGCCCGAACGTGTGTCCAAGGTTGAGCAAGGCGCGCAAATCCCGCGTCTCGCGCTCGTCTGCTGCCACGATTGCGGCCTTCGCCCGGCAGCTTTCGGCAACGGCATGGGCCAAGGCTTGCCGATCGTGCGCCAGCAGGGCAGGCGCATTCGCCTCGCACCAGTCGAAAAATGCGGGATCCGAAATCAGGCCGTATTTCACGATTTCCGCATAGCCGGCCTGCATCTGCCGCAGGGGCAGGCTTTGCAGAAGATCGAGATCGGCCCAGACTGCAATCGGCTGGTAGAAGGCGCCCACCAGGTTTTTGCCAGCGCGCGTGTTGATGGCGGTCTTGCCGCCCACCGAACTGTCGACCATCGCCAGCAAGGTTGTCGGCACCTGGAGGAAGGGCACCCCGCGCTTGACGATCGCGGCAGCAAAGCCGGTCAGATCGCCGATCACCCCGCCGCCAAAGGCCAGAACAATGTCCGATCGGGTCACATCGCTGTGCAGCAGCGCGTCGCAAAGCCGCTCCAGCCGGGTAAAGCTCTTGGTTGCCTCGCCCGCTGGCAACACGATGCTTTGCGGATCGAACCCCGCAAGCCCGCCGAGCAGGGCGGGCAGGTGCAGACCGGCAACCGTTTCGTCGGTCACGACGACCACCCGCTTCGGCGCGGCAAGCGCGCGAAGCCGCTCGCCTGCCGTGGCGATCAGCCCGCCTTCGATGGCAATCGCATAGCTGCGGTCGCCAAGCGTTACCGGCACGCTGGTCATGCCGCTTGCCCCGTCAGACTGTCCAATATTGCATCCACGCTCTTGCTGTGCGGGCCATTGCTGCTGAGCACCCGGATATGCGCCTCGGCATAGAGCGGGTTTCGCACCCGGGCCAGTTCGGCAAGCACGTCCGCCGGATCCCGACCCACCAGCAGCGGCCGGGTGCTGCGCTTGGACACCCTGCCAACCAGCGTATCGAGGCTGGCATCCAGCCACACGGCGGTCCCCTTCTGCAAGATCGCTGCGCGGGTTTCGGGATCCACAAACGCCCCACCGCCGGTTGCAATCACCCGTGCGCCGCCGTCCATCAGCCGGGCAATCACGCGGCGCTCGCCATCGCGGAAATGCGGCTCGCCATATTTGGCGAAGATTTCCCTGATGGTCATGCCGGCCGCCATTTCGATTTCTTCATCGGCATCCACGAAGTCCCAGTTCAGCCGCGCGGCCAATCTTTTGCCCACCGTCGTCTTGCCCGATCCCATCAATCCCACAAGCACAATCGGCCGGCGCTGCCAGTCAGAATGCGGCTGTGGCCGCGCCGCCAAGTTTTCCGCTTTCACAGCTGTCATGCCTCTAGCTATAGGGGGGCCATGAGGCTGGTTGCAAATCGCCGGGTGCGGCTTTTCACGGCGGGGCTGGCGCTGCTCGGTTCGGTGGCCGCGTCGGCGCAGGAAGCGTCGCTGCCTGCCGCTCCGACAAGCGCACCGAAGTCGCTGCTGCCGGACGATCTGGATAGTGCGCAGCCCGCGCAGCCGGGTCCGGCATCGCCGCCTGTGCCGGAATCGGCCGTGTCCATTCTCCCGCAGGACGGGCAGCGCCTGCCGCCGGGGCCGCTGATGGTGCCGCAGCCGCCTGCGGTGCTGCCCGAGCTTGCGGTGCAAGAACCGGTGAATCCGCTGGCCGAGCTTGCCGGCCCGGTGGGGCAGCCGGAGGATGCCGGTCTGTTGACGCCGGCCACCAGTGGTTATCCGGCGGATATCTTTGCCGGCGCGGATGCGCGCTTCCTCGCGGTGCTGCTGCGCCGTATCGATGCGCCGCTGGCAAGCCGCTGGGCGCAGATCGTGCTGGCGCGCGCGCTGCTGTCGCGCACGGCGCCACCGCCCGGACTCAATCCCGCCGACTGGCTGGCGGCCCGGGCGCAGGCGCTGGCCGCCATCGGTTCGGCCAGCGATGCGCACAGGATGGTCAGCCGCATTGCGCTCGATCGCTACACCCAGTCCCTGTACGCCGTGGCCGGGCATCTGGCGCTGGCTGCCGGTGATCCGATCGCTTTGTGCCCGCTGGCAACCACCGCCTACAGCATCACCGAGATGCCGGTTTGGCGATTGTTGGATGCCATGTGCGCGGCGGTCCTGGGGGATGATTTCGGCGCGTCGCAAATGTTTGATCGCTTGCGCAAGGACAATGCCCTTGCGGCGTTCGATATCGGCCTCGCCGAGCGCATTGCATCGGCCACCGGCGGCGGTCGGCGAGCGGCCAATCCGGAATGGCAGGAAGTTGCGTCTCTCACCGCCTGGCGGATCGGTCTGTCGTCTGCGGCAGGACTTGAAGTGCCGGACAGTTTTCTGGGCGGGGCAACGCCAGCGCAAAAGGCGTGGCTGGTGCGGCTTCCGGGCCAGTCGGTGGCCCGGCGCGCCGCACTGGCGCCGACGGTTGCCGCCACCGGCGCCATAAGTGCGGCAGAGGCCAACCGGCTGTTTGCGGCGGAGGCGGCCACATTGGACCCGTCAACACTGGCGTCCAGCCCGGGTGGACAGTTGCGACTGGCCAACAGCGCCACCGACGCGTCACAGCGGTTGCAGGCCCTCCGGTCGCTGTGGGGCCGCGCAGCGGCGGATTCGCCGGAACGCTATGGCTGGC
>JAIMJL010000001.1:71106-72845 GCA_020693225.1 Sandarakinorhabdus sp. | reverse complement strand
TGCCGCGATCCCGCTGGATGGCGGACTGTTTCAGGCCTGGGAGTCGTCGGTGTCGCCGCATCGTGCGGCGCTGCTTGCGGCGGGTCTGGCTGGCTTGGGCCGCAAGCCGCCGGTGGATGTGCCTCCCCGCATCGACAATCGCTGGACGCGGGCGCTTGATCGCGCCGTGGCCGCCCGCCAGACCGGTGCGGTCATGGTGCTTGCTGCCACCGGCTTGCACGGAAACTGGCGCGATGTGCCGCCAGACTATCTGCGCCGGATTGCCGCCGCCTTGACGGCAGTGGGGCATGCGGCCGAAGCGCGCCTCATCGTCGCGGAGGCTGCATCGCGCGGCTGACCCCTGCAATTCCGCCGATGCAGCCCCATATGCCCGATCCCAGAACAAGGAACCCGAAGATGAGCAGCCGCGAATTTCCCGTGTCGCGTACTGAAGCCGAATGGCGTGCGATGCTGACGCCTGAGCAATATCATGTGATGCGCGCGCACGGCACCGAGCGACCGGGCAGTTGCGGGCTGTTGCGGGAAAAGCGGGCAGGGACATTTGCCTGCGCCGGGTGCGGTCAGCCACTGTTTGTGGGCGACAGGAAGTTTGAAAGCGGCACCGGCTGGCCGAGCTTCGATACCCCGGTCGAAGGCTCCACCGAAACCACCACCGATCGCAGCCTTGGTATGGTGCGCACCGAAGTGCATTGCGCCCGCTGCGGCAGCCACCTCGGGCATGTGTTTCCCGATGGCCCGCCGCCCACCGGCCTGCGCTATTGCATCAACGGCGTTGCGCTGGAGTTTCTGCCGTCGGAGTGAGGGGGTGCTGCTGGCGCAGAGCCTCATAAAGCAGCAGCGTTCCGGCCATTGCCACATTCAGGCTGTCTGCCTTTCCCATCATCGGCATCACCACCAGCTGATCGCAGGCGGCCATCAGCGTCTCGGGCAAGCCCGCCTGCTCATTGCCGACCAAAAGGAGGGATGGCGGGCCATAGTTGGCCTGGCGGAAATCCACCGCGCGCGGATCCAGTGCGGCCCCGATGAGCCGGGCCGGAGTACTCCGCTTCCAGTCCAGAAACGTGCCGGTTGTGCAGTTCACGGTTCTGACCGTGAAATAGGCGCCCATCGAAGCGCGCACTGCCTCTACCGAGGTGGGATCGGCGCAGGCATCGAGCAGGATGAGCGCGCCCGCACCGGCCGCATCGCAGGCGCGCAACAAGGTTCCCAGATTGCCGGGATCGCGCACCTGCTCGGCCACCAGGGTCCGCGCGCCGGGCTGCAGGCCGGCAAGAGAAGTTTCGCGCGGCCGATAGGCGGCGGCCACCGCCTGCGGATTGTCCTTGCCGGTTACCCCCGAAAGCAGATCGGCCGATGTTTCGATGACCGGCGAGCCGGCGGCAAGGGCGGCCAGCATGAGCCGCCGCACCAGCGGATGATCGGCCTTGCCTTCAGCAAAGACCAGCACCGCCGGCACCCAGCCGGCATCGAGTGCCTCGGTGCAGATGCGCAGACCCTCGGCCAGAAACAGCCCTTCGCTGCGCCGGTATTTTTTCTCTCGCAAAGATCGCAACCGTTTTAGCGTGCCATTTGCCGCCGAAGTTACATGCTGCACACTCATGCTGTCGTCATTTACAGCGGTGGGGCATTGTAGCAATGCCAGAGAAAGAGCGCCGCGACGCCGCGTTGCGGGCGCCAGTCTTCCGCCATCGCTCGCAGGGCCTTTTCCGTGGGGCGCGAATCGGCAAGGAACAGCCGAC
>JAIMJL010000001.1:69226-70948 GCA_020693225.1 Sandarakinorhabdus sp. | reverse complement strand
GAGATCTGCTGGCTGACAATCGCCCGCAAGAGCGTTTCATAGCCACGCGGACGTATCCGCGGCTCGGGCAAGCCATAATGCGCACGGGCAGCCGCAAACAGTGGCTCGCAAGCGCAAAGCCTGTCCATCCCCGTGGCAATCTGCGTGGCTGTTAGACCCAACTACCCTCTCCACTCTGGCTGGCTTGCACCTTGCGCCTTGGCCGCTATTAGGCACATGCACCGTTCCGGGCCACCCATTCAGGAGCAGACATGCCGAAACTGATTGTCATCGACCGCAAGGGCCATGAGAAAGCCGTTGAAGGCGAAGCCGGCCTTTCGGTCATGGAGGTCATCCGCGACAATGGCTTTGACGAACTTCTGGCCCTTTGTGGCGGCAGCTGCTCCTGCGCCACCTGCCATGTGCATGTCGATGCCGCCTGGACGGAGGCTGTCGGCAAGCCGCATGAAGACGAAGCCGATCTGCTCGATTCCTCCGATCACCGGCAAGCCAACAGCCGCCTGAGCTGCCAGATCCCCTTCTCTGATGCGCTCGATGGATTGAAAGTGACCATCGCCCCGGAAGACTGATCGCCTGCGTCCGCGCCGGTCAGCCCGTCATCAGGAAGGCGTTGAGCTTGTTGCCGTCCAGATCGCGGAAATAGCCGGCATAGAAGCTGTCTCCGCGCGGTCCGGGCGGGCCTTCGCAGGTCCCGCCATGGGCAAGCGCGATGGCATGCAGCCGATCGACCTGCTCCCGATCCTTCGCTTGCAGGGCCACCATCACCCCGTTGCCGACCGTTGCCGGATTGCCATCGTGCGGCTTGGTGAGACCGATGCCGGCCGCAGCATCGCCGGGGATGCCCCAGGCGATGAAGCCATCATAGTCCATCATCCGGCCCACCCCCAGCTCGGCTGCGAGCGCGTCATAGAATGGCGCGGCCCGGGCAAGATCATTTGTTCCCAGCGTGACATAACCAATCATCGCATTTCTCCCCAATGGCGACGAGCGAGTCGCATGAGAACAATAGGTGAACAAAAAGCGCCCTTCAAGCGCCAAATCACCAGGCATTGAAGCCTTCGAAGCCCGGATCCGCTATCCGCATGGCGCGCTCGGCCCCGGCGCGCGCAAACCCCAGCAGCACCGCCCTTCGCCGTGCCGGTGCCAGGGCCGAAGTGCATGATTCGCGCACCCACAGCGCCTCATGGCGATCGGCCACGATCAGCCCGCAGCGGTCGGGCGCAAAGCGTGCATCATCGAGCAGATCGGTCAGCGCGGGTGGCACAGCCCAGGCAAAGCGATCCGAAAAATCGCGATAGGCCTGCCATTTGCGATCGCCTTTCAGATCGCCCGCTGAAACCTTGATCTCCACAATCAGGATTTCGCCCGACCGCGAAACCGCCATCAGATCGGCGCGATGGCCATCGGCCAGCGTGACCTCGGCCAGCGGTGACCAGCCTTGCAGCCAGAGCAGCCGGCAGGTACCGCGAACGACATCGGCGGCGGTGAGGGAAGCATCGAATGTCTCAACCATTTCGAATCGGGTTTCTCCTCTATCCCAACCTGACCCAGCTCGACATGACCGGACCCGCACAGGTGCTGAGCCGGATGCCGGGGGCAAGCGTCGATTATGTCTGGAAGACCATCGAGCCGGTGATGAGCGATTGCAACCTCGCGCTGATGCCGACGCTGACGCTGCCGAGCAGCGGCCAGTTTGATCTTGTCTGCGTCCCCGGCGGCTAT
>JAIMJL010000001.1:41623-69056 GCA_020693225.1 Sandarakinorhabdus sp. | reverse complement strand
CCCGATCGTGGCAGCCTATGGCGGGCGCTATCTTGCGCGCGGCGGTGAGGTTGCCGCTCTTGAGGGGCTGGCGCCCACTGCCCGGGTGATCATCATCGAATTTCCCAGCGTGGCGGCCGTGCAGGCATTCTGGGACTCGCCGGACTATCAGCCGCTTGCCGCTGCGCGCAAAAGGCTGGCTGAAGGCCGGATTTACATGGTCGAAGGGGCAGCAGCGCCCGCACCATGACGGCAAGTGGACGCAGCGATGGCCGTAATCGAAACAGTCGAATTGCAGCTTGCCACAAGCGCACCTACATTGCGCTTTGAAAGGTGATTCCGAAATGTCTGAAGGAAACCGCAAGCCGCCCTCTCCGCTGGTCAAGAACCTGCTCATGTGGGCTGGCATTTTGCTGGCGCTGGTGCTGCTGGTGCAGCTGTTCCAGGGCCCGTCGACCCGCACGGATCGCACCGGCCAGGAGGTCGCCTATTCGGACTTCCTGAAAAAGGTCGATGAAGGCCAGGTGCGCGAGGTCGAGATTTCCGGCCGGCAGATCAGTGGCAAGCTTTCCAACGATACCAGCTTCCGCACCTATAATCCGGGTGACATGCAGTTGATCGAACGGCTGCGCAGCAAGAATGTGCGCTTTGATGCGCAACCGGAGGATCGCCCCAGCATCCTGCAGCAGATCGTGGTTGGCGCGCTGCCGTTCCTGATCATGATCGGCATCTGGATCTTTTTCATGCGGCAGATGCAGAATGGCCAGGGGCGTGGGGCGATGGGTTTCGGCAAGTCGCGCGCCAAGCTGCTGACCGAAAAGCAGGGCCGGGTCACGTTCGAGGATGTCGCCGGCATTGATGAGGCGCGCGAGGAATTGCAGGAGATCGTCGACTTCCTGAAGGACCCGTCCAAGTTCCACAAGCTGGGCGGCAAGATTCCGAAGGGTGCGCTGCTGGTTGGCCCTCCCGGCACCGGCAAGACGCTTCTGGCGCGCGCCATTGCCGGCGAGGCAGGGGTTCCCTTCTTCACCATCTCCGGCTCCGATTTCGTGGAAATGTTCGTAGGTGTCGGTGCCAGCCGGGTGCGGGACATGTTCGAGCAGGCAAAGAAGAATGCGCCCTGCATCATCTTCATCGATGAAATCGACGCGGTCGGTCGCCATCGGGGCGCTGGCCTTGGCGGCGGCAATGATGAACGCGAGCAAACGTTGAACCAGCTGCTGGTCGAAATGGATGGCTTCGATGCCAATGAGGGCATCATCATCGTTGCCGCAACCAACCGGCCCGATGTGCTGGATCCGGCGCTGCTGCGTCCGGGCCGCTTCGATCGGCAGATCACCGTTGGCCGCCCCGACATCGAGGGCCGCGAGCGGATTCTCGGCGTGCACATGCGCAAGGTTCCACTGGCGCCCGACGTAAACCCGCGGGTCATTGCCCGCGGAACGCCGGGCTTCTCCGGTGCCGATCTCGCCAATCTGGTGAATGAAGCGGCGCTGCTGGCAGCCCGCCGCAGCAAGCGGCTGGTCGCCATGCAGGAGTTCGAGGACGCCAAAGACAAGGTGATGATGGGCGTTGAGCGCAAGTCCATGGTGATGACCGAGGACGAGAAGAAGCTGACCGCCTATCACGAGGCCGGCCACGCTGTCGTTTCCATCCACGAGCAAGCGTCTGACCCCATCCACAAGGCCACCATCATCCCGCGTGGCCGTGCGCTCGGCATGGTGATGCGGCTTCCGGAGCGGGACAATTATTCGTTCCACCGCGACAAGATGTACGCCAACTTGTCGGTCGCGATGGGCGGCCGGGTCGCCGAAGAACTGATCTTCGGGCACGACAAGGTAACGTCGGGGGCTTCGTCGGACATCCAGATGGCGACCAACCTCGCAAAGGCGATGGTCACGCAATGGGGCATGTCTGACAAGCTGGGCCCGCTGCAATATACCGAGAACCAGGAGGAAGTGTTCCTTGGTCATTCGGTGAGTCGGCAGCAGAATGTCAGCGAGAAAACCGCGCAGATGATTGACGAGGAAGTGAAGCGCATTGTGATGATGGGCTATGACCGCGCCAAGCAGTTGCTGACGGATCACGCCAACGAGCTGGAAGCGGTAGCCCAGGCGCTGCTGGAGTATGAAACGCTCTCAGGCGAAGAAATCCGCCGGGTGATCGCCGGCGAGGGCGTGGATCGACCGGATGCGGCCGCCAAGCTGCCGCCGCTCGGCACGGGCGGTGTTTCCGGTCTGCCGAAATCGGGCAAGCGCCGGGATGATTTCGGCGGCGACGCGGTGCCGCGCCCTGCGGCTTGAAGCTATGAAGCGACCGCTGGCAGGGCTTGCGCTTGCAGCCCTGCCAGCGGTTGCAGCTTTCGCGGCTGAGCCATCGCAGTGGAAGGACTGGGTGGCGGGGTGTGATCAGGCGCAGCATTGCCGCGCGCTGGCTCTGCCGCCGGAAGACAATCCTGCAAGCCTTTTTCTTGTTCTGGACAGGGCGTCCGGAGCATCCGGCCGGTTGATGGTGCAGTTGACGTCTGCGGAAGGTCTGCAACCCGGCCCGATCAGCCTGATCGTCGATGGCAAGGCCACGCCGGGGCGTGTCGGTCGCGATGCGGCTTCGGCCCGCTGGGAAGGGGAAGCCGCGCTGGGGCTGGCGCGCGCTCTGGCGATCGGACAGAGCGCAATCGTCATGAGCGGTGAGAAGCCGCTGGGCAGCGTTTCGCTTGCCGGAGCGACCGCCGCGATGCTGTTCGTGGACGAGACGCAGGCGCGGGTCGGCACCAAGGCGGCATTGGCCCGCCCGGGGCGCCGGACGGATGCAAGCGTTGCCGGCCCGCGGCCGAAGGTTCTACCCTATCCGGGCCTCCGAACCGCGCCCGCACCGGCGACGCTTGCGGCACAGTTGCGCCAGCGCGGCGTGCTGAAGGGCATGGATTGCGATGCGGGCCAGCAGCCAACCGATGCCGTC
Source organism: Sandarakinorhabdus sp. (assembly GCA_020693225.1). Taxonomy (GTDB): domain Bacteria; phylum Pseudomonadota; class Alphaproteobacteria; order Sphingomonadales; family Sphingomonadaceae; genus Sandaracinobacteroides. Next base: position 66,119 of record JAIMJL010000001.1, on the reverse strand, counting down.
CACCCGCTGGATGCCACCCACACGCTGGTGCTGCTGGAGTGCGGCAGCGGCGCATACAATCTGGTGCAGCGGCCATTTTTGCTTGCGGACGGCAGGCTGGAGACGGCCCGGCTGGCCGACGGCGAGCCGGGCGAGGGCATCGTCAACGCCGATTTCGATCCGCGCAGCCGCACGCTCGGCGGCTTGAACAAGGGGCGCGGCATCGGTGACTGTGGCCGCATCGATCGCTGGGCCTGGACGGGCAAGGCTTTCGTGAAGGTGCAGACGACGGTGATGGATGTGTGCCGCGGCGTACCGCCGGAATGGTGGATCACCACCGAGCGGTCGGAGCTTGCTGTTCCGCTTTGATCGCGCGCATGCGACCTTGCTGCCGGGATGCGCCCCTTGTCATTGCGCGGCGCTGCTGTAATCCGGCGCGATGGCAACGCAACCTTCGACCGAGCTTTCGCGAATCCGCAATTTCTCGATCATCGCGCATATCGATCATGGCAAATCGACGCTTGCCGACCGGCTGATCCAGCAGACCGGCGGGCTGACAGCGCGCGAGATGAGCGAGCAGGTGCTCGACAATATGGACATCGAGAAAGAGCGCGGCATCACCATCAAGTCGCAGACGGTGCGGCTGGACTACAAGGCGAGCGACGGCCTCGACTATGTGCTGAACCTGATGGACACGCCGGGGCATGTGGACTTTGCCTATGAGGTGAGCCGGTCGCTGGCGGCGTGCGAGGGGGCGCTGCTGGTGGTGGATGCAGCGCAGGGGGTTGAGGCGCAGACGCTCGCGAATGTCTACCAATCCATCGAGCATGACCACGAAATCGTGCCGGTTATCAACAAGATCGATCTGCCGTCCGCCGAGCCGGAAAAGGTGCGGAAAGAGATCGAGGATGTGATCGGACTGGATGCGTCGGATGCCGTGCTCACCAGTGCGAAATCCGGCATCGGCATTGTCGATGTGCTGGAAGCGATTGTGAAGCGCATTCCACCCCCAAAGGGTGACGCAAGCGCGCCGCTGAAGGCAATGCTGGTGGACAGTTGGTATGATGCCTATCTCGGCGTTGTCATTCTGGTCAGGGTGATCGACGGCGTGCTGAAGAAGGGCATGACGATCAAGTTCATGGCCGGAGACACCACCCACCTCGTTGATCGCACCGGCGCATTCCGGCCGAAGATCGAGCAGCGCGCTGAGCTCGGCCCGGGCGAAGTGGGCTTCATCACCGCGCAGATCAAGGAAGTGGCACAGGCCCGCGTGGGCGACACCATCACGGACGCGAAGCGGCCGGCAAACCAGGCGCTGCCAGGGTTTCGCGAAGTGCAGCCGGTGGTGTTCTGCGGTCTGTTCCCGACCGACGCGGCAGATTTCGAGAAGCTGCGTGAGAGCATCTACAAGCTGAAGCTGAACGACGCCTCCTTCAGCTTCGAGATGGAAACCAGCGCAGCACTGGGCTTCGGCTTTCGCTGCGGGTTCCTGGGCCTGCTGCATCTGGAAATCATCCAGGAGCGGCTCACGCGGGAGTATGATCTCGACCTCATCACCACCGCGCCGTCGGTGGTCTATCATATCCACCTGAACGACGGCAGCCGGATCGAGTTGCACAACCCGGCTGACATGCCCGATCCGGTGAAGATCGATCATATCGACGAGCCGTGGATCGAGGCGACCATCTATGTGCCGGATGACTATCTCGGCGGTGTGCTGAAGCTGTGCCAGGACCGGCGCGGCATCCAGAAAAACCTCACCTATGTCGGCGGCCGGGCGCAGCTGACCTACGAGCTGCCGCTGAACGAAGTGGTGTTCGATTTCTATGATCGGCTGAAGAGCATTTCGCGCGGCTATGCCAGCTTCGATTATCACCAGATCGGCCACCGCACCGGCAATCTGGTGAAGATGACGATCATGGTGAACAGCGAGAATGTCGACGCGCTATCGATGATCGTTCATGCCGAGGCGGCCGAAGGGCGCGGCCGTCATATGTGCGAGCGGATGAAGGATTTGATCCCGCGCCACCTGTTCAAGATTCCCATTCAGGCGGCGATCGGCGGACGGGTTATCGCCCGCGAAACGATTGCCGCGCTGCGCAAGGACGTGACCGCCAAATGCTATGGCGGAGACATCTCGCGCAAGCGCAAGCTGCTGGAAAAGCAGAAGGAAGGCAAGAAGCGGATGCGGCAATATGGCAATGTCGATATTCCGCAGCAAGCCTTCATCGCAGCGCTCAGGATGGGCGAAGCCTGAACGTTTTGCCGCCTGGCTTCAGGCTTTGAGCAGCGCTGAATCCACCGGAAGGCTGCGGATGCGAACACCGGTTGCGGCGAAAATCGCATTCACCAGCGCCGGTGGAACGGGCGGGTAGGCGGGTTCGCCAAGGCCTGTTGGCGGGTTGTCGGATAGCAGGAACTCGACCGCGACCGGCGGCGCATCCGACATCCGGGTGAGCCGATAGGCATCGAAATTGCCCTGCACCACCCGACCGTTTTCCAGCGTGATCTGCTGGCCAAGGGCTGCCCCGAGCGCATCGTGCACCGAGCCTTCGACCTGATTCAAGGCCCCGCTGGGGTTGACGATCTGCCGGCCGACATCGCCGGCCATCCACACCTTGCTGACCTTCACCACGCCATCGCGGCCAACGGCCGCTTCAACGACCGTGCCGAAATAGCCCAGGTGGCTGAAATGAAAGGCAATGCCGAGGCCGGAGCGCGGCGGCAGTGTGCGGCCCCAGCCGGCCGATTTCGCCACCGCGTCCAGCACAGCGCGCGCCCGGCCGCTGTCAAAACGGTCCCGCGCAGCAGGGTCTCCCACAAGGCGCGCATCGCCCAGCAGTTGCTGGCGGAAAGCCAGCGGATCCATGCGCGCGGCTTCGGCCAGTTCATCGATGAAGCCTTGCATCACGAAGCCGAACGCATTGTTGCCCGGCGCCCGCAGCGGCCCGGTGGGATGGGTGAGCGGCATGACCGACGCGCCCATGTCAAACGCCGGCACAAAGCCGGATGGAAACTGCGACGGCGAAAGGCCCGCCGATCGCTTGAAAGTGTCGCCTTCGCCGAAGCTGATGAAATGGTTGCGCCAGGCGGTGACGGCGCCATTGGCATCCAGACCCGCTTCCAGATGGTGGAATCCGGCCGGGCGCAGCGGCGCGTTCTGCAAATCCTCCTCGCGCGACCAGAGCAGCTTGACCGGGAGGCCGGACTGCTTCGAGATCACCGCCGCCTCGACCATGAATTCGTTGATCAGGCGACGCCCGAACCCGCCGCCACAGCGCAGCATGTGAATTTTCACAGCCTCTGGCGCAATGCCAAGCGTCTTGGCCACCTGGGCGCGTCCGGGCTCCGGATTCTGGGTTGGCACCCAGAGCTCCACCTGGCCGTCCTTATAGTGGGCGGTGCAGTTCATCGGCTCCATCGCGGCATGGGCGATGAAGGGGTAGGCATAGCTGGCCGAGACCCGCCGGACAGCGGCGGCGAGAGCAGCATCCGCATCGCCGACTTTCGCCAGCGAACGCTGCGGCATCCGGTCCTTGAAGGCCGCCGCCCTGGCAGCGATGGCGGCGCTGGACTGGCTTGCGCCATCGCCCTCGTCCCATTCGATCTCCAGCAGCGAGCGCGCCTTCCTGGCCGCCCATGTGCTGTCGGCAACGATGGCGACGCCGGCGCTCAGGCCTTCGATGGCACCGTTGCTTTCCACGGCGAACACAGCGCGCACCCCGTTTGCGGCGCGCGCCTTGTCCAGCTTGGCGCTGCGGATCGTGCCGCCGAACACCGGGCAGCGCACATAGCTGGCATAGGCCATGCCGGGCACCCTGGCATCGATGCCGAACAAGGGCTTGCCGGTCACGATGGCGCGATTGTCCACCCCGCCATGCGGCTTGCCGATCACCTTGAAATCCTTGGGATCCTTCAACTTCAATGTTGCCGGATCGGGTGCCGGAAGCAGCGCTGCGGCAGCAGCGACCTCGCCATAGCCCAGCTTGCGGCCCGTGCCGCTGTGCACAATGCTGCCGGCAGAGGTTGTGCAGCTGTCTGCCGGAACGCTCCAGCGTTGTGCGGCCGCGGCCACCAGCATATGCCGCGCCGCCGCGCCCACCCGGCGCAGCGGTTCATATTGCAACGTGGTCGCCATGCTGCCGCCGGCCACCTGGCGGCCATAGGTTGCGCTGTCGGCCAACGCCTGATCGATGCGAACGGACTGCCACGGCACGTCCAGCTCTTCGGCAATGAGCATGGGGATGGAGGTTTTCACGCCTTGCCCGATCTCCGGATTGTGGCTGACCAGCGTGACGCGGCCATCGGGATCGATCCGGACATGGCTGTTGAGCGGCTGCATGGCTTGCGCCGATGCGCGATTGGCCGGGCCGAAGCTGATCATCAGGCCGCCGGTCAGCGCAACACCGGCTTTCAGGACAAGGCGGCGAGAGGGTTGATGCTGCATTTGGGCGTTCATGCCTTCACCCCTGCAGCCAGCTTGATCCCCTTGCGGATGCGCAGATAGGTGGCGCAGCGGCACAGATTGCCATCCATGGCGGCATCAATCTCGGCATTGCTGGGCTTTGGCGTTTGCGCGAGCAGGGCCGCGGCGCTCATGATCTGGCCGGCCTGGCAATAGCCGCACTGCGCCACGTCGAGCGCGACCCAGGCATCCTGCAATTTCTGGCCGACCGCAGTTGCGCCGATGCCCTCGATCGTGGTGACCTTGGCCGACCCGACCGCCTCGATCGGCAATTGGCACGAGCGCACAGGAACGCCATCCACATGCACGGTGCAGGCACCACATTGGGCGATGCCGCAGCCATATTTGGTGCCGGGGAGATCGAGCGTGTCGCGCAAGACCCAAAGCAGCGGCGTGTCACCTTCGACATCGGCGCGCCGGGTCCGACCATTCACGGAAATATCAAACGCCATGGGGACCTACCTCTGCCATTCCTATGCTCATGCGCCGCCGCCGGCGTCCAGCAGATTGGCAGCCTGCGACCGCGCCTCCGCGGTAATCTGTGCGCCAGAGAGCATGCGCGCCACCTCTTCGAGCCGCGCCCCGGCGTCCAGCGCATCCACCCGCGTTCGCATGCCGTCGCCACTATCGGCCTTGGCAATCCGGAAATGGCTGCTGCCGGCTGCGGCAACTTGCGGGCTGTGGGTCACCACCAGCACCTGCGCCTCGCTGGCAACGCGCGCGAGCCGATCCCCGATCGCACTCGCTGTGGCGCCACCAACGCCGCGGTCTATTTCGTCAAAAATCAGCGTGCCGGCGCTCCCGCTGCTGGCCAGCGCCACTTTCAAGGCGAGCGTAAAGCGGCTCATTTCGCCGCCTGAGGCAATCCGGGTCAGCGGGCCGAAGTCCTGATTGGCGTTGGTTGACACTTCAAACACCACCTGATCGGAGCCGCTGGCCCCTTCTGCGACATCGGCGATCATGGTGCGAAAGCGGGCATTTTCCAGCTTGAGAGCCGGAAGCTCCTGCGCAACCGTTGCGTCCAGCCGGGCTGCGGCAGCGTGGCGCGACGTCGAAAGCGCGTTTGCCGCCGCCGCAAAGGCTTGGTGCGCCAAGGCCAGCTGGCGTTCCAGCGCCTCCAGATTGACCGCGGCATCCTTGAGCGCCTCCAACCGGGTTGCGAGGTCCGTGGCCATTGCCGGCAAGGTTTCCACGTCGCAGCGATGCTTGCGCGCCATGGCACGCAGCTCGAACAGGCGCGATTCGGCGGCCTCCAGGGCATCGGGGGATACCAGAAACCGTGCGCGCACATCCGCCAATCCGGCCTCCACGCTATCTCCCTCGACCAGCGCCCGATCGATGGCATCCATGGCTGCTTGCAATTGCACGTCCGCGTCGGCAACGCGTTCCAATCGCCGCGCCGCCTGCCGCAACTGCGACAGTGCGCCATCGCCGCCGCTGACAAGTGCATCGATAGCGTCCAGCGCGTCGCCGAGCCTTGCACCCTTTTGCATGTTGGCGCGGGCATCGGCCAGAGCGACCTCTTCTCCGGGCTGCGGATTCAACGCCGTGATTTCGGCCACCGCATGGTCCAGCCAATCGCGATCCCGCGAATCGCTCTCCAGCCGCGACCGGGCCTGCGCAAGGGCATCGGACGCAGCCTGCCATTCCGCATGGGTCAGGCGCACCGCCTCCACCAGCACAGGATGTGCGGCAAAGGCATCCAGCAGCGCCATGTGCCCGCGCGGATTGAGCAGACCCCGTTCGTCGTGCTGGCCATGAATCTCCACCAGCATCGCGCCGATGCTGCGCAACAGGCCAGCCGAGACCGGCTGATCGTTGACGAAGGCGCGGCTGCCGCCGTCAGCCTTCAGGGTGCGGCGAAGCATCAGCGTTCCGGGCTCGTCACTGGCGAGGTCCTGCTCGGCAAGCAGCGCGTGGACCGGATGATCGGGTTGCAGGAGGAACTGCGCCGAAGCGGACGCCTGTGCGGCACCCTTGCGAACGAGCGCCGGATCGGCGCGCTCACCCAGCGCCAGGCCGAGGCCATCGAGCAGGATGGATTTTCCGGCGCCGGTTTCGCCCGTCAACACATGCAGTCCGCAGCCGAACTCCAGCACAACCTGCTCGATCAGGACCAGGTCTCGGATCGAAAGCGCGGTGAGCAACCGGAAATCTAGGCCGCTTTGTGGGTCTGCATCAGCTTGTAGCTGCGCTCATACCATTCGGAGCCGGGAAAGTTCGCGCCCAGCACGGCTGCCGATTTTTGCGCCTCTTCCGGGATGCCGAGCGCCAGATAGGCCTCCACTAGCCGGTGCAGGGCTTCCGGGGTGTGGCTGGTTTGCTGATAGCGTTCGATGACGTTGCGATAGCGGGCGATTGCGGCAATCCACTGCCGGTTCTTGGAATAGAAGCGGCCCACTTCCATTTCCTTGCCGGCCAGATGATCGTTCACCAGATCGATTTTCAGCCGCGCATCGGCCGCATAGCGGGTTTCCGGGTAGCGGCGAACCAGCTCGTTCAAGGTATCCAGCGCCTGCTGGGTGATTTTCTGATCGCGGGCCACATCGGCAATCTGCTCATAATAGCTGACCGCGATGATATAGTAAGCGTAGGCGGCATCCTTGTTGCCGGGATGCAGTGAGAGGAAGCGCTGTGAGGCCAGCACCGCCTCGGGATATTGCCGCGAGGCATAATAGCTGAAGGCAGACATCAGCTGCGCCCGGCGCGCCCAGATCGAATAGGGATGTTGGCGCTCCACCTCGTCGAACATCAAGGCGGCGTTGCGATACTGCTCCTTGTCCAGCATGTCCTTGGCGATGTTGTAGAGCGTTTCCACATCGCGCGCGATGTAGGCCTGATCCTTCTTCGGCTTGTTGCGGTTGGCGCAACCGGCGGTAAACGCCAGCGACAGGATCAGAAGTGCGGAAGCAAAGATGCGCGAAGCGGTCATGGGGCCCTGCCTTAATGCCGGAACGCCAGCCTCACAAGCCGGGTCCAGCGTAGCGCGTCGTGCTGCCAGAGCAGAAGTGAGCGGGGGATGAACCGCTCGCGCGGCAGCTCTGGCGCAAGCGCGGTCTCCAGTGCGCGTATCGCACTGTGCGACAGGCGAGCAGACAGCGTAACATGCAGCGGTGGCAGTGACCGGTCTGCCGGCACCAGCAGCGGCGCCCACCAATCGGCGAGGCGCAGCCGCAACGCTTCGAGTGCGGGGCTTGAAACTGCGGCGGCAAGCACTCCGTCCAGCCGCGAAAGGCCCTCGATCCGGGCATCCGGGGCGGGCGTTTCGGCGAGCAGGCGCCGCAGATCGCGAACAAGATCATGCGCCTGTGGGCCGGGCAGGTGACGGAACAGGGTGAGATGGGCAGGTGCGGTAGCGCCGGGATAGTGCAAGAGGCGAACAGAATCCAGCCGGGCCTGCATCCGGCCCGGCAGCTCGGCGGTCAGGATCAGCGGCGCTGCAACGGTCCGGGTAACGGACCGGGCAACGGGTTGGGCGGCGTCTGGCCAAAGCCTTTGCATGCCGCTAGGAGGCGTCAGCCAAGTCAGGAAAGTGTGGAATGCTCCAGTTTTTGCGCAAATCGGTGTCCTCATGGCTGGGAATTGGCATTCTTGTTCTGGCCCTCGGTGCGCTGGTGTTCACGCTGTTTCAGCCCACCGGCCCTGGTGGTGGCTCTGCCGCAACCGGACCGGTGATGGCAAATGTGGGCGACGCGGTGGTGGGCGAGGCCGAGTTTGTGCGCACCATGGATCGCGCCGTTGCGCGGGAACGTGAAACCAATCCCGACATGACCCTGCCCGATTTTGTTCGGCTGGGTGGCGGAGAAATTGTGCTGGAGCAGCTGATTTCCGGCCGTGCGATCGAACAGTTCGGGGTGCGCAACGGCATGACGGTCTCTCGCCGGGTGGTCGATGGCGAGATCGCCAGCATTCCGGCCGCGCAACTCAATGGCAAGTTTGACGAGGCGACCTTCCGGCGACTGCTGGCCGAGCAGCGCATCACCGAAGACGAACTGCGCGACCAGATCGCCACCGATATCAAGCGCAAGCAATTGCTGGCCCCCGTGGCGCTTGGTTCCACCGTAGCACGTGGCATGGCCGAGCCCTTTGCCAGATTACTGCTGGAAGTGCGCCGCGGCGCCATCCTCGCCGTGCCATCGGCCGCCATGCCCGAGCCGGCAGCACCAACCGATGCCGACCTGCAGGCGTTTCACGAAAAGAACCGCAAGGTCTATACGATCCCCGAACGCCGGGCGTTTCGCTATGCCATGATCGACAATGCGGCGCTCGCGCAAAAGGCCAAGCCGACGCCGGCCCAGGTCGAGGCCTATTACAAGGCCAATCCGGGCGAATTCGGTGGACTGGAAACCCGGGTTTTGAATCAGATCGTGCTGCGCGATGAAGCGACAGCCAAAGCCGTCGTCGCGGGCATACGTGGTGGCCAAAGCTTTGCGGATGCAGCGCAGAAGGCGGGCTTTTCCGCCGAAGACAGTACGCTCGGCGAATTGAGCGAGGCAAGCCTTGCCGCTGCCACCACGAAAGAGGTTGCAGCGGCCGCCTTTGCCCTGCAGCCGGGCAAGGTCAGCGATCCGGTGAAGGGCCCGCTCGGATTTCATGTGATCGAGGCGGCGGTCGTGAACCCGCCACGGCCGCAACCTCTGGCGACTGTGGCAGCCGCAATCGAAAGCCGGCTGGCGGAAGAGAAGGTGCAGGATCTGCTGGCCGAGGCGGTTGCATCGGCCGAGGATCGGATGACCGGGGGCGAGACTTTTGCCGATGTGGCGAAGGACCTTGGCCTGACCGTGGAAACGGTGGCCGCGATCACCGCTGACGGCAGGCAATATGCCGATGACCTGAGCGTGACCAAGATTGACATCCCTCTGATCGCAAAAGTCTTTGCCGCTGACCCGTCCGATGGCGGGCAGGTGGTGGAGGCCGATGCCGGGCGTTTTGCCTTGCTGGAGATTTCCGACGTCGTGTCACCGACATTGGTGCCGCTGGAGCGGATTCGGGCCGATGTGGCAACCGCCTGGGGCATCGAGGCACGCTCAGCCGCTGCCAAGGCGGCGGCAGATGCGATTGCCGCCGAGGCGAGCGCGGGCGCGGCTTTGACCGCAGCGGCCGCAGCCAAGGTGCCGGGGGGCTTGCCGCAGCCGCAGATGTTGTCGGTGCGTCGCCTGGAGCTGTCGCAGATGGCGCAGCAGGGCCAGCAGGTGCCGCCGCCGGTGGTGATGCTGTTGAACACGCCAAAGGGTCAGGCACGGGTGATTGCCGCGCCGGGCGGGCAGGGCTGGTTTGTGGTGAAGGTTGATGCGGTGGAAGCCGGCGACATTGCCCAGGCACCGCAACTGATCGATGCCGTGCGGCAGAGCTTTCTGGCGCAGGCGGGTGACGAGATGGTGCAGACTTTCGTGCGCGCCATCGAGCGGGATGTAGGTGTGGTGAAGAAGCCCGAAGCCCTTGCGGCAACCAAGCGGCGGGTTACCGGCGCGGATCTGGAATAGAAATCGGCATGCGGGACCAGCATCGGGCAGCAGCGGCTCTGGCCGAAGGCCAGCACCAGTGCCGCTATCTCGTGTTGAACGCCGACACCGAGACGCCGGTTTCGGCCTGGCTCAAGCTGGCGGAGCCCGCGCGCGGTGATTTTCTGCTCGAATCGGTTGAAGGCGGGCGCACCCGTGGCCGCTATTCGCTGATCGGGCTGGATGCCGATCTCGCCTTTCGGGCGCATGGCCAGCAGGCCGAACTGAACCGCCAGTGGCGGCAGGATCGCAGCGCATTTCTGCCTTGCGAGGCACCCGCACTGGCTGCTTTTCGCGACGTTATCGGCGGAATCCGCATGGAGGTGCCAGTCGAGCTGCCGCCGACGCTGCCGTTTCTGGTTGGCTTTTTCGGCTATGAAACGGCGGGCCTCTCCGAGCGGCTGCCGGTTCCTGTGGCAGACCCGCTTGGCCTGCCCGACATGATGTTCGTTCGCCCCGGCTTGTTGCTGGTATTCGACAGGCTGGCCGATTCGCTGACGCTGGTGGCCCCGGTTTATGCCGAAGGCGGCGATGCCGAGGCGCAGATCCGGGCTGCAGACGAGCGGATGGAGGCGGTGGCGGCACGGCTTGCCCAGCCGCTTGCGATACGACGCGCGCCGCCCGCCACAGCCCATACGGGCGAACTCACGGCAGCCACCTCGACCGAACGCTATGCGGAAATGGTGGAAAAGGCGCAGGACTATATTGCCGCCGGAGACATTTTTCAGGTCGTGCTGGCGCAACGCTTCTCGATGCCGTTTCCGCTGCCGCCGTTCGAGCTTTATCGCCAGCTGCGGCGGATCAATCCGTCGCCCTTCCTCTATCATCTGGATATGCCGGGCTTCGCGGTGATTGGTTCCAGTCCGGAGATTCTGGTGCGCGCGCGGGATGGCGAGGTGACCATTCGACCGATCGCCGGGACCCGCCCGCGCGGCAAGGACGAGGCCGAAGACGAGGCCAACCGGCAGTCTCTTCTGGCGGATCCGAAGGAACTGGCGGAGCATCTCATGCTGCTGGATCTCGGCCGCAACGATGTGGGCCGGGTGGCGGAGGCCGGAACGGTGACGGTGACGGAACGGTTCCAGGTCGAGCTGTACAGCCATGTCATGCACATCGTGTCGAATGTGGTGGGGCGGCAGAAGGCCGGCACCGACGCGATCGATGCGTTGCTGGCAGGCTTTCCCGCCGGCACGGTAAGCGGCGCACCCAAGGTGCGGGCGATGCAGATCATCGCCGAGCTGGAGGCGGAAAAGCGCGGCGCCTATGCCGGAGGCGTGGGCTATTTCGCCCCCGATGGCGGCATGGATTCGTGCATCCTGCTGCGCACTGCGGTGGTGAAGGACGGGGTCATGCACGTAACCGCAGGCGCCGGGATCGTGGCCGACAGCGTGGCCGCCAGCGAAGCGGCGGAGTGCCGTGCCAAGGCGGGGGCGCTGGTGGCGGCCGCGCGCGCCGCACTCGCGGCAGCCGCGGAGCCGGGCTTCGGACAGTAGCGACTAGCCTTCGGCGCGCGAATATCGAATGCAACACGGAGTGAGTGCATGATCGAGAGGCGGGCGTTTCTGGCCGGTTCGGCGGCGTTCACGGCGATTGCAACCTCGCCGGGCAGCGCTGCCGCGCCAGCCCATCGCGGGGATGTGGGCGATCGCTTGCGCGAGCTGGAAAAAGGCGAAGCGCGGCTTGGCGTCTGTTTGCTGGATACGGCAACATCCGAGCAGGCCGGAAACCGCATGGATGAGCATTTTGCCATGTGCTCGACATTCAAGCTCGCCATGGTCGGCGCTTGCCTGCGGGCCTCTGACGCAGGGCGCTTGAACCTTGCCGAGACCCTTCCCTACACCGAAGAGGACCTGCTGTCGTGGGCGCCGGTCACCCGCAAAAATCTCGACCGGGGCGGATTGAGCATCGCGGAACTGGCCCGGGCGGCGCAGCAATTCAGCGACGGCACAGCTGCAAACCTGCTGGTCAGGCGACTGGGCGGGCCAGCCGCGGTCACCGCCCTTTTTCGCGAAATGGGCGATCCCGTAACGCGGCTTGATCGCTATGAACCAAGCTTGGGCATGGTGCTTTCGGCAGACCTGCGCGACACAACCACGCCACTGGCCATGTCTCGTCTGGTTCAGCGGCTGACAACCGGGGACCTGCTGTCAGCCGCCGCGCGGCAACGGTTGCTGCAATGGATGGCAGACACCAACACCGGCCCCAAGCGCCTCCGCGCCGGACTGCCGGCTGACTGGCGGGTGGGCAACAAAACGGGAACCGGCCGAGATGCCGGAACCACCAACAAGTGCAACGATATTGCCATCGCATATCCACCCGGCCAAGCACCGATCATCATCTGCGCCTATTACGACAGCGGCGAGTTCACCGAGCAGATTGAAGATCGGCACCAGGCCGTTCTGGCCGAAGTCGGTCGCATTGCGGCCGAATGGGCAATGGGCTGATGGCGGCGCACATGCCGCAATCCGGTCGGGCTTGCGGCAGGGGCGCAGATCTCATCCTGCCCCGCTTTCTTGCCAATTTGCCGTCCAGTCCCTATGTCCGCCTTCTCCAACCGGCTTCGAGCATGAGTTCCGTCTGATATGATGACCTTTCTTCTTGTGGTGCACGCCCTGATTGCGGCTGCACTCGTGGGTGTGATCCTGATGCAGAAATCGGAAGGTGGCGGCTTGACGTCCGGCGGCTCCAGCGGCGGTCTGGTGTCAGCGCGCGGTGCAGCCGACCTTCTCTCGCGCACCACGGCCATTCTCGCCACGCTGTTCATCCTGTCGTCGCTGGGCCTTGCCATGCTGGCCAACACGGCCACGCGGGATCGGCCAATCGATACCTCGCTGGCGCGTCCGGCAACTCCGGTTGGCCCGCTTGGCGCGCCGTCCAGCGGGGCGCCGGCGCTGCCGCCGGGCGTGACATTGCCCGGAGCGCCGCCGCCTGCGCCGGCTCAACCGGCAGAAACCGTGCCACTGGCTAAGTAACTGGGGATAAATCGCCGCTTTTGACGGCTGCGCGGGTGACAGGAGCGATTGCCCGCGCTATCGCTATCCTCCCATGGCGCGGTTCATTTTCATCACCGGCGGCGTGGTTTCCTCGCTTGGCAAGGGTCTCATGGCGGCTTCGCTTGGCGCGCTGTTGCAGGCGCGCGGCTACCGTGTGCGTATCCGCAAGTTCGATCCCTATCTGAACGTCGATCCGGGCACGATGTCGCCCTACCAGCACGGCGAGGTCTATGTGACCGACGATGGCGCCGAGACCGACCTTGATCTCGGACACTATGAACGCTTCACCGGCGTTGCCTCGCGCCAGTCGGACAATGTGACCTCCGGGCGAATCTACCAGACCATCATTACGCGCGAGCGGCGCGGCGACTATCTCGGCGCCACCGTGCAGGTGATCCCGCATGTGACCGACGCCATCAAGGCGTTTGCGCTAGCCGAAACGCAAGATCTGGATTTCGTGCTGTGCGAAATCGGCGGCACCGTGGGCGACATCGAATCGCTGCCCTTCATCGAGGCGATCCGCCAACTCCGCAACGATCTCGGTCGCGGCCAGAGCATTTCCATCCACGTCACCCTCGTCCCCTTCATCGCCGCCGCCGGCGAGCTGAAAACCAAGCCCACCCAGCACAGCGTGCGGGAACTGGCGTCACTCGGCGTGCAGCCCGATGTGCTGGTGTGCCGCTGCGAGCAGCCGCTTCCGGCCAGCGAGCGCGCGAAGATCGCATTGTTCTGCAATGTGCCGAAAGAGGCCGTGATCCCGGCACTCGACGCCCGCAGCATCTATGATGTGCCGGCGCAATATCATGCGGAAGGCCTGGACGACGAAGTGCTGCGCGCGTTCGGAATCGCGCCTTCCGGCCAGCCGGACATGCAGCGGTGGACAGACATCATGGATCGCCTCGCCAATCCCGAAGGCGAAGTCACCGTTGGCGTCGTCGGCAAATATGTCGGCCTGCCAGACGCCTATAAATCGCTCAACGAAGCCCTCGTGCACGGCGGCATCGCCAACCGCGTGAAGGTCAACATCCAGTGGATCGATGCCGAGCTGTTCGAGCAGCCCGACAGTGATATCGCCGCCCGTCTGGAGCCGCTGCACGCCATCCTTGTTCCCGGCGCCTTCGGGGAGCGCGGCGCCCAGGGCAAGATCGCCAGCATCCGCTTTGCCCGCGAACGCCGCGTGCCCTATTTCGGCATCTGCTTCGGCATGCAGATGGCTTGCGTTGAAGCCGCGCGAAACCTCGCCGGCATCGCCGACGCATCCTCCACCGAATTCGGCCCCACCGCCGAACCGATCGTTGGCCTCATCACCGAATGGATGAGCGCCGAAGGCCTGCAGCAGCGCGAGGCAGACGGCGATCTTGGCGGCACCATGCGCCTCGGCGCCTACCCGGCCACCCTCGCCGGTAACAGCCACGTCGCCAGCATCTACGGCGAAACCAGCATCTCCGAACGCCACCGTCACCGCTACGAAGTCAACATCGGCTACCGCGACCAACTGGAGGCGAGCGGCCTCGTCTTCACCGGCCTATCGCCAGACGGCCGCCTGCCCGAAATCGTGGAACGCCCCGATCATCCGTGGTTCGTGGGGGTGCAATTCCACCCGGAGCTGAAGTCCAAACCCTTCGCCCCCCACCCCCTCTTCGCCAGCTTCATCGAAGCGGCGCTGAAGCAGTCACGACTGGTTTAAGCCGGCTAGGCTTTTTGCCTCCGGCGGGCAGGGGAATAATTCCCCTGCACCCCTAACCCTTTTCTTGGCCATCCCGGCAAAGGCCAGGATCCAGCCCCACACCTATCGGAACGCCAGCGGCACCTTGTTTCTTCTCCCCGCGTGAGCGAGCAGACATGAGGCACGGGGAAGGGCGATTTACGACCCCTTCTGGTCCATCGGTAGATATTTGGCTGATCAGAAAACCGGACACGCATCACGTCGCCTCGTTCCGGCTACGAGGGGGCCGGTTGCCGACTGACCGATTCTAGAAACTCTCGCAGCGTTAGCAGACATTCTTTTGGCTGGTGGTGCTCGGGAGTTGTCGACATAGGCCGCCTTTAATTCAGCACAACCCCGCTGCTCAACTTTGCGCTGCTTATGGACCATCTGATTGAGCGATAAGCGAAGATGAAAACGGCTGTTCTTACGTCCTTACTCAGGCTTCGCGTCTCGCGCATCGAAGGGCGCCCACTCCTTCGCGACGATCCTCCAGACCATATGTGAGGCTCGTTGTATTTCACCATTTGGGAGATGGACAACACTGGCTTCGAATTGGGGGAGAATGGTGCGGACGTTCAAGTCGCACAAATAGCCAAGCAACGCTTCAAATACCTCTGCGATGTCAGAAACCTGCGTATCAAGGAACTGGATCACATCCCGGCGCGTGACGGCGCTTTCCTCATGTACGATTTCAATGGTTGGTGCCAGCAGTGAACCATCAGCCTGAAGCTCATAGTCTACGATTGAGACGGATTGCTCCTCCCTTGGATGGATCATGGCATGACGATGATTGGAAATCCTAACTAAGACGTCCCAAGCTGCATTCATCCAGGCTTCGAGGCCATCTGCCTCGCCATATTTTGCATGAAACGCAGCCCTAAGCTTCAAGTCCCACGATTCGTTCTTTACGTCTTTAGGAAAAAAGAGTGCGGTCATCTTTTTTATTCCGATTTCGACATCGCGTAGTGCGGCCAAACTCTGACGAACCTTACCATTGAGATTTGGGGTACGCGGAACGTAAGCGGCTGTCAGTTGTCTAGCTCGGCTAGCTTCTCGCATCTCATGTTGATGCCTGCGTAGATCATCGGCGACGGCAACAACCGAAGCCAACGAACTCGCAGCGTCTAGCGCTATTCGAAGCAATGCATCCGGCGTGACGGACTCTGGCAAGTATGTTGCATCCGCCAATTCGAACGCAGCGCCAACTGTCTTGCGCATAAAGGTATGTTGCACTCCAAACTGCAAATCTTTCTGTTGAATGATCGGAGGAAGATTCGGATTGCTCCTGCCTGGATCGACATGGTCAGCAAATACCGCTGAGGTCAAACAGCGCTCAGCAAGCATGAACATCCGATCATCTATCGCCTTGATTGCGATGATGTTCCCACACTCGGGTGGTATTTTCGCGCCACCTGCTGCATCGCGCGCACGGCCAATATTCGGTTTCGAAACAGGTTTCGCTTCTGGATCTCTCATTCCGCCACAATAACCGCTGCCATTCATGAATTATAGCATCAGCCGTCCGCTTTTGGGCAATCAGGGAACTTGCTCGAATGACCAAAATGGAAGCGCCTTGCTGCCTTGCAGAGATGCTCCGTCGAACGGCAGCTTTCGTTGAACTGGTTTCCGACAGCCGCCGGTCCGCTCCTTACCCAACAGAAGACACTGCAGACCTAGTCCGAGATCCAGCGCCAAACACGTGATGGGGGGTGAAGGGGTGTCAAACCCCTTTCCGCCGAAGGCCCTGCTTCTTTGCCTTCAAGGCGTCGGTGCAGAAGCCGCAGGCGCCGCACTCTCAATCGGCGCCGGCGCCGCCGCCGGGATGGTCGCCGCCGCCGGCGCAGTCACCGCAGCCGCCGCCACCTCCGCCGGAGTCGCGGTTGGCGCAACCGCACCGCCTGGTGCTTCCGGCAAGGGCGCGAACGGCGACACCACGATCACCGACGAGCGCCGCTGCGCCGGGCACACTTCCTCCACGCCGGCCGGCCGCGCGTTCAGCAGCGCGGCGACTGTCGGCAGCGCGCCTTCGGTGGCTTCGTCAGCGGCGAGGATGCGTTTGGCGCGTTTGCAGAATTCCGGGTGCTGCGCGAGTTCGGCATATTTGTTGGCCAGCGCGGTGGTGAAGCGGTCATAGGCCAGCTTGTCCCCTTCGCGGGCGAAGTGGGCCAGCAAGGCTTTTTCGCCTTCGATCAGCGACGGGCGGGCACGGCCAACGAAGCGGTTGTAGGCACCGGGCATCTCGGGATCGGCCGTTCGGCATTGCAAGGCGCTCACCATCAGCATGGTTTGCAGATCGCGAACGCGAGCCGCCTCATATTCCTCAGGCTGCCAGCAGGCGGCGCTGGCCGGTGACGTTACCAGCAATGCAAGTGCAACAGCCAAGCCCGAAGGCTTCGTAAAAATCCCCATGTGCCCCCTCACGATCCCCGAAATGCCGCAACGCAAAGCGAATCGACTGTCGCCGATAGCATTCAGTTGTGACAGCTTCTGTGTGATTTTACGCACACCGGAAGCAGCATTTCAATGGGCAGGGATCGGCGATGGATAACAAGTCGTAGCAGCCGGGGTTGGTTTCGGGCTCAGGCTGCCGGAGCGGTCGCGACCTCCGCAGCTGGCGCTGCCTCGCCTTCAGCTGCGGGTGCAGCTGCTTCGGCCGGTTGTGCCGGCATCGCCATCGGGCTATCGCTCTTGGAGTTGAGATAGGCGAGCAGGTTGGCGCGCTCCTCCGGCTTGCCGATGCCGGCAAAGCTCATCTTGTTGCCGGGGATATATTTCTTGGGATTTTCGATCCACGACGAGAGGCTGTCCCAATCCCAGATCTTGTCGCCGGTGGCCTTCATACCGTCGGAATAGCCAAAGCCGGCGGCATGGGCATGCTTGTTGCCAACGATGCCATAGAGGTTGGGGCCGATGCCGGCCGCACCGCCCTTTTCGATCGTGTGGCAGGCGGCACATTTCTTGAAGGTCGCTTCACCCTTGGCAAGATCGGCCGTCTGCAGGAAGGCGGCGATCGGCTTGGCTTCTTCGGCGGGGCCGGCGGCCGCGCCCGCCACTTCCACGCCTTCAACGATGAAGGCCGGCTTTTCCAGCGGATGCACGGCAAACATATATCCGGTGATGATGGAAAGGCCCAACACGGATGCCAGTGCCGCCAGCACCCAGCCGGCAATCTTGTTCCACTCGTAACTGTCCACCGAATGCTCTCCGCGTGCAGGCAGGGCGCGCGCACAGGGCAAAACGCGCCGGGTTTCTTGGCATTTCCATAGGCAGGGCCGCGCGGATTGGCAATGCCGCAACGCAGCAGGCAGGTTGACGCGGTGCGGTCGGCTGCCGCAAGCGTCGGGACTATGGACAATTATCCTGCCCCCGCACGCCAGCTTGTCGCCGCCATGCGCGCCGCCGCCGCCGCCGAGCCGCTGCGTGCGGTGGCGTTCCAGGGCGCACCCGGGGCCTATTCGCACCAGGCGGTGCGCGAGGCCTGTCCCGATGGCCTGCCGCTGCCCTGCTTCAGCTTTGAAGAGGCGATGGAGGCCGTGCAGGATGGTCGCGCCGGGCGCGCTGCCATTCCGATCGAAAACAACCTGCATGGCCGCGTGGCGGATGTGCATACGCTGCTTCCAGATAGCGGGCTGTTCGTAACGGCCGAACATTATGTTAAGGTGGAGCATTGCCTGCTGGGGGCGCATGGTGCCGTTCTTGCCGATGTGCGCGAGGTCATCAGCCACCCGCAGGCCGTGGGGCAGTGTCGCAAGCGGCTGCGCGCGATGGGGCTGCGGTCAGCCGGATTTGCCGACACAGCGGCGGCGGCTGCCGAAGTGGCGGCACAAGGCGATCCGGCGCTGGCGGCCCTGGCTTCGCGGCTGGCCGGCGAGCTTTACGGCAACAGCCTGTTGCACGCGGGCATGCAGGATGCCGATCACAATCGCACGCGCTTTCTGCTCCTGGCGCGCAGTCCCTTGCCGGCACCAGCGGAAGGCCCGGCAAAGACCACCTTGAGCTTTGAAGTGAAGAATATCCCGGCGGCGCTGTTCAAGGCACTGGGTGGCTTTGCCACCAACGGAGTCAACCTCACACGGCTGGAAAGCCAGCTGCGTGGCGGTGGCTTCACGGCGGCGGATTTCCTGATTGATATCGAGGGAACGCCGGAGGATCCCGGCGTGGCAAGAGCCTTGGAAGAACTGCAGTTTCATTCAAAATGGGTGCGCATGCTTGGCAGTTATCCGGCAGCTGACCCCGGCACAGACTAAACGCACAGCCGATAGCGCCGTTTATGCGTGGGCAAGTTTGCCCGCCATGAAAGGCCGAAGCCGCCGTGTCAGCGATTTTCAAGCCGCCGATTGCCTATGAGAAGTCGGTCAGCTGGCGTGATCTCATCACCATAGGAACCGATGGTGATCCCTTCTGGCTCAAGGTGCGCACGGCGCAAATCGGCTTTCTGTCGCGCTATCTGCCGTTCAATGTGCTGGTTGCCGCGAGCAACAGTGCAGTGGTGCTGGCGGCGCTGGCCGATGATGCGTCGTTCCGCGTCCTGGCCCTGTGGTTTACCTTGCAGCTGGTCATGATCTTCGTGTGGGTGGAGCGTGAGGTGCGAGAGCGGCTGAGCGGCAAGCGGACCTGCGCCTCACCGCGCTATGTCAGGCAAGTGGCGATCGAGATGGCCGTGATCGGTTCTGCCTGGGGTTTGCTGTTTGCGGATGTCCTTCCACGCATCGATGCCGGCAGTTCGATGCTGGTGGTTGCAATGACCATGGCAGCCGTTGGCGTCACCACCTTCACAACGGCCATCTTTCCTCTTGGTGCGCTGGCATTGGCCGGGCCGATCATCATCGGCACCGCCTGGGGCATGCTTGCAAACCAGTGGGACGATCTGTGGATGATCATGATTGTGGTGACGAGCTTCCTGATTGTGACCGTGCGCAGCAATGTCTTGACGACATTTGCCTTCATGGCCCGAATGAAGACGCAGGACCGGCTGGTGGAGCAGGAGGAGGTGGTGCGCCTGCTGCTCAACGAATTTGAGGCCAACGGCAGCGACTGGCTGTTTGAGTTCGATGCAGCGGGCAAGCTGACATTCGCCTCCAACCGCTTTGCCGAAGCCGTGCGGCGGCCGATTTCCGATGTGACCGGCCTGCATTGGCTGGATTTCCTGACCGATCGCGAATCGCGCGAAATGCTGTTTGCGATAACGAAGAAGGCGCAGCCATATCGCGACATCCTGCTGAAGGTGGAGGTGGAAGGCGAGGCGCGCTGGTGGTCGCTGTCCGGCACGCCCAAATTCGATCGTCAGGGGCGGTTGCAAGGCTATCGCGGCGTCGGCTCCGACGTGACCGAGCGCCAGCGCGCGGCGGAGCGAATCTCCGAGCTGGCAACCTTCGATGCGCTGACAGGGCTGGTGAACCGCCGGATCATCAACCAGGCGCTGGAAGACGGCCTGCGTTCGCTTCAGGGTGTTGGCCTGCTGTTTGTCGATCTCGATCGGTTCAAGGCGGTCAATGACAGTCTCGGCCATGGTGCCGGCGACCGTTTGCTGGCGGAAGTGGCCCGCCGTCTGGGCGCAATCGTGGGGGAAGACGGGTTGGTCGGCCGGCTTGGCGGCGACGAATTCGCGGTTGTGCTGCGCTGCGGGGATGCAGCGGTTGCAACCGCGCTGGGCGAACGGATCATCGCCAGCATTTCCGAGCCCTACAGCATCGATGGCAGCCAGGCGTTGATTGGCGCGAGCGTTGGCCTGGCAGTCGGCCCGGTGGATGGTGACAGTGTGGAGGCGCTGATGCGCTCGGCCGACCTTGCGCTCTATGATGTCAAGGGCAAGGGTCGCGGCTCGGTGCGCCACTATGATCGCGCCATGCACAAGCGCGCCGAAGACCGCCGCTCGCTCGAACTCGATCTGAAAAATGCGCTGGGTGCCGGCCAGCTGCGGCTGGCCTTCCAGCCGGTGGTGGATGCGATCGACGAGCGCATCGTCGGCTTCGAGGCGTTGATGCGCTGGCGGCATCCGGTGCACGGCGATGTCTCGCCCGCCGTGTTCATCCCGATCGCCGAGGAAGCCGGGCTGATTGGCACGCTCGGCAAATGGGCGCTGGTGGAAGGCTGCCGGGTGGCCGCCACCTGGCCACGCCACATCAAGCTGGCCGTCAATCTTTCACCGCTCCAGTTCGATGATCCAACCCTGGTCGATCAGGTCCGGCAAACACTGGCGCGGTTCAAGCTGCCGCCCCAGCGCCTCGAACTGGAGCTGACCGAAAGCCTGTTTCTCGACGAACGCCCGCAAACCAGCGCCATGCTGAAAGAGCTGCATGCCATGGGAGTGGGCTTTGCGCTGGATGATTTCGGCACCGGCTATTCCTCGCTGGGATACCTGCAAAAAATCGCCTTCAATCGCATTAAGATCGACCGCAGCTTCGTGCAGGCCAGCGTGGCCGAAGGCGGCGAATCGACCGCCATCATTCAGGCAATCGTCGCGCTGGCCGACAAGCTCGGCATGGAAACCACCGCCGAAGGCACCGAAACCCGCGCCGAATTCGAAGCCATGCGCCGCCTTGGCTGCGCCCAGATCCAGGGCTATTTTTTCGGCCGCCCCATGCCGGCAGACGACGCTGCCCGGCTGCTGGACCGCTCACGCCCGCTGGTCGAATTCGCTGACGAGCCTGAACCGACTGGCTGAGCGAGTGCTTTGTCGCCCAGAGCCAAGCCGGCGTTTCTCCGCCGCCGAAATCTCAGGAGGTGCCCGAAGCCCAGTTCGCCAGGAGAGCATGCGCGATCGCGATGGGCGGAGGCGCTTGCCATTCGCCATCCCCGCGCAAGACCGCTGCACACTCATCGCGGCTGATCCATCGGGCGGCGGCGATTTCGGTTTCGTCAAGCGTGAGTTCGAAGCCGTCGGCGTCGGCATAGGCGGCCATCATCAGGCTTGCCGGGAAGGGCCAGGGTTGGCTCGCGAGATAGCGGACATTGTGCACCCGGATTCCGGCCTCCTCGTGCAGTTCACGCGCCACGGCCTCCTCCAGCGATTCGCCTGGCTCCACGAAGCCCGCCAAAGCTGAGAAGAAGCCAGCTGGAAAGTTCGGCCCCCGCCCGACCAGCGCCAAGTCGTCTTTCACCGCCAGCATGATGACGACCGGGTCGACGCGCGGAAAATGCTCTGCCGCGCAGGATGTGCACAGGCGGCTGTAGCCGGCCTTTTCCGGACGTGTGGGGGCGCCGCACGCCGCGCAAAAGCCGTGCCGGCGATGCCAATCCAGGACAGAGCGCGCCTGCGCGATGATGGCGGCGCGGTCGTCTGGCAACCGCATGCCGGCTGCACGTGCGTCGGTTGCCCGGCCAGGCAAGTCACCGATCGGGCAATCGATGGCAAAGCGCGGCGAGCCATCGGCCTCCAGCCCCAGGAAGATCGTCTGGCCTTCGCTCTCCAGCTCGCTGCGGCGCGCCCAGTAAAGATCATTGCCATCTTCGGTGAGCACCGGCTTCAGGTCGTCTAGCACCAGCCAGCGGGCAGAAGGGTGCATCCTTGCCACCTGGATGGCCTGTGCATCGCGCCGCAGATGGTCGGCGCGGTCCAGATTGCCGCCGGTGTAGCCAAGCTTGAATTTGGGAACTTTGGTCATGCCGCCTCGAAGCAGGGTTGCGCGTCCGAGGCAAGGACAGCGGCTACCGCCTTTTTATAGAGGGTGGGCAATCCGATGCTGTCCAGTGCCGAACGCTGCACCCAGTGCGCTTGCGCCAGAAGCGGCAGTGCAGGGCGGCTATCCAGTCGGGCTGTCCGCAAATGCAAATGCAGCTCGAAATGGGTGAAGCCATGGCTGACCGGTGTGGCAACTGTCATCCAGCGGGCAGGGAAGGGCGGGTCCGGGTCGGTCGGCTCTGCCACCCACTCGGTGCCCGGCAGGGCCAGCATGCCGCCCAGCATGCCCTTGGGAGGGCGGCGGACAAGGGCGACCGCGCCGCCCTGCTCGATCCACCAGGCAATGCCCTGCTTCAGCGGTCGCGCCTTTTTTGCGGGCTTCACCGGAAAGGCGGTCGCTTTGCCCAGCGCAAGCGCTGCGCAGTGCGGTGCCAGCGGGCAGTCGGGGCAGGCAGGATTGCGCGGCGTGCACAGGGTGGCGCCCAAGTCCATCATGGCCTGCGCGAAATCGCCCGGTCGATTGCCCGGAACATGCGGCCGAAGCAGGGCCTTCAATGCGCTCCTGGAAGCCGGCAGCGGCTCCGAGACGGCAAACCAGCGGCTGGCGACGCGCTCGACATTGGCATCGATCACAACAGCAGGCTCGCCAAAGGCAATCGCCGCGACCGCGGCGGCTGTGTAGCTCCCGACACCGGGAAGCTGCAGCAGGCCTGCCTCGGTTTGCGGGAAGCCGCCCCGTGCAACCACCGCGCGGGCTGCTGCGAGCAGGTTGCGCGCGCGGGCATAGTAGCCAAGGCCCGCCCATGCGGCCATCAGTTCGCCATCGTCTGCTGCAGCCAGCGCATCGACGGTGGGCCAGCGGCTCACGAAGCGCATGAAATAGGGTCCAGCCGCGGCCACCGTTGTTTGCTGCAGCATGATTTCTGCGAGCCAGACCCGATATGGATCCGGCGTCATCTGGCCATTGGGCGGCAAGCGCCAGGGCAATGTGCGCGCGTGCGCATCATACCAGCGCAGCAGATCGGCAGTGGGGTCGACGGGCATGGCCTGTCTCTGGCACAGCAGATTGCGATGGCGAAGCCCCCGAAAGACAGAACCGACACGGGTGAGCGCAGGGGCAAGGCGCAGGATGTCGGCTCGTTGCTGCCCAGCGTTGGCGGGATGGCCTTTCGCAAGTTCGGCTTTGCCCAGTCCCACTTGATCGGGCGTTGGCGCGAGGTTGTGGGGCCGGTTTACGCGCGCTGGTCGGTTCCCGATTCGCTGCGTTTTGCAAAAGGCGCAAAAACCGGAGGTACGCTCACCATCCGGGTGGAAGGGCCGTTCGCCACCCAGCTCCAGCATGTGACCCCGCAAATCGTGGAGCGGGTGAACCGCATTTTCGGCTATGCGGCGGTGGAGCGGGTTCGGCTGGTGCAAGGCGAGGTGCCGCGCCCGGCCGATCGACCGCGAGCCGCCGCACCCGCGGCAAGCGC
Organism: Sandarakinorhabdus sp.; assembly: GCA_020693225.1. Classification (GTDB taxonomy): domain Bacteria; phylum Pseudomonadota; class Alphaproteobacteria; order Sphingomonadales; family Sphingomonadaceae; genus Sandaracinobacteroides. Next base: position 42,380 of record JAIMJL010000001.1, on the reverse strand, counting down.
AACGCCGGGGCCAAACCTGTCTGGCGTACAGGACGATGGGCTGCGCGCTTCGCTGGAGGCACTGGCGCGGCAGATGGCGAGCACCCAGGGCCCGCCGAAGATCAAATAGCGTTCAGACTTCGGTGACCGGGCTGTCTCCGCTGGCTTTCACATTCTCGATGCATTTGAGCGCGGCGGCCTTTGAAGAATAGCCTTCCGATGCGGTGGCAAGAATGTTGCCGTTGCTGTGTTTCAGGCGCCAGCGATGTTCGCCTGCCTTGTCCTTGTAGAGCTCGAAATGCATTGCCATGCCCGTCTTCTCCCCTTTGCATCTGGCGCCGTTCCGCCGATTGCGTAGATGTGCCGAAAATCGGACGGCATCGCAAGTCAGTTCCGGCCAGTGGTCACGCCGTCTCTGCGGTTGAACAATGGGCGCTCGCAGCCTATCTCGCCAACGACACGTCTGCCGCATTGCCAAGGATCATGCACCGATGAACAGTTTTGAAGACCGCGAGAAGGGCTATGAGGCAAAATTCGCGCATGATGCGGACGTCGAATTTCGGGTCGCGGCACGGCGCAACAAGCTGGTTGGCCTGTGGGCTGCGGCTCGGCAGGGACTGGTAGGCGACGCCGCCGAAGCCTACGCAAAGTCCGTGGTGCAGGCGGATTTCGAAGAGGCAGGCGACGAAGATGTGATCCGCAAGCTGGTCGCCGATTTGGCGGGCCACGGTTTGACCGAAGCCGATGTGCGCGAAGCCCTGGTGGCGTGCATGGCAGA
>JAIMJL010000001.1:8181-41603 GCA_020693225.1 Sandarakinorhabdus sp. | reverse complement strand
CGGGCTGATCCGATGCCGATGGCCGGTTCCGATATCGAGGCGATGATCAAGGCAGCACTGCCCGATGCGGAGGTGCGGCTCACCGATCTGGCTGGCGACGATGACCATTGGGCGGCGCATGTGATATCGGCAGCGTTTGCCGGGCAGTCGCGGGTCAAGCAGCACCAGATGGTCTATGCAGCCCTTGGTGGCCGCATGGGCGGCGCGCTGCATGCGCTGCAACTGACCACCGCCACACCCGCTTGAGGAGTAACCGATGACTGCCATAGCCGAACGCATAGGCGCCCTTGTCAAAGAGCATGATGTTGTCTTGTTCATGAAAGGTACGCCGCTGTTTCCGCAGTGCGGCTTTTCCAGCCGGGCGATTGCCATCCTTGAGCATCTGGATGTGCCGTTCCACTCGGTGGACGTGTTGCAGGATCAGGACGTGCGCCAGGGCATCAAGGATTTCAGTGACTGGCCGACCGTGCCGCAGCTTTATGTGAAGGGCGAATTTGTCGGCGGGTCGGACATCATGATGGAGATGTTCGAAGCGGGCGAACTGCAGGCGCTGATGGCCGACGCCGGCGTCGGCCGCTGATCATTTTCGCCGTTTCGCCCCTTTGCCGGTGATCGAAAGCAGCTTCGGCGCCGTCTGGACGGCGACCCAGGAGTCCGTGCGCCGCACGTCGGAGCTGCTGGTTCCGGTGGCGGCGGCGTTCCTGTTTCTGCCGCAACTCATGTTGCAGCTGGCAACGGGCGATACGCCGCCGGATCAGTGGTTTTCCGGTGATCGCTCGGCGGTCATCATTGCGGCCTTGCTCATCGTTGTTGGCGTGTCTTTGGTGGGGCAGCTGGTTTTGACCCACATTGCCCTGCGCGGTGGCACGGGTGCGGAACACACGCTGGGAGGGGTTATAGCCCAAAGCGGGGGATTGGCCCTGCCGTCGCTGGCGGCCAACCTGATCCAGGGCATCATGGTGGCGTTCGGGATGCTGCTGCTGATCCTGCCGGGGCTGTGGCTGCTGGCGCGCTTCCTGCTTGTGGTGCCGATCATCGTGAGCGGCACGCGTGATCCGGTCGAGGCCTTGAAGCAGAGCTGGAGCATGACCGCGGACAATGGCTTTCGCATCCTGGGCATGTTGCTGGTGCTGATCCTGGGGTTTTTGCTGATTTCGATCGCCATTTCCGGCCTTGGCGCGGCGGTCGGCGTGATCGGCGCGGTTGCCAGCGGCGAGGCAGCGGATGGCTGGGGCATCGGGCGCTGGGCGTTCGAGCTGTTGAGCGCCGCGGTCTCTGCGGCAATCTCGGTTTATTGGGTTACCTTTATCGCCATGCTGTTCAAGGCATTGCGGCTGGAGGCAGCGCGGTGATGCGCGCGGGCCTGAACGGGCCCGCGCGCATGCATCCCGGTCTCAGCTTCCCTGCTTTTCCGCCCGGCGCGCCTTCATTGCTGCCATCGCGCTTTCCAGCTCTGCCTTGGTGACCTGGCCATTCTTGTCGGCGTCGATGCGGGCGAAGCCTTCGGGCTTACGACCGGCGGCTTGCCATTCGGCGGCACTGATCGCGCCGTCCTTGTTGGTATCGGCCTTTTCGAACATGGCGGCAGCATTGCCGCCGTGGCGCCCCTTGCCCTGGCCGTTGCCGTGCATGCCGCGCCGCTCGGCGTGCATCGCCTGCATCTCAGCCTGGCTCAGCTTGCCGTCCTTGTTGGCATCGGCGCGGGAGAAGGCATCGTTGGCGCGGCGGTAGGCATCCCATTCCGCGCGGCTGATTGCACCGTCACGGTTCGTGTCGGCTGCCTTGAACCGCTCGGCTTGCCGGGCCGCACGATCTTCGGGAGTGACAGAGGCGGGCGTCTGGGCCATCAACGGGGTTGCAGCAAGAACTGCTAGGGCGGCGGCGAAAACAATTTTCATGATATCTGTATCCTTGCGGGGTTGATACCGGCTTTACGCATGGCCTGGCAGCAATCCCCCGCGACGCCTTGCACGCTTGCCGCGCAGCAACAGCGGTGAGAGGCGGAGCAATGATATCAATCATTCCCATTTTGGGCGACCAGCTAAGCCTTGACCTGGCTGTCTTGCGACAGTGCGACAGGGCAACATCCGTTGTTCTGATGGCCGAAGTTGCCGAAGAGGCAGGCTATGTGCCGCACCACAAGCAGAAGCTGGTGCTGGTGTTTTCAGCGATGCGGCACTTCGCCGAGCAGTTGCGCAGCACCGGCTGGACGGTGGACTATCGCAAACTGGAACAAGGCGGGATCGGGCTCGGCGCCGAGGTGCAGGCCGCAGTCCTCCGGCATAAGGCCGGACAGGTTGTTGCGGTGCAAGCCGGGGAGCATCGCGTTTGCGCTTTGCAAGCGGAGTGGCAGGCGACCTGCGGGGTGCCGGTTGCGCTGCTGGAAGATGATCGCTTCCTGGTGTCGCGCGCGGCCTTTGCACAATGGGCCGGATCACGCGGCCGGCTCAGGATGGAGGATTTCTACCGCTGGCAGCGGCAGGAAACGGGCATCCTGATGGCCGGTGGCAAGCCGCTGGGCGGGGCCTGGAACTTCGATCAGGACAACCGCAAGCCGTTGCCGAAGGGCAGGCCGACTCCGCCCGCTCCGCACTTTGCGCCGGACGAGATCACCCGCGAGGTGATGGCGATGGTGGAGGCACGCTTTCCCAACAACTTCGGGACGCTGGACAGGTTTGGCTGGCCAGTGACGCGGGCGGATGCGCTTGCGACGCTGGATACGTTTGTCGGCACGCGGCTCAAGCAGTTCGGCGACTATCAGGATGCCATGGCGGAAGGCGAGGCGACGCTGTTTCATTCGCTGCTCTCCACCTCGATCAACCTCGGTCTGCTGAATGCGCGCGAATGCATCGCCGCAGCCGTTGCGGCGCTCGATGCGGGCGCCCCCTTGAACGCCGTCGAGGGCTTTGTGCGGCAGATCCTGGGCTGGCGTGAATATGTCCGCGGGGTCTATTTCCTGGAGGGATCGGACTATGTGCGGCGCAACGCGCTCGCTGCCACCCGGGCGCTGCCGGCCTTCTACTGGCGCGGCGATTCCGGCATGCGCTGCTTCGACGCCGCATTCGAGCAAACGCGCGACCTTGCCTATGCCCACCATATCCAGCGGCTGATGGTGCTGGGCAATTTTGCGCTGCTGGCCGGCATCGACCCGTTCCAGGTGCACGAATGGTTCCTGCTGGTTTATGCCGATGCCTATGAATGGGTTGAGGCGCCCAACGTCATCGGCATGAGCCAGTTTGCCGACGGCGGGCGCTTGTCGTCCAAGCCCTATGCCGCCGGCGGCGCCTACATCAATCGCATGAGCAACCACTGCAAACAGTGCCGCTACGACATCAAGCAGAAGGCCGGCCCCGACGCCTGCCCCTTCGGCTATCTTTACTGGGATTTTCTTGCCCGCAACGAAGGCCCGCTGGCCAAAAACCAGCGCCTATGGCGCGCTTACGATGGCTGGCGACGATTCACGCCGGAACGGCAGGCGGAGATACGGGCAGACGCGGCGCGCTATCTTGCGGCGCTGGATTGAGCCGTGATGCGACGCCAGCCGCCTATGCTGCTCGAATCAAGCGTTCCCCCAAAACCCTCGTGGCCCTAGGAGACCAGCGGGAGGAGATCGGGATGCTGTTTGAAACGATGCGGGAAATGAGCGCGTACTGGGCTGCTGCGACGCCAGAACGATTGGCGTTTTCAACGGAGGATGCGGGAGAAACCTGGGCGGAATTTCATGCCCGGGTGCTGCGCTGTGTGGGTGCGTTGCGCGGGGAGGGCGTTGGCCCGGGGGATCGGATTGGCTATCTTGGTCTCAATTCGGTGGACTATATCGTGCTGATGCAGGCCTGCGTTCGGGTGGGCGCGGTGCTGGCGCCGATCAATTGGCGGTTGGTGGCAGCGGAAGTGGGCTGGATCCTGCGCGATGCGGGAATAAGCCTGCTGGTGGCCGATCGGGCATTTGCGGAGGTCGTGCAGCCGGCGCGGGCTGAGGCTGGGGTGAAACAGCTTGTCTGGAGCGAAGATTTTGCCGGCTGGCTGGAAGCGGCCGCAGCGGATGAGCGGCTGGCGGAGGCGGCGCCGGACGATGTGGTTCTGCAGCTGTATACGTCTGGCACGACCGGCTTTCCGAAGGGGGCGCTGCTCACGCATCGCAGCCTGCTGGGAACGGTGGAAAAGGGCAGTTTGACCGGCGAGAGCTGGAGCGGGTGGGACGACAGCGATGTTTGCTTGATCGCCATGCCGCTGTTTCACATCGGCGGCACGGGCTGGGCCTTGCATGCGCTGGCAGCGGGGGCTTCGGGGGTGGTGCTCGCGCGACCGGATATCGCATTGATGATTGACGCGATCGGGCGGTTCCGGGTGACCAAGATGTTCGCGGTGCCTGCGGTGCTCAACATGATCGTGCAGCATCCCAAGACGCTTGCCGGTGCGGATTTGTCCAGCGTGACCGAGATGCTGTATGGCGCATCGCCTATCCCGCTCGATGTGCTGAAAGGCGCGATGCGGGCGTTTCCCAACGCCAGTTTCATCCAGTGCTATGGCGCAACCGAGACGAGCGGAACCGTGGTGTATCTGCCGCCGTCTGACCATGACGTTGCCGGCAATGAGCGCATGCGCGGCTGCGGCAAGCCATTTCCGGGCAATGATTTGCGCATCGTGGATGCCAAGCTGAATCCGCTGCCACCACGCGAAGTGGGTGAGATTGCGGTTCGGTCGGTCAGCGTGATGCAGGGCTATCATGGCAATCCCGAGGCCAGCGCCAAGGCCATCCGCGATGGCTGGTATCTCACCGGCGACGCCGGCTGGATGGACGAGGATGGCTATCTGTATATCCATGATCGCGTGAAGGACATGATCGTATCGGGGGCGGAGAATATCTATCCGGCGGAAGTGGAGAATGCGCTTTTCGCGCATCCGGCGGTGCGCGATGCAGCGGTGATTGGCGTGCCGGATGCCAGGTGGGGCGAAGCGGTGAAGGCCGTTGTGGTGCGCAAGGCACCGGTGGAAGCTGATGCACTGATTGCCTTTTGCCGCGAGCGGATTGCCGGTTTCAAATGCCCGAAATCGGTCGATTTCGTGGATGAGCTGCCGCGCAATCCTTCCGGCAAGGTGCTGAAGAAGGAGCTGCGCAAGGCCTATTGGCCGCAAGGCGAGCGGATGGTGGGATAGCCAGTCTGTAACCAGGCATAAGCCAATTGCGAACTGCCAAACAAGCAGCGCCTACTCTCGCTTGCCTTGGAGCACCGATATCATGACCCCGCCCTTTTTCACTACAATTGCTATCGTGGCGGCCGCTGCTGCTGGATCGGCGGCTTTGGCCGCGCCCAAGGTGGGTGACAGCCTGCCGGCGGCATTTGCGCCCGTTGCTGCCAACGGCAAGGCGCAATCGCTGGCCAGTCTATCGGGCCGCACCGGGCTGGTGCTGGTGCTCTCTCGCTCGGCTGCCTGGTGCCCTTATTGTCAGGCGCAGATGAAGGATCTGGTTGCTGCCAAGGAGCCGCTCGCCGCAAAGGGCTATGCGCTTGCCGTCATGACGTATGACAGCCCGAACGTGCTGGGAAAATTCGCCGCAAAGCAGGGCATTTCCTACCCGCTGTTGTCCGACACCGGATCGAAGGTGATCACAGCTCTTGGCCTGCTCGACCCGCGCTATCCCGCCGGGCATATGGCGGCGGGTGTTCCCCTGCCGACCGTTCTTGTGCTGGACAAGTCCGGGCGGGTGCAGGCGCTGGAGATCAGCGCAGACTATCGCAAGCGACCGAGCGTGCCCGAAGTTCTGGCCATGGTGCCGGGCAGTTGAGCTACTAGAGCATGTTTCGATCTGGTGGAATCACCAGCATCGAAAACCCATGCGGAAAAACAAGATGATAGAGCGATCGTTCTGATGCAATCAGAACGAGACTCGCTCTAGCGCACCATCTCGCGGACCAGTGTGTCGGGATTGCCATCCCAGCTTTCGCCCGCGTCCCTCACAGCCGCAAAGAAGGCGCGGATGGCGGGCGTATCTTCAATCACTTCGATCATGTGGCCGAGCGTGGCGGACGTGTCGACATAGGCGAAATGCATATCGCCGAAGAGTCCGTCGGCTGCTGTGGCGAAGCCTTGCTCTGCCAAGCGCGCCATTTCGGCGTGATAGTCTGCCACGATGATGGCGACATGGTGAAAGGCAGTGGCACCGGCGGGCACGGTATCGCGATAGGCTGACGGCGTATCGTCATGCTGCTCCACCAGCTCGATCTGCACATCGCCGGATTGTGCCAGCGCGGTGGAAAAGGCCGTTCGCATGGGTTGCCCACGGTAGCGCGGTTCGCCCAGCGGAATGCGGCGGTTGACCAGAAACGGCCCCACGGCAAGCACCGTGTGCCAGTGCCGCATGGCCGCTTCCAGATCGGGCACAACCCAGGCCAGCTGCACAATGTCGGGGCGGTTGATCAGCGGGGTCATGCGCAGCCTCCCAGCACATTTCGTGCGGCGGCAACAGCGCGGCGCGCGCGTTCATGGGCGGTGGCGCCGGCCTTGCGGGCAGCGGCTTGCGGCACTTCCACCGCGAACAATGTTCCCGCGCGAAGCGGCGCAATCAGCTGGGCCAAGGGAAATTCTCCTTCGCCCGGCAGCATGCGCTCCTCGATCGCCTCGTGCCATCTGGCACTTTCGCGGGTGTTGAGCGGGCCGTCGCAAAGCTGGACATAGCCGGTGATGTCGGCAATCGCCGCCACATCCGCCACATTGCTGCCGCTGCGGACAAGGTGCAGCAGGTCCAGTGCGATATCGCCATTCGGTCGCCCGGTACTGCGGACGATGGCAGCGGCGGTTGCCGGATCGCGGATGGCGGAAAAGGCGTTGAACTCCAGCCCCGCGGTCAATCCGAAGTCTGCCGCAACATCGCAAAAGTCCGCAAAACGGACAATTGCAGTCTGCAAGTCGGCGGCATGGATGTGCGCGGTTGCGCGCGAGGCGCCCAATGCTGCGGCAAGGGCCAGCGCGCGGCGATAGCGGGCGGGCGAAGCGTCCGAATCAAGCGGAAACACTTCGACATTGCCGAGCGCGACCTCGGCCGCCGCAAGGGCGTCTCGCAAACGAGACTCGTCGGCTTGCGCCATCACAGGAAAGCGGTGCGCCGCCTGTTCGGGGACAAAGGCGAACAGGCAGACATGGCTGCAGCCGAGGCTGCCGGCAATGGCGATCAGCGCCTCGGGCGACGCATCGAGCGCGGTCAGATGGTGCAGCGAGAGATCGAGCATGGCTCCGTGCACTCCATAAAAAAGCATTCATGATTGTTTTTATTTTCGGCTGTGCTAGTCCGCATGTCAACCAAAGAGAGGAGCAGCGCATGGATGCCGAAGCCACTGCCCGCGCGCATGCCGCAATGGACTATGAGCGCACCCGCACGGGCCCTCGCGAGGGATTTCCGAAGCTGCCGCCGATTCCGGGTGTGCGCTATGTCGATGCCGACTTTCTGGCGCTGGAGCGCGAGCGGATGTGGCAGCGTGCCTGGCTATATGCAGGCCACACCGATCAACTGCCGAACGCAGGAAGCTGGTTCCTCACCCGCAACAGTGGAGCGCCCATTCTCGTCGTTCGCACTCTTTCGGGCGACATCCGCGCTTTCTACAACACCTGCCAGCATCGCGGCGGGCCATTGGTGAAAGAAGACTCCGGCGAGGCACGCGGCTTCATCTGCGGCTACCATGGCTGGAGCTACACGCTGGACGGCAAGCTCACCGCCATCCGCGATCGGCGCGACTTCACCGATTTCGATTTCTCCTGCCATTCCCTGATCGGCGTGAAGTGCGAAACGCTTGGCAGCCTCATCTTCCTGAACGAAGACCCGGAAGCCGAGCCACTTGCCGACCATATCGGCCCCATGGCCGCGGAACTGGAACAGTTCGCACTGGCGGACCAAAGGCTCGTTGAGTCCCGCAGCTATGATGTTGCCTGCAATGTGAAGGTGCTGCTGGACGCCTTCCTCGAAGTCTATCACCTCAAATCGATCCACCAGTCTACGGTGGACCGCTTCCTCGACCATCGCGGCATGACCATCACGCTGTGGAAAAATGGCCACAGCCGGATGATCACCCCCAATCGACGGCCGGACTGGACCGATCCCGGAACGCGCGGCATGCCGAAGATCCCCGGCGTCACCGAAATCCCGGCCCGCAACAATGTGAGTTACCACATCTATCCCAATTTCGTGATGCCGCCCTCCGACAGCGGCATCCCCCTGCTGCAATTCTGGCCCACATCTCCCACCACCTGCCGCGTGGTCTCCACCTGGATCGCTCCGGACTATGATCCCGAAAACCCGCACCCCCTTTGGGCCGCCCGCACCGAAAACTGGGAGCGCATCCTCTACGAAGACCTGCAATTTGCCCCGCAAATCCAGGAATCGCTGCAATCCAAGGGCTTCGTCGGCATGCCGCTGAACTACCAGGAACGCCGTATCTACCACTGGCACGAGGAGCTCGACCGCCGTATCGGGCTGAACTTGGTGCCACCTGAAGCGCGCGTGGATCAGGTGCTGGATGCCTGGGTGGAGCGGTAGCGGTTGTCAGCTTTGGGTGGTGAAGGGGTGTCACACCCCTTCCAGCCGTAGGCAAAAATCCGCCTTCAACAGGAGCATCTTATGGACCTGAGACTATCCCCCGATCAGCTCGCCCTCAAGGAGGCCGCACGCGCATTTGCCCAGGGCGAATTGAAGGGCATTGCCGCGGAGCTGGAGCGGGACAACAAGCCGCCGAGCCATGCTCTTGTGAAGCGATATGCGGAGCTCGGCTTCCTCGGCATCAATGTGCCGGCGGAGCTGGGTGGACTGGGGCTTGGCAATGTCGAAGCGCTGGTGGTGCTGGAGGAATTTGCCAAGGTCTCCTCGGCCGTGGCGTTTCCGGTGTTTGAATCCTCGGTTGGTCCGGTGCGCGCCATCGAGCATTTTGCGCCGCGCGCGCTTGCCGAACGGGTGGTGCCGGCAGTGTGCAGGGGCGAGATGATCGTCGCTGTTTCGATGTCGGAGCCGGATGCCGGAAGCGCGCTGACGGATCTGAAGACCCAGGGCGTGGTGCGCGGCGATACGGTGGTCTTGAACGGCACCAAGCGCTGGTGTTCGGGAGGCGGGCACTCGGATGCCTATCTGGTCTATTGCCGCCTCTCGGACGCGCCGGGCGCCAAGGGCATCGGTGCCGTGCTGGTGGAAAAGGGAACGCCGGGGCTTTCCTTCGGGCCGAACGAGGAATTGATGGGCTTCCGGGGCGTGCCATCATCTGACATATTTTTCGACAATGCCGAGGTGCCGGCGGGCAACATCGTGGTGCCGGCCGGCGGGTTCAAGCAGTTGATGGAGGCGTTCGATTTGGAGCGCTGCGGCAATGCGACGATGGCATTGGGGCAGGCTTCGGGTGCGCTTGAAGATGTGTTGGCCTATGTTCAGGAGAGGCGGCAGTTCGGCAAGGCGATTGCCGAGTTTCAAGCGGTGCAGCTGAAGCTGGCCGAGATGCACATGAAGTGCGACGCGGCACGGCTGCTGATCTGGCGCGCGGCGGCGAATGCCGAAGATGGCCTGCCGTCGGTGCTCGACAGTTCGGTCGGCAAATGCTTTGCCAACACCATTGCCCGGGAAGTGACGGGGGAGGCGATGCAGCTGATGGGAGCCTATGGCTATTCCAAGCAGTTCCCGATGGAGCGTCGGCTGCGCGACAGCTGGGGCTGGGGGATCGCCGGCGGCGCGATCGACATCCAGAAGGTCAATATTGCCGGCGCCATGATGGGCCGCCGTTTCGATCAGCGGCGCTAGGCCATGGGATTCCTGCAGGTGGCGACGCTGGGCGATTTACCGGAAACCGGCAGCCGGGCGTTTGATGTATTGGGCAAATCCGTGCTGCTCTGCCGCTCGTCAGCGGGCGTGTTTGCGGTTGAGAATATGTGCAGCCATGCATTTTCGCTTCTGGAAGGCGGCAAGGTGAAGGGGCCGCATATCTTCTGCCCGCTGCACGGCATCCGCTTTGATCTGCGCACCGGCGAACCGAACGGAACGCTGACAAGGAAGCCGATTGCGGTCTACCCGGTGCGGATCGACGGCGAAGCTGTGCTGGTGGACGTGTCCGTTTGAAGCGGCTTCTGCACATCGTTGCCAGCCCGCGCGGGGATCGATCCCGGTCTGGCGCGGTCGCTGGCCGGTTGCTTGCCGGCTTGCCGGACAGTGAGGTCGAGACTCTCGATCTGTTCGCCGCTGATCTTCCGCCCTTTGACGGTGCGGTTATCGATGCCCGCTATGCGCTGATCAATGGCGAGGGCGTGCCCGCGTCCGCGATGGCAGATTGGCGGGCGGTGGAGCGCTACATTGCGCATTTCCTGACCTTCGACCTCTGGCTGATCAGCACGCCGATGTGGAACTTCGGGGTTCCCTATCGGCTGAAGCACTATGTCGATCTCCTGACGCAACCCGGCCTCGCCTTCGCTGTTACGGCCGATGGGCAGGTGCAGGGAAAGGCAAAGGGCACGGCGATTATTTTTGCCGCGGGCGCCATGGACACGCGGCCGGACGGGCCGTTGGTAGCGCTCGATTTCCAGGCGGCGTGGCTCGAATCCTGGCTTCGCTTCATTGGCGTGAGCGATCTTCACACCCTTCGCATCCAACCGACCTATGGAACCCCTGAAGCGGTAGAGGCGGCGATGCAGCGGGCCTTTGCAGAAGCGGACGCGCTGGCGGCACGGCTGAGGTGATGCGCCCGCCGCGCACATTCGAGGATCTGGCAATCGGCGAGACGCGGGTGTCCGCCGGGCGCACCATAACCCAGGCGGAAATGCTCGAATTTGCCCGGCGCTATGATCCGCAATGGTTTCACGCCGATCCGGACGCGGCACAGGATTCGGTTTTCGGCGAGCTGGTGGCGAGCGGCGTGCATGTGCTGGCGATCTGGCGGCAGCTGGATCATGCGATGAACGGCGACATCGATTTCGTCTGTGGGGTCGGCTTTGACGAGCTGCGCCTAAAGACCGCGCTGCGGGCCGGCGACACCGTGCATGCGGAGTCAGAGGTTCTGGAGCTGATCCCGTCCACCAGCGGCAAGCCGCGTGGCACGGCGATCACCCGCTATGCCTTGCTGAACCAGCACGGTGCCGCAATTGTCACCTTCCGCAGCATCAACCTGGTGCACTGCCGAACGGCATAGAGCGAGTCTCGTTCTGATTGCATCAGCACGGCCGCTCCATACTTTTGTTTTTCCGCATGGGTTTCCGATGCTGGTGATTCCACCAGATCGGAACATGCTCTAGCGTTACCCGCGCAGCGTGGCCCCAAGCTTTCCAGCGGCTGCAACGATCGCTTTGGCCACAGCCTCCAGACCCGCGTCGGTCAGCGTCCGCTCGGCGGGCTGCAGGGTAACTGCAATGGCCAGGCTTACCTGTCCCTCCGGCACACCCGCGCCTGCGAAACGATCAAACACGCGCGCATCGGCAATCAGTGCCTTGTCCAGTGTTTTGTCTGCGCCCTTCACGGCGCGCAGCAGGGCTTCGGCTGCAACCGATGTTGGCACCAGAAACGCGAAATCGCGCGAGACGGGCTGCAGGGCAGAGGGCGCGAAGGCCGCCCGTGCCCGCTTGCTACGCCGTTCGGGAAGGGCATCAAGGAAGATTTCTGCACCAGCAGCAGGCACGCCGACATCGAAGGTTCGCAACACGGTTGGATGCAGTTCGCCGAATTCCGCCAGCACGGCCTTGCCCAGCACAAGCTTTGCCGAACGACCGGGATGATAGTGCGCCGACGCGGGTTGCACCGTCTGCAACCGCTCCACCGGTGCGCCGGCGGCTTCGAGGGCCGCAAGCACTTCTGCCTTGGCATCAAATGCATCGACACTGCGCGCCTTGCCTGTCTGCCAGTCGCGTGCCCGCATCTCGCCTGCCAGAAGCAGCGCCAGTGTCGGGCGTTCGGACTCCGCCAGATAGCGGCGGCCCGCCTGGAACAGCCGAACCGAGGCGGCGCCACGGGCGGTGTTGCGGGCTGTGGCTGCCAGCATGCCTGGCAACAGCGAGGGCCGCATCACGGCAAGCTCGGCCGACAGGGGATTTTCCAGCCGCCATGCATGCCCGCCGAAGCAGGCGGCCTCTGCCTCCGAGATGAAGCTCCAGGTGATTGCTTCGTCCAGTCCACGCGCTGCGAGCAGGCGCTTCAGCCGCCGCTCCAGCAACTGGCGCGGCGTGGCGGTTGCCTGCGCCACGCCTTCGCGGCGAGGAAGCGCAACCGATTCCACCCGGTCCAGCCCATGCAGGCGGACGATTTCCTCGACCAGATCGGCGCTGCCGTCCACATCCCGGCGCCAGCTCGGGATCGCCACGGCATAGGGCTTGGCTTCGCCGGAAACGGCGAAGCCAAGCCGGGCGAGGTGCGCCAGCTGCTCGGTAACCGGCACATCGATGCCTGCAAGCGTGCGGGTCTGCTGCGGATCGAACGCCAGAAGCTTGCCCGGAACCGGAAGCTCGCCCGCCTGCGCCATGGCAGACACCTGGCCACCACACAGGGCCACGATCATCGCTGCCGCCAGATCGAGCCCCGGCGCGACAAAGGCCGGATCCACCCCGCGCTCGAAGCGGGCGCGGGCATCGGAAGAGATGCCAAGGGCGCGGCCCGTGGCCCCGATGCGCTCGGCTGCAAAATATGCCGCTTCGATCAGCACATCCGTCGTTTCAGGCGACACGCCGCTTTCCGCGCCGCCCATGATACCGCCGATGTCATGCACATGGGCATCATCAGCGATCACCGTCATCGACGGATCCAGCGTGTAGGTCTTGCCGTTCAAAGCCAGCAGGCTTTCGCCGTCCACCGCCCGCCGCGCCGTCAGCCCGCCGGTCAGCTTGGCCACGTCATACACATGCAGCGGCCGGCCATGGCCGATGGTGAAATAGTTGGTGATATCCACCAGCGCCGAAATGGGCCGAAGCCCGGCTTTCACCAGCAGGGCCTGCAACCAGTCCGGCGAGGGGCCGTTCTGCACGCCGCGTACATGCCGCGCGAGAAAGGCCGGGCAGCCTTCCGGATCGGCGGTCGCGATCGCCACCGGGCAAGGGGCCGCATCTGCGAAGGTCGGGATATCGAGCGCCCGCAATGTACCGATGCCGGCCGCGGCGAGATCGCGGGCGATACCGTAAACGCCCATGCAATCCTGCCGGTTCGGCGTGATTGCCACATCGAACACGGGATCATTCAGCCCCGCCCAATCCGCATAGATTTCGCCGACCGGCGCGTCGGCTGGCAGATCGAGGATACCGTCATGATCCTCGCCCAGTTGCAGTTCGCGCGCCGAACACATCATGCCATTCGATTCGACCCCGCGAATGGCGGCCACCTTCAATGTGACGCCGAGGCCCGGAACATGCGCGCCCGGCGGACCGAACACGCCGACAAGGCCGGCACGGGCGTTGGGCGCGCCACACACGACCTGCAAGGCTTGCCCGTCGCCGCGGTCCACCGTGAGGACCTGCAGCTTGTCAGCCTGCGGATGCGGTGCGGCGGTCAGCACGCGTGCGATAACGAACGGCGCCAGTGCCTCGGCGGCATTGGTCACGCTTTCTACTTCCAACCCGAGACGCGTGAGTGCCTCTGCGATGGCAGGGGCATCGGCTTCGGTTTCGAGATAGCGCTTCAGCCAGGACAGCGGGAATTTCATGCGCCTACTCCGCCCGAAAGGGTCGGCACATCGAGCGCCGAAAAGCCATAATGCCGCTGCCAGCGGAAGTCCGCATCGAAGAAGGCGCGCAAATCGTCCATGCCATATTTCAGCATGGCGAGCCGATCGACGCCGGTGCCGAAGGCGAAGCCCTGCCACTCGGCCGGGTCCAGCCCGCAATTGGCGATCACGCGCGGATGCACCATGCCGGAGCCAAGCACCTCCATCCAGCCATCGGCGCCGCCGATGACACGCGAACCGTTGACGATGCTGTAGCCGACATCCACTTCAACCGACGGCTCGGTGAAGGGGAAATAGGAGGGCCGCAGTCGCAGCTGGATATCGTCGCGCTCGAAAAAGGCCTTCAGGAAGGTTTCCAGCGTCCATTTCAGATGGCCAAGATGGATGCCGCGATCGATTACCATGCCTTCGATCTGGTGAAACATCGGCGTGTGCGTGGCATCCGAATCCGAACGATAGACGCGGCCCGGCGCGATGATCCGGATCGGCGGCTTTTGCCCCATCATGGTGCGGATCTGCACCGGCGACGTGTGGGTGCGAAGCACCATCCGCTCCCCTTCGCCATCCTCGCGGCGGACATAGAAGGTATCGTGCATGGCGCGCGCCGGATGTTCGGGCGGGATGTTGAGCGCGGTGAAATTGTGCCAGTCGTCCTCTATTTCCGGCCCTTCGGCGACCGCAAAGCCAAGATCGGCAAAGATTTCCGAAAGTTCATCCATCACCTGCGAAATGGGGTGCACGGAGCCCCTCGGCGACTGTGCGGCAGGGAGGCTGAGATCGATCTGCTCGGAAGCCAGGCGGGCAGCAAGGGCCGCAGCCTCCAGCGCCGTTTTCTTCGCCTCGATTGCAGTGGCAACGGCTTCGCGAAGCGCCTGAAACACCGGCGCAATCAGCAGCCGGGCTTCCGCATCCATGCCGCCAAGACTTTTCATAAAAAGGGTGACTGAGCCACTTTTTCCGAGTGCGGTCACGCGCAAGGCTTCCAACGCCTCCAGAGTCGTGGCGGAATCAATTGCAGCAAGCAGGTCAGCCCTTAGGGCGTCGGTTGTCATGGTAATGTCCTGTGCAGTTTGCGGCGCGACTTAGACCGTGTGCGGCCGAAAAACAAAGGGCGCGGAGCCGCATTCCGGCTCCGCGCCCCTTGGCGTGTTGATGCCAGCCAATCAGGCGCTGGCAGTGCGGCCAGCCATCACCTGCTCGACAATCGCCTTGAAGCTTGCCGGCTCGTTCATCGCGAGATCTGCCAACACCTTGCGGTCAAGCTGCAGGCCGGTTTCCGTGCAGGCGTGCATGAACACGCTGTAGGTAAAGCCCATTTCCCGCACGCCGGCGTTGATTCGCTGGATCCACAGGGCGCGGAAGCTGCGCTTCTTCACCTTGCGGTCGCGATAGGCGTATTGGCCGGCCTTTTCGACTGCCTGACGCGCAATGCGAATCGTGTTCTTGCGACGGCCGTAATAGCCCTTCGCCTGATCGAGCACGCGTTTGTGACGCGCGTGGGACGTAACGCCCCTCTTCACTCTTGCCATGGGTCCGCGCTCCTAGTTCAGGCCGTAGGGGGCCCAGAGCTTCACCCGGGGCGTATCCGCCTCGGAAAGCACACTGGTACCGCGGTTCTGGCGGATATATTTGCTGTTGTGGCTGATCAGCCGGTGCCGCTTGCCGGCAACCCCATGCTTGATCTTGCCGGTCGCGGTGATCTTGAAACGCTTCTTGACCCCGCTCTTGGTCTTCAGTTTGGGCATTTTCGGCTCCTTTGTCTGGCCATGAATGCTGCGATATCGAAGAAGCCACGGCAGCCCACACTGGCCGGACCCCTTGCTGTATCCATCGCAACGGAGCGCGCGGACATACAGACAGGGCAGACCTTTGGCAAGTCAGGCGCGTCCGGTTGCGGCCGACAACTGGCCCACATCAATGCCGGAGCCGGCAAAGGCTGCCTTCCAACGCACCGCTGCCGGGGTATCCCACAGCAGGCTGGTAGTCGCCGGCGTGGTGAACCAGCCGTTTTGCAGCAGCTCTTCCTCAAGCTGCCCTTCGCCCCAGCCGGCATAGCCCAGGCACGATATCCAATGCTTTGGCCCCTTGCCCTCGGCGATGGCTGCCAGCACATCGCGCGTTCCGGTGAATGCCCAACGACCCGCCACATGTCGCGTATCCTGGCCGCCCCAATCCGATGAATGCAGTACGAAGCCGCGCTGCGGCTCCACCGGCCCACCAGCCAGAACCGCGATTTCCGGCGTATCGCCGGGATCAATGTCCAGCTGGCGCATCAGTTGCGGAACAGTGAGCTCGGTGATTTCGGATTGCAGGCACAAGCCGAACGCGCCCGCCGGATCATGGGCGCAAATGGCTATCACCGACCGATCGAATCGCGGATCGCCAATGCCCGGCATGGCCAGCAGAAACTGGCCGGAAAGGTAGCAAGCCTGATTCATATCATCAATCTACGGCCTGTCATCATGGGGCGCTAGACGCGCGGCATCATGGCCGGTAACCCATGCCGCACAGTTCAGAGGAGAGAGCAGATGACGATCAAGGTTGGCGACGCAGTTCCGCATGCCGTTCTCACGAAGATGACCGCGGATGGCCCGGCCCCGGTAGACACCAACGATCTGTTCGGTGGCAGAACGGTGGCGCTGTTTGCCGTGCCCGGTGCGTTTACGCCCACCTGCTCGGCCAAGCATTTGCCCGGCTTTTTGGAAAAGTCCGGCGAAATGGCGGGAAAAGGCGTCGATGAAATCGTCTGCCTTTCGGTCAACGATGCCTTTGTGATGGGTGCCTGGGGCAAGTCTGCCGGTGCCGAAGGCAAGGTTACCATGCTGGCAGACGGCAATGGCGATTTCGCCAAGGCCCTGGGGCTGACGATGGACGGCAGCAAATTCGGCATGGGCTTGCGCGCGCAGCGGTTTTCGATGCTGGTGAAGGACGGCACCGTCACTTCGCTCAACGTTGAAGAGCCGGGCGCGTTCAAGGTATCGTCGGCCGAATATCTGCTTGGGCAGCTTTGAGGGAGGGCCGCATGGACCTGGAGTATTTCGACGGGCCGGAACGCTGCTTGGGTGTGCTGGAGCTGCCGGATGCCGCGAAGTTTGGCCCCGGCCCCTATCCGGGCGTGGTAGCCGTGCACGAAGCCTGGGGGCTTGGTGCGCAGGTGCAGCGGCGGGCACGGATGCTGGCCGATCTGGGCTATGTGGCACTCGCCGCCGACATCTTCGGCAACCGCCACATTCCGTCTGACCCGCCGGAAGCCTTTGCCATTATCGGGGATTTTCTCGCAGACCGCCCAAGGCTCAGAGCCAGAGCAGCGGCAGCAATTGCCGGACTGAAGGCGCATCCGGCGTGCAGCGGCCGGATAGCAGCAGTCGGCTATTGCTTTGGCGGATCAACAGTTCTGGAGCTGGCGCGTATGGGGCATCCCGATGTGATCGGCGTTGTGAGCTTTCACGGCGCGCTGGATACGCCGATGAAGGCGCAGGCGGGGCAGGTCGTGGCAAAGGTGCTTGCCTGTCACGGTGCCGAGGATCCGCTTGTTCCCCATGACAAGCTGGCGGAGTTCCTCGCCGAAATGGCGGACGCGAAGGTGGATTGCCAGACAATCGCCTATACGGGCGCGATGCACAGCTTCACCAATCCCGAGGCAAAGGGCGAGCTTATGCCGGGCATCATCTATCATGAGCGCACCGACCACCGATCCTGGGCGGCGATGCAGGCGTTTTTCGCTGAGGTCTTTGCCTGAACAGCCTGCCACTCCGATGGACCGGAGCGGACGTATCAGGTGCTGGGGCTTGAAGTTCCGCTGAGATCATCGATCCGGCGGATCTGATCCTTGCCAGTCCGCGCCTCTTCTTCCCATTCGGCCTTCGTCTTGCAAGCACTCTTCACGGAGAGGCGGCTTCCGGTCATGTTCATCTTCTTGCAGATTTGCCGATCCCGTTCCGGGACACTCGCCGTCTTGTCATTCACCGGCTTTTCATTGGCGGTTGCAGGCAGCGCCGCAAGCAGGACAGCCATGGCAAAAACAGGACGCAGCATATAAAGCCCTTTATATTCGAACTGATGGGTAAGCTAACAAAAAGGCGCCAATGCCGCAAGTGCGAAGGGCGTCAGCCAACCTTGGTCCACACCTGATCGCGACAGCCGACGCGGCCAACAACGCACCCCCGCACCGTCAGGCTGCGCGGGCTGGACTTTGTGAGTGTGCCGGAAACGGTGCGGTTGATATCCGGCACGAAGACCTGGCCTGACCAGCTTGCCGGCCCGGTGCGGTTGAAATCCCGCAGCAGGTTCACCCCGATAAAGTCCGGATTGC
This sequence comes from Sandarakinorhabdus sp., assembly GCA_020693225.1. Taxonomy (GTDB): domain Bacteria; phylum Pseudomonadota; class Alphaproteobacteria; order Sphingomonadales; family Sphingomonadaceae; genus Sandaracinobacteroides. Next base: position 23,630 of record JAIMJL010000001.1, on the reverse strand, counting down.
CGCCGCGCGCCGCATCGGCCTTTGCTTGCGCATTGGCATAGACAACCTTGCCGCAGATTTGCGTGCCACAAGGCGCAATACGCATTTTCACGCTGCCGCTGGGGTTTTGCCAGACACCGTTCACGACTTCGTTGCGCGGCGCCGCCTGCGCCGCACTGGTCGCCAGAAAAAGAGCGCCAACTATCCAGAAATTCATGTCTATCTGCTCCCTTTCCCGGCTTCAATCGCGCAACAATTCGTTGATACCTGTTTTTGCCCGTGTTTTTGCGTCCACGCGCTTGACGATCACGGCACAGGCAAGCGACGGCCCCGGACTGCCGTCCGGAAAGGGCTTTCCGGGCATCGCACCGGGAACGACAACCGCATAGGCCGGCACTTCGCCCATCAGGACTTCGCCTGTTGCCCGATCGATGATTTTCGTGCTGGCCCCCAGAAACACGCCCATGCTGAGCACCGCGCCTTCGCGTACCACGACGCCTTCGGCGACTTCTGACCGGGCGCCGATGAAGGCGCCATCCTCGATGATCACCGGTCCTGCCTGCAGCGGCTCCAGAACCCCGCCAATGCCGGCACCTCCGGAAATGTGGACGTTGGCCCCGATCTGCGCGCAACTGCCGACGGTTGCCCAGGTGTCGATCATGCTGTTGGCGCCCACATGGGCACCGATGTTGACAAAACTTGGCATCAGAACCGCGCCGGGTGCGATATAGGCACCGCGCCGCACGACGGCACCTGGCACCATGCGAAAGCCTGCCTGCGCAAAGCGATTTTCGCCCCAGTCACCCGTCTTCAGGGGAACCTTGTCAAACGCCGGCGCTCCGCTGCCTTGAACCACGCTGTTGGGGCTGAGCCGAAAGCTTAGCAGAACCGCTTTTTTGAGCCATTGGTTGACAGTCCATTGGCCATCGTCGCCGCGGTCTGCGACCCGCAAGGTGCCGGAATCGAGGCCTGCCAGTGCTGCCTCCACCGCCGCCGCAACGGCGCCGCCGGTGCCGGGGTTCAAGGTCTCTCGCACCTCCCAGGCAGCATCGATGGCTGCAGCGAGATCATTTTGCCCGGCCATCAAGCCGTCTCCTCCAGCCAATTGGCGAGCCAATCGGCGACATCGTGAATTTCGATATCGATCATGTCTGCACGGGCGGCATGATCACCGCGTTCCGATCCGTTGTTGACCCACACCGTGGTCATGCCAAGATCCTTTGCAGGGGCCAGATTGTGGGCCATGTCATCGGCAAATAGCGCTGTCGCCGGATCGATCGCATGCCGTTCACACAGGCCGGAATAGGCGCGGGCGTCCGGTTTGGGCAAATAGTGCATGGCATGAATATCGTGCACGGCTTCGAAGCAATCATCGATGCGGAGTGCGGTGAGCACCCGGCTGGCATAGTCCACATCGCCATTGGTGAATACGATTCGCCGTCCCGGCAGCCGCAGCAGCGCCGTCCGCAGCCGTGGATCTGGCTGCAAAACCGACATGTCGATATCGTGCACGAAGTCCAGAAAGTGCCGCGGATCGACATCGTGGCTTAACATCAGGCCGCGCAGGGTCGTTCCATGCTCATGAAAATAGCGCTTCTGCACCCCGCGTGCCTCTTCCCGCGAAAGTCCCAGCAGGCTCCCGACATAGGCTTCCATCTTGCGGTCAATCTGTGCGAAGAGATTGGCGCTGGCAGGATAGAGCGTGTTGTCCATATCGAACAACCAGGCTGTGACCATCGACAGATCAACCGGAGGCTGCTCAAGGTGCAGAAGGCGGGAAATCGGGCGATGCATAGCGCGGCTATAGACAGGGAAATTGCGTGACGCCAAGCAGTCATCGATCGGGCCGGCCTTTGGCGCTTTTGCCGCTGCTGGCAGGTGTCGCGCTCACGGCATGTGGTGGCGGTTCCGGTCAGGGTCCGGTGTCGGCTTCCGCGACCATCCCGCCCGCCGCGCCGCAGCCACAGCCGGTGCCTGTTCCCATTGCATCGCTGGATACGGCAGAATATCGCCGAACCAATTCGGCAACGACATCGGGCGCAATCGAAGCCTGGGCCGCAGGTTACAGCGGCCAGTCCATTGTCGTCGGTCTGGTTGACAGCGGAATTGCTGCAGACAGTCCCGAGTTTGCCGGCCGTATTCACGGCTCCAGTCGCGATGTTGCCGGCTCCGGGCGGTCTATTCAGGACGAAGGTGGGCACGGCACTTCGGTGGCCGCCGTATTGGGCGCGGCCCGCAATGGGGGCCAGATCGTGGGGCTTGCGCCGCAGGCGACACTTGCCGTGATGCGCGCGGATCGGGCCGGAAGCTGTGCCACGGCTGACGGCTGCCGCTATTCCGACAGCACGTTGGCAGCCGGCATCGAGGCTGCCGCGGCAACCGGCGCCAGAGTGATCAACATCTCGCTGGGCGGGTCGCCCGGAAACGCCGCCCTGCGGAGCGCCTTTGCCAATGCCACGCGCAGCGCCGTTCTGGTGATTTCCGGCGGCAACGACAGTGCCGCGCAGATCGATGCCCTGCCAACGTCGGCGCTGGCATCCGGCAACAAGGCGGCCATCATCATTGTCGGCGCAGTGGATGAAAATCGCCAGCTCGCCAGTTTTTCCAACCGCGCGGGATCGGCGCAGGACAATTTCATCACCGCGCTTGGCGTGCGGGTGCGCAGCTTCGACCAGAACGGAACGGCCTTTCTCTATTCCGGATCGTCTTACGCGACGCCGCAGGTTTCGGGTGCCATCGCCTTGCTGGCGCAAGCCTACCCCAATCTCACTTCCGCGCAGCTGGTCGATCTGCTGCTGCGTTCGGCAGACGATGCAGGGGCGCCCGGCCCCGACCCCGTTTACGGTCGCGGAATCCTGAATATCGCGCGGGCTTTTGCGCCGTCTGGCGGCACCAGCCTGGCGGGAAGTGCTGTTCCGGTGTCGCTTTCGGCCAATGGCAGCCTGGGATCGGCCTTTGGCGATGGGGCATCATTTGGAGCCGCTCTGGGGTCGGTGCCGATCATCGATGGCTATGGCCGAACCTATGGCCTTAAAATCGGGTCCACTTTGCGCACGGCCGGGCCTGCCAGGCTGGGCGCGGCCCTGGGATCCGCATCGCTGGAGCGTGCGGACACGCGCTGGGGCGGATTTTCGCTGGCACTGAGGGCCATGAAAGTCTCGCAACAGACGCACCATGCCGACAGTTTTCGCAGAGGTGATTCGGGAGATGCGCCGCTGGGATTTGCCCAGCGCGGGCTGGATGCCCATGCCGCCAGCCGCAATCCGCTGCGGGAATCCCGCTTCGGCTATCAGTCAGGTGCCGTTCGGGTCGAGGTGGCTTCCGGGCATTTCGCCAGCGCCGCCCTGCCTGCCAGCGGCCCTTCCGGTCTGGTGGCGCCGGATGGACTGGAGGCAGACTCCGATCCGGCGCGTGACAGCCGCGCGCTGGTGCTGCTGGAAACGCGGCTAGCCGGCGGGCGGATCGCGCTATCGGGCAGCCATGGGGAACTGCGGCTTACTGAAGTGGCCGGGCTTGCCCGGCGCGCCCGGCAATCCCGTGTTAGTGCCGGCCTCTCTGCGCCGGTCGGGCCGTTGCTTCTGGGGGCAAGGGCCACCCATGTGGCCGATGAAGGAAGCTTGCTCGGCACAAGATTGTCACCGGCCCTCGGGCTAATGGGCGGCAAATCGCTTTTGTTGGGCGGCAGCCTCGACAGCACACCGGTGCCGCACATCGCCCTGCGCGTGGCGGCGTCGATGGGATATCACCAGCCGCGCCTGGCAAACACCGGTTTGTTGCGTCCGGGGGAAACATTGCGGTCGATCGGCTGGTCGCTGGCAGCGTCGGCACCGGGCCTGCGGACAACTGACCGGCTGACCCTGCGGCTGGCGCAGCCGCTTGCCTTGACCGCAGGTAGTTTTGCCGCCGCCGATGGCAAGCTGCTGCCCGCAGCCCCGGCGCAGCGCGAGCGCGCGGCGGAGCTGTCCTATGACCGGGATGGTGTGGGCTTCACCGTGTTTCACCGTAGCAACCCGGGCCATCAGGCACGGCCTGCCGATGCGGGCGCGGCGATAACCCTGTCGCGAGACTTTTAGAGCATGTTTCGATCTCGTGGAATCACGAGCATCGAAAACCCATGCGGAAAATCAGAAGGATAGAGCGGCCGTTCTGATCCAATCAGAACGAGACTCGCTCTAGGCCGCTGCCTTGCGCGCCTGTTCCCAGGCGAGGTTGGCCAGCGGCTCCACGGTTTCGCTCATCGCCTTGGCATGGGCCGACGCCGCGGTTCCCCGCACCACCCGGCCACGGATTCCATGCACGATCGCGGCGAGGCGGAACATATTGTAGGCGATATAGAAATCCATGTTGGCGGTAACCGCTTGCGGATCGCGCGCCGTGCGGCGGCAATAGCTTGCGATATAGTCGGCTTCACTCGGGATGTTCATTGCCTTCAGATCACAGTCAACAAGGCCCACGGTGCCGGTGGGCGGCATGCGGTACATCATCAGATGGTAGCTGAAATCGGCCAGTGGATGGCCCAGCGTGCTCAGTTCCCAATCAAGCACCGCCAGCACCTTCGGTTCGGTGGGGTGGAAGATCATGTTGTCACAGCGATAGTCCCCATGCACGACCGCGACTTCCTCGCCCGGCGGGATGTTGGCCGGCAACCATTCGACCAGCGCGTCCATCGCGGGCACCCGGCCGGCCGCCTCGTCGTCCAGATATTGCTGCGACCAGCGGCCGATCTGCCGGGCGAAATAATTGCCGGGCTTGCCGAAATCGGCCAGCCCGATGCCCGCCGGATCAAAGCTGTGCAGCTGCGCGATGGTTGCGTTCATTGCATCGAAATAGCGCGCGCGCTCGCTTGTTGGCACATCCGGGAAGGTGCCGTCCCAGATGACCCGCCCCTCGACACAATCCATGATGTAGAACCAGGTGCCCACCACGCTGTCGTCGGTGCAAAGGCCGAAGGTTTCGGCGGCCGGAAAGCCGGCGGCGTGCAGCGCCGTGATAACCTTGTATTCGCGATCCACCGCATGCGCCGATTTCAGCAGCTGCCCCGGTGGCTTGCGCCGCATCACATAGGATTTTTTCGGTGTAATCAGCTTGTAAGTGGGGTTGGATTGCCCGCCCTTGAACTGCTGCACTTCGAGCGGCCCGGCGAAATCGCGGACATTGTCCCGCATCCACGCCTCCAGCGCGCCGGTATCGAAACGATGCGCTTCCCGGACCTCGGACGTGCCCGAAAATTGTTCCTGGCGGCTGCTCATGCCCTGTCTCCTGATGCGGCTTCCCGCGCGATTTCATGATGACCGATATCCCGGCGAAAGATAGCATCGGCAAAGCTGATCTTTTCGATTGCTGCATAGGCCGCAGCCGCCGCCGCCGTGACGCAGGGCCCCGTCGCGGTGATGGCAAGCACGCGGCCGCCGGAGGCCACCAGTTGGCCGGCGGCATCACAGGCGGTACCGGCCTGAAAAACTTTGGCGCCGTCTGCTTCTGCCTCCGGTATGCCGGCAATGCGCGCGCCGGTGCGCGGCGTACCGGGATAGCCTTCTGCCGCGATCACCACGGTCACCGCCGCGCCCGGCTTCCAGCGCAGAACCGCCGAGCCGAGCGTTCCCGAGGCGCAGGCCTCCAGCAGGTCCACCAGGTCGCTGTCCAGCAGCGCCATCAGCACTTGGCATTCCGGATCGCCGAACCGGACATTATATTCGATCAGCTTCGGCCCATCCCTCGTCAGCATCAGCCCGGCAAATAGTACCCCTTGAAAAGGAGTGCCGCGGGCCTGGAGGGTCTCCAGTGTCGGCGCGATGATCCGCGCCATGGCATCCGCCTGCAAAGTGGCGGTGAACAGGCTGGCAGGCGCATAGGCCCCCATGCCACCGGTGTTGGGGCCGGTATCGCCTTCGCCGATCCGCTTGTGATCCTGGGCAGCCAGCAAGGGCAGGGCCGCGCTGCCATCGGCCAGCACGAACATGCTGACCTCTTCGCCAACCATGCACTCTTCGATCACCACGCAAGCCCCCGGAACGGCAAACAACTCATCAAGCGCCGCCCGTGCTTCGGTATGCGTTGTCGCAACCGTCACGCCCTTGCCTGCCGCAAGCCCGTCTGCCTTCACCACCACCGGCAGCGGGTGCGCATCGCAATAGGCAATCGCTGCGTTGCGCTCGGAAAAGCTGCGGTATTGCGCGGTTGGAACCCCGGCCTCGTCACATATCTGTTTGGTGTAGGCTTTGCTGGCTTCCAGGCGGGCGGCGGCAGCGGACGGGCCGAAAACAAGGATGCCGGCGGCCCGGCAGGCGTCGGCGACACCCGCGACCAGCGGCGCTTCCGGGCCGATCACCACAAGATCGATGGCATGGGCGCGGGCATAGGCCACCACAGCCTCGCCGTCGGTGATGGAAAGGGTGGGGGCAAGCGTTGCGTGTCGGCCGATCCCCGGATTGCCCGGCGCCGCGTGCAGGGCGCGGCAACGCGGCGATTGCGCCAGCTTGTCGGCAAGCGCGTGCTCACGCCCGCCCGAGCCCAGCAAGAGGATGGAAAGAGCTTTGGCCATGGGGTCTGTCCTTAGTCAGCCCCGCCTGTCAGGGAAAGCACTCTTGGCGCAGCGACTTGCGGCGTCTATCCGGATCAAGCCATGGCAACCGCACCCAATCTTCCCGAGCTTTCGGTTTCCGAGCTTTCGCAGGCGCTGAAGCGCAGTATCGAGGCGGCGTTCGGGCTGGTAAAGGTGCGCGGCGAGATTTCCGGCTTCAAGCGCCACTCGTCCGGTCACCTCTATTTCACTTTGAAAGATGCCGATGCCGCGATGGATGCGGTGATGTGGAAAGGATTGGCGGGCGCACTCCGATTCCGGCCGGAAGATGGGCTGGAAGTGATTGCGCTGGGCAAATTGACCACTTTTCCCGGCCGCTCGAAATATCAGGTGGTGGTCGAGCGGCTGGAGGTTGCCGGCGTCGGCGCCTTGCTGGCGCAAATTGCCGAGCGCAAGGCGCGGCTGGAGGCGGAGGGCCTTTTTGCGGCCGACCGCAAGCCGAAAAGGCCCTATCTGCCAACCCACATCGGCATCATCACCTCGCCAACCGGGGCCGTGATCCGCGATATCCTCCATCGGCTGGCAGACCGTTTCCCTCGCCGCGTCACGCTGTGGCCGGTTCCCGTGCAGGGCGATGCCGCAGCCGATGCCATCGCCCGCGCCATTGCCGGTTTCAATGCCCTGCCACCCGCCCGGCGGCCCGATCTGCTGATCGTGGCGCGCGGCGGCGGTTCGATCGAGGATCTGGCCGCCTTCAATGCGGAAAATGTGGTTCGCGCGGCGGCTGCAAGCGCCATCCCGCTGATTTCCGCGGTGGGCCATGAAACCGATACAACCCTGATCGATTTTGCCGCCGGCTTGCGGGCACCAACGCCCACGGCGGCCGCCGAAATGGCCGTGCCGGTGCGCGCGGAGCTGCTGGAAACCCTTGCCGATTTCGGCTTGCGCAGCCAGCGCGCCGAGCGGCGCGGGCGGTTGCAGGCGCGCGAGCGGCTGGGCGGTCTGCGGCTGCCGCGCCCCGCTGCCCTTGTCGGTTTGCCCCGGCAGCGTCTGGATGACGCCGGCGACCGGCTGGGCCGCGCCCTGAAGGCCAGCGCCGCCCTTCAGCGCGGCCGGCTGGAGCGCGTGACGGCGCGTTTGTCGGTGCGCATGCTGGAGCAGGCCATTGCCCGAGAACGCGCAAGGCTCGCCAATCCGCGCGTCACGCCCAATCCGGCTCTGCTGCGGGCTCGGATACAGGCCAGCGGGCAGGCGCTGCAGGCCGTGACCCGGCTGGCAGACAGCCTGTCGCCCGATGCCACCTTGAAGCGCGGCTTTGCGATCGTGACCGACGCCACCGGCGGGTTGCTGACAGCGGCCGATCAGGCGCGCCGGGCCCAGTCGCTGCGCCTGCGCTTTGCCGACGGAACGATCGCGGCACAGGTTGACAAGGCCGTGCCGTCCCCTTCCCAGGGGCGCTTATTCTGATGCAAGAGGTGATGCACGTGCAATCCGGAGAACGCCCATGCTGAACTTTACCGGCGGCCGCCAGGCGCGGCTGAAATATCTGTCGGGCAGCTTCAAGGTGCTGGCAGATGGCGATCATGTGGTGTGCGCCACAACCGGCGCCCGCATCCCGCTGCAATCGCTGCGCTACTGGAGCCATGAGTTGCAGGAAGCCTATGCCAGCGCAGAAGCCGCCGTGCAGAGGCATGGCGAAATGAAAGCCAAAGGTCTGTTGTGATCCTCCGTTCAGCGGTGTTGCTGGCCTTGCTGGCAACCCAGGCCATTGCCCAATCTTCGGTGCCCCAATCCCCGGCACCGGGCTTGCAGGTGTCGGGACGCGCCATCCCCGGCGGGCTGCTGGTGGTGAGCGTCCCGCCCGGAGACGGCGGCCTCAAGGTCGATGGTGTGGCACTCCCGGCGGCAGAGCCGGGGCGCTATCTTGTCGGCATCGGGCGCGATGCCACCGGAAGCCTTACCCTCAAGACATTCGGTGGCGCGGAAAAGTCCATCGCCATCGCGCCGCGCAGCTATCGCATCCAGCGGCTGCCTGCTCTCGGCGTAACCGATACGCCTTCGCCCGAATGGGTGGCGCGCCGCGAGCGTGAGGTGGCGATCATGCGGGCGGGCAAATGGGCCGCTGCGGCGGGTCCGAAGGATGCCAGTGGCTGGAAGCAGGCCTTCATGGTTCCCGCCATGGGCCGCGAAACGGGTGTTTATGGCTCCCAGCGAGTTTATGGCGGGTTGCCGCGCGCACCGCATTCCGGGCTGGACGTTGCCGCGCCCACCGGTACGTCCGTTGTGGCGCCGGCCGCTGGCATTGTTCGCGTGGCGACCGGGCCACTATTGCTTGAGGGCAATGTGGTGATGCTCGATCACGGCGCCGGCCTTGTGACCACCTATCTGCACCTGAGCAGCATCGCCGTGAAGCCGGGAGATGTCGTGAAGCGCGGTGACCGGCTGGGCGCGATCGGCACCACCGGTCGATCAACCGGGCCGCACCTGCACTGGGGCATGAGCCTGGTGCGGCCAGGAATGGCCGGCGCGCTGGACGAGGTTCGGCTCGATCCCAAGCTGATGCTGCCATGACAGCTGTCGATCCGCCCGCGATAGCAGCCCTTTTCGCCGAAGCCGACGCAGCGCGTGGACGCGGTGACGGTAGCGCGGCTCTGGCGGCACTGCAGCGGATCGTGGCGCTTGATCCGGGCCATGCGCGTGCGCTCAATTCGCTTGGGCTGGCTACGCTCAACAGCGGCGATCCGGTTGCTGCTGCCGAAATTCTGGCGAAGGCGGCGGCCCAAGCGCCCGAAGTGGCACAGATCCGGCTGAACCAAGCTGATGCAGCGCGCACGCTGGGTGACCGCAATGGCGAACTTGGGTTTCTGGATGCCGCTCTGGTTCGCGATCCCTATCTCGTGCCGGCATTGATCAGGAAGGCGCAGGCGCTGGAGACACTCGGCATGGACGCCGTGCCGGTGTGGCAAGCAGTGTTGAAGACAACTCCCCCTGGACCGGATCGACCGGCGCCCCTGGCCGCAATTCTGGCCCATGCAACAGCCATGGTTTCGGCATCGGCTGCGCGGATTGCCGATCGCATTGCCCCGGCGCTGGAGGGTGTTCGCGCGCGCCATCCCGAAGGGGCCACCGCGCGCGTTGAGCACGGGATCGACCGATTGCTGGGCAAGCGGCGCATTTATGTGCCGGAGCCGACCGATCTGCTGATCCCAAAGCTGCCGGCAGACGAGTTTTTTGCCCGCAGGCACTTTGCCTGGCTCGAAACTCTGGAAGCTGCTGCCCCGACAATCCGGTCGGAGCTGAAAGCGTTGCTGGCGGCCGACGGCGCGGGCTTCCGGCCCTATGTGGCGATTGCGCCGGGCGTTCCGGAAAACCAGTGGGCTGAACTGAACAATTCGGATCGCTGGAGCGCCTGGTATCTCTGGAAGGATGGTGTTCGACAGGATGCGGCATGCGCGGCCTGTCCGGAAACGGCCCGCATCCTGGAGGCGCTGCCGCTATGTGATATCCCCGGAAAGGCGCCAACGGCATTCTTTTCCCTGCTGAAGCCAGCCAGTCATATTCCGCCGCACACGGGCGTGACAAATTGTCGATCCATTTGCCACCTCGCGCTGGTTGTGCCGGAGGGCTGCAGCTTTCATGTCGGATCGGAAACGCGCGAATGGCAGGAGGGCGAGGCCTTTGTCTTTGATGACAGTATCGAACATGAAGCTCGGAACGACAGCGACAGCATGCGGGCGGTGCTGATTTTTGACGTGTGGAACCCGTGGCTCAGCGATGCCGAGCAGGAAATGCTTCGGGCTTACTATCCAGCCATGGGGGCCGCTCGCGGCTTTGGCTAACTGTTGCCGCGCTGCAACAGGTCGCCGGCAACTACGCGTGCGGCGCGAACGCTTCCTTTACAGTCGTGTGTCTTTTTGGCGATATCGGGTGCAAGCCACCAAGGCGGAACGGTTTGGTCGCGTGGGAATGGCCCATTCAGTGGGCGATTCGGCGGGGCAAAGCTGAAAACCAGGCGGGCAATGTGTGCAGGGGAAGGGCGGCAGACGCTCGGAAATGCATATTGACCGCTCAAAGGAAGGACTGACATTCATGACCAAATTCAACCGGGCCGCGCTGCAATGCTCCGCCGCCACCTTCGCATTGTCGCTTGCGATGATTTCCGGCCCAGCAGCGCTGGCCCAGACGACGGCCGCTGCGCCGGAAGCCGAAAGCATCATCGTGACCGGCTCGCGGATTGCCCGCCCCGATCTGGAAGGCAATGCGCCGGTCGCCATTGTTGGCGCCGAGGAAATCGCCCTGAAGGGTGCGGTCAACGTCGAGGAAATCCTCTACGAAATGCCGCAAGTCTATCCGTCAACCGCCGGCCAGTCCAACAACCCTGGAGACGGCGCTGCGCTGCTCGACCTTCGTGGCCTCGGTGCGAACCGCACCCTCGTGCTCGTCAACGGCCGCCGCTGGTTCAGCTATGACGTGACGCAGGTCGTCGATTTGAACACCATCCCGGCCGGCCTGATCGAGCGCGTCGACATCCTCACGGGCGGTCGTTCGGCCATTTACGGTTCCGATGCCGTCGCCGGCGTCGTCAACTTCACCCTGAAGCAGAATTTCGAAGGCGTCGATGCCGACGCGTCCTACCGGATCACCGGCAAGGGCGATGGTGGCACCTTCTCCACCAACGTTGCCATCGGCGGCAACTTTGCCGACGGTCGCGGCAATGCCACAGTCTACGTCAACTACACCAAGCGGGATGCGATCCTGCAAGGCGCTCGCGAATTCTCTCGCCGGACAATTTCCGACGATTTCGAAGGCGGATTTTTCTATGGTGGTTCCGGGTCTGTCCCGGGCACCCGCTATCAGGTTGGTCGCGCCTTCTTCACTGGCGCCTATCCGGATCCTGTCCGTGCCGGCAACAACCTGTTCCTCGTAGGTGGAGACACGCGCGCTTACTCTGGTGCAACCGATGCCTTCAACTACGCGCCGGACAACTATCTGCAGCTGCCGCAAGAGCGTTGGTTGCTGGGTGCCAGCGCGCATTTCGAAGTCAATGATCACCTCGATGTCTACACCGAGCTGGCTTATGTGAACAATCGCGTGCCAACCCAGCTGGCATCCACGCCAATTTCCGGAAACTTCCGCATTTCGGCGAACAATGCCTTCCTGAGCGCTGCAACGCGCGCTGCCTTTGCAACCATCGACGCCAATCAGGTGCAGACGCTCACCAGCAACACCTATGTTGATGCCCCCAATGATGGCTTCGTGACCTTGAGCATCGGTCGCCGTATGGAAGAAGTTGGTCCGCGCATTTCCTCCAACGAACGCCAGGCGTTCCGCACCCTGATCGGTGCACGCGGTGAAATCAGCGGCGATTGGGCCTATGATACCTATTACACCTACGCTCGCACCACCACGCTGGAAGAGCAATTCGGCAACGTGTCGCGCAGCCGCTTTGCCCAGGCTGTTGCAGGCTGCCCGACCGGCTCCGCATCCGGTTGCGCTCCGGCCAACATCTTCGGTGCGGGTGCCATGGATGCAGCGTCTGCTGCGTTCGTTGCTGTTGACACCAAGAACGCCACGGAAATCACCGAGCAGGTGTTCAACGCCGCGATTACCAACGGCAATCTTTTCAACCTCGGCCTCGGTGCCGACTCGGTTGGTCTGGCCGTCGGGGTGGAATGGCGTTCGTCTTACGGCGCGTTCAAGCCTGACTTCATCCTCTCTTCGGGCGATGTTGTCGGCTTCAATGGTGGCCAGCCGACCGCTGGTGGTTATAATGTGAAGGAAGTGTTCGGCGAAATTAACGTTCCGATCGTTGCCGATGCGCCCTTCGCACATCGTCTCGAAGTGAATGGCGCTGCCCGCTACTCTGACTACAGCAACAACACCGGTGGCGTGTTCACCTGGGCGGCCGGCGCTCTCTGGGCGCCGATCCCTGACATCACCATCCGCGGCGGTTATCAGCGTTCCATCCGGGCGCCTACCGTGAACAATCTGTTCGCGGGTCAATCGGAAGGCTTCCCGGGCTTCGTTGACTATTGCCGCTCGTCTGCTGCCCTGACCAATGCAACGCTGAACCAGAGCTGCCGTGACAATGGCGTTCCGGCCAGCCTGGTTGGTACCCAGTTCGGGTCGGGCAACTCACAGATCCGCGCGATCTTCGGTGGTAACCCGGAACTCGAAGCCGAAACGTCCGATACCTTCTCCATCGGCACGGTCATCCAGCCCAGCTTTGCGCCGGGTCTGTCCCTCACCGTCGATTATTATGACATCAAGGTGGAGAATGCGATCCTGGCTTCGCTCGGTGCAACCAATATCCGCGACGCCTGCTTCGGGACGGCTGAAAACAACTATCAGCCTTTCGATCGCAGCTTCTGCAGCCTGATCCCGCGCGACGCGATCAGCTACGAAGTGGATCGTCTGCAGAACACGGCTGCCAACGCCGGCTTCTTCAAGACGCGCGGTGTTGACTTCGAGCTCCGCTATGGCGTTCCCCTGGGCTTCGGTGTGATGGGCGCAGAAGATTCGCGGCTGAACTTCCGCGTGTCGGGCACCTACCTGCTGGAGTATACCTTCAACGCCATCGCTTCGATCCCCGACCTCATCACTGAGTGCGAGGGCAAGTTCGGTGCCACCTGCGGTGCGCCGTATTCGAAGTGGCGCGGCAATGCCTCGGTCAGCTGGTTGACGGGTCCTGCCACCTTGCAGGTGCGCGCCAACTATCTGAGCGGCGCGGATGATGATGGTTCTGCCAACGACGTCGTTTGGCAAAATCGTCTGCCGTCCTATGTCACTTTCGATGTGTCGGCTGGCTTTGACATCAACGAAAACTTCCGCGCGACCTTCGGGATCAACAACATCGGCGATCGTACCCCGCCGCTGCTGTCGGACCTGAACAACGAACAGGCGAACACCTACCCGACGACCTATGACGTCCTCGGTCGCCGGTTCTTCGTTGGGGCGAACGTCAAGTTCTAACCCGCGAATTTCTGACTTGAGAGGGGGCGGGCGCGCAAGCGTCCGCCCCTTTTCTGTTGCTGACCAGAGCATGTTCCGATCTGGCGGAATCACCAAAATTGGAAACCCAGTCGGAAAAACAAGAAGATAGAGCGGCCGTTCTGATGCAATCAGAACGAGACTCGCTCTAGCCGCCGGTGTTGCCGCCACTCCGAGGTCAGTTGGCCCGATCTACCGCGATATCGAAGGCTACAGTCAGCCGTTCGCCAGCGGGAAACGGACGTGTTCCATGCCATAGCCAGGATGGAAAAAGCACCAGCCGCCCGGCCTTTGGCCTGACCATCGCCAGTGGCGTAAGTCCGGCGGCCAATTCTTCGGGGGGCTCGCCAAGCGCAAGCCAACCCTCCTCGCCGTCCAGCTCCGGCAACGCTACATACAAGGCCGATGAAAGCCAGCCTTCCGGGTGCATATGGGCAACATGAAAGCCGGCCCCGGACAGTCTGACCGACCAGGACCCGGCAAAGCGCCATTGCGCCCTCAGGCGTGTGGCATCGAGGGTCGGATGCCCTTCAATGGGTTCTGGAAGGGCAGCAACGTGGTCAGCCACGGCTTGCGTGATTGCAGCTTTCAATGCTGCGATGGCCGGATCGTCACGCAAGAACAATGTTCCCTCGGTTTGTGATCCGCCGCGTAAAGATTGATCCAGAGGATGTGCCTTGCGCTTGTGCAGGCCCCGCAGGCAATCTGCCAGCCGATCCGGATCGGGCAAGGCCAGTTCGTGCGTTGCCCACAGGCCAGGGTGATTGATCAGCCAGCCATGCTGGCTGTCGCCCATCATCCGCCAGGCGGTCTCCGTGTGTGCCCAAAGTCCCATGTTCCAGCGCAAAACGGGGAGCTCGGTCCGCACCGCCAGCAGAATTTTGGCTGCTTGGCCGGGGTCCCGCATGCGGATGGCCACGCGGGCTGCCACACTGCCAAGAGCCAGTGCCGTTGCCGCCTCCATATCCGCAAAGCCTCGCGCCTTGCTCAACAGCGGTGTCGCCAGTTCGGGCAATCCCGCCCGCAAGGCGAATTCGGCTTCGGCAACATCAAGAGTGACGCGTTCGCCAAGCGATTTCCGCGCTGCCCGGACGCGGTCCAGCATCTCGGTCGCCGGACGCACTGCACCTTCCAGATGAAGCAATGTCATCCACAAGTCGGCATTCGTCGGCTCCGCGGCTATAGCATTTTCCAGCACCGAAAGCGCCTGCACACCTTCGCCTGCCTCAAAGCGAGCCTTCGCCAGCACCCTCTGACCTTCGATCCAGTCTGGCGTCGCAACCACTGCAGCCTGCAAGCTATCCAGTGCAGATGAGTCCCCATCTGCAATCTGCGCGGCTGTTGTGCGCAGCAGCAGGCCGCGATCATCGGGATTGACGGCACGGGCCCGGCGAAAGCGGGCGGTGGCGTCCGCCTCGCCCCGATCGGCTGCGATAATGGCTCGGGCCGCCAGCGCCGATGCCGAGGATCCGTCGATCGCCAGTGCCCGGTCAACCGCAGCAGCTGCCTCACGCAGCCGATCCTCTGCCATGAAGGCCTGGCCAAGGACCAGCCACGCTTTTGCCAGTCGGGGGTTGCTGGCCGTGGCTTGCTCCAGCGACCGTATGGCAAGCTGGACCTTGCCCATGCGAAGGGCCACAATTCCTTGGTTCATATGCGCATCGGAAAAGTCAGGCTTTAGGACAATGGCACGCGCGTAGCTGGCAAGGGCAGACTGCGCATCCCCTTGCGCGTCATGAAAATTTCCCATGTTATTATGGACTTGCGGATCCTTTGGCAGCAATGCCAGTGCCCTGGAAAATGCCGATCGAGCAGCGGCCGTATCATCGCGTCGCCGTTCCACAAGTGCCAGAAGGTGCCAGGCCTGCCCCATTGCAGGATTCAATTGGAGCAACTTGACCAAGCCGTCCCTGGCCGCCTCCAGTCTGCCAGCCTGCATCGCCTGGTGGGCGGCCATCAA
>JAIMJL010000001.1:0-8062 GCA_020693225.1 Sandarakinorhabdus sp. | reverse complement strand
TCTGCCAGCCTGCATCGCCTGGTGGGCGGCCATCAACTGCTGGACAGGATCCACTGCCTGTCGATGGCCCAGTCACGCCTGCAATTCAAGCGCCCAAGCCCAGCGTAGACCATGCTGGCCGCCTCAGCGATCCCGGAACCAGCCGGTGATCGCAAACCGCCCGACGGGCGCAAAGGGCGGCACATAGGTCACCTGGTGCCGTTGCGGCACGCGCAGCAGATTGAGCGCATTGAAGCGGGGCCTCCAGCCTTCCACGACATCCCCTTCCGCATTCAGGAAATTCAGATAGCCGCCCCAATCCGGCTTCCAGTCATCGATGGTAAAGTTCAGCACATAGGCTACCCGCCAGCCTTCCGCGACATGGCTATCATCATGCTGAGACAGAAAATCGCCCGGCCCATAGAGCGTCGCTTGCGCATCGGCCTTCACAAGTTCGGGTATCCCGGTCACGGTTCGCACCAGCTGCATCAGCGGTTCGTCGTTGATATGCTCGATCAGCAGATCATGCGGCCCATCGGGCGCCCAGCGCTCCAGATAGGCGCTGAGGATCGGATACTGGCCATAGCGCACGGCATAGTCACCGCGGGCGGCAGCCTGGTGAATGGCAAGTCCGAGCGCCTGTAGCTTTTGCCCGTCCAGCGCACGCACTGCATCTTGCCGCAGCTTCTGCGAGCCAGCGGGGCAGGCCTGGTAGGCAATGCCCCATGGTGTGCCGCGTTGCAGGATTTCGCGGATAGTTCGCGCCGTCTCCTCCGTCAGAATATCACGGATCTGCACCCGGCCATCGCGGGCAAAGCGCGCGGCATGGCTCGCCACATCGATGGCCGGGTTCAGATCGAACAAGCGGATGGTCATGACCGGCCTGCTATGCCTGATTGTCTGCGTCCCGTCATCGCCTTCCTAGCTGGCAACCATCAGCCGCAGCTTGCCATCACCATCGTCCACGGTGATCGTGCTGCCATCCGGCACTTCGCCCGACAGCAGCAAGTCGGCCATCGGATCGATCAGATGCTTTTGCACCGCGCGCTTCAGTGGCCGCGCCCCATAGACCGGATCATAGCCAACGCGGGCCAGCCAGTTGCGGGCATCGTCTGACAGGATGAGGGTGATCTTGCGGTCTTTCAGCAGTTTCTGCACATGGCCGATCTGGATATCGACGATCGCGCCCATATGCTCGAGCGCCAGCCGGTGGAAAAGGATGATCTCGTCCAGCCGGTTCAGGAATTCGGGCCGGAAATGCGCCCGCACCGCCTCCATCACCTGTGGCTCGGCCTGCTTCACGTCCGCGCCATCCGGAAGCGCGGCGATATAGGCCGAGCCAAGGTTCGAGGTCAGGATGATGAGCGTGTTGGAGAAATCGACGGTGCGGCCCTGCCCATCGGTCAGCCGGCCGTCGTCCAGCACCTGCAGCAGCACGTTGAACACGTCCGCATGCGCCTTTTCCACTTCATCGAACAGCACGACCTGATAGGGCCGCCGCCGCACCGCCTCGGTCAGCACGCCGCCTTCGTCATAGCCGACATAGCCGGGAGGCGCGCCGATCAGCCGGGCAACCGAATGCTTCTCCATGAATTCGCTCATGTCGATCCGCACCATGGCTTCGTCGGAATCGAACAGGAACCCGGCGAGCGCCTTGGTCAGCTCGGTCTTGCCGACGCCGGTTGGCCCCAGAAACAGGAAGCTGCCAAGCGGCCGGCCAGGATCCTTCAGCCCGGCGCGTGCCCGGCGGACGGCCGCAGACACCGCCTTCACGGCATCCTGCTGCCCGATCACCCGCGTGCCGAGCGTTTGCTCCATCGCCATCAGCTTGGCTCGTTCGCCCTCCAGCATCCGCGCCGCTGGAATGCCCGTCCAGCGCGACACCACGCCGGCGATATCGTCGGCCGTTACCTCTTCGCGCACCATGGCGTCACCATTGGCTGCCTCGGCAGCAGCCAGCTTGGCTTCGAGGTCCGGGATCACACCATAAGACAGTTCACCGGCGCGGCCGAAATCTCCGCGGCGCTGGGCCTGGTCCACTTCGGCGCGCGCCTGTTCAAGCGCCTCCTTGATGCGTGTCGCGCCCGCCAGCTTGTCCTTTTCGGCCGACCAGCGCGCCATCAGATCGGCAGCTTCGGTTTCCAGCGCGGCCAGATCGGATTCCAGCGTTGCCAACCGGTCTTTCGAGGCCGCATCCGTTTCGCGCTTCAATGCTTCCCGCTCGATCTTCAATTGCACGATGCGGCGGTCCAGCGCCTCGATTTCCTCGGGCTTGGATTCCACTTCCATCCGCAGCCGTGAGGCCGCCTCGTCCATCAGATCGATTGCCTTGTCGGGCAGGAACCGGTCGGCGATATAGCGGTTGGACAGCGTCGCCGCTGCAACGATGGCGCCATCGGTGATGCGCACACCATGGTGCAGCTCATATTTTTCCTTCAGGCCGCGCAGGATCGAAATGGTGTCCTCAACGGTCGGCTCGCCCACCACCACTGGCTGAAAACGCCGTTCCAGCGCCGGATCCTTCTCCACATGCTTGCGATACTCATCCAGCGTGGTTGCACCGATGCAGTGCAGCTCGCCGCGCGCCAGCGCCGGCTTCAGCAGGTTGGAGGCGTCCATCGCGCCTTCGGATTTGCCGGCACCCACCAGCGTGTGCATTTCATCGATGAACAGCAGGATCTGCCCCTCGGCGGCGGTCACTTCGTCGAGCACGGCCTTCAACCGCTCCTCGAATTCGCCGCGATATTTGGCGCCGGCGATCAACGCGCCCATATCGAGCGCGAACAAAGTCTTGTCTTTCAGTCCATCGGGGACATCGCCGTTGGCAATGCGCAGCGCAAGGCCTTCCACGATGGCCGTCTTGCCGACTCCGGGCTCACCGATCAGTACCGGGTTGTTCTTGGTGCGCCGCGCGAGCACCTGGATGGTCCGGCGGATTTCCTCGTCGCGCCCGATCACCGGATCAAGCTTGCCGGAACGCGCCACCTCGGTGAGGTCGCGGCCATATTTCTTCAGCGCGTCATAGCTTTCCTCGGCGCTGGCTGAATGGGCAGCGCGCCCCTTGCGGATTTCCTCGATTGCTCCGTTGAGACCCTGCGCGGTGACGCCCGCTTCCTTCAGTGCCTTGCCGGCATCGCTCTCCGCTGCCAGCGCGATTGCCAGCAGCAGCCGCTCCACGGTCACGAAGCTGTCGCCCGCCTTGGTTGCAATCTGTTCGGCCTGGTCCAGCAGCCGCGCCGAATCCTGATCCCAGCCCGTTTGGCCGGCCCCGGTTACACGCGGAAGCTTGGCTAGCGCTGTATCATTGGCCAGTGCGGCTCGCTTGGGATCGCCGCCAGCCGCGCGGATCAGCCCCGCCGCCATCCCCTGATCATCGTCTAGCAGCACCTTCAAAAGGTGCGAAGGCGTGATGCGCTGGTGTGTCTCGCGCAGTGCAAGGGTTTGCGCGTTCTGCAGAAAGCCTTTGGCGCGGTCGGTGAATTTGTCGATGTTCATGGCAGGCGAACCTCTTGGTTGAAGCTCTCATATAGTGTGGCATTAGTGCAACAGAAGAGGCGCACATGCAAAAAAGTCCAAGCCTGCCAAGGAGGGCAGGGTGACGCGTGCGCGCAGGCCTGCTGCATGGAGACGAGGGAGACTGGCATGAAAAACAGATTCTGCGAAATGCTCGGGATCGAGCGGCCGATCGTGCAGGCACCGATGGGCTGGATTGCCCGATCACAGCTGGCATCGGCGGTCAGCAACGCCGGTGGGCTGGGCATCATCGAAACATCGTCGGGCGAGCTGGAGGCCATTCGCGAGGAAATCGCGAAAATGCGCACTCTTACCGACAAGCCGTTCGGCGTGAATATCGCGCAGGCTTTTGTGCGGGACCCGGATATCGTTCGCTTCATCATCGACCAGGGCGTGCGCTTCGTGACCACATCGGCCGGCGATCCGAATCGCTATTGCAGCGAATTGAAAGCGGCCGGGCTCACCGTGTTTCACGTGGTTCCTAATCTGGCCGGCGCACAGAAGGCGATCGCGGCCGGCGTGGATGGGCTGGTGGTGGAGGGCGGCGAAGGCGGCGGCTTCAAGAATGGGCGCGATGTTGCCTCTATGGTGCTGCTGCCGCTGGTGCGCAGCATCACCGATCTGCCGATTGTCGCTGCCGGCGGCATGCTGTGCGGCCGCACAATGGCGGCCGCCTTTGCGCTTGGGGCAGACGCTGTGCAGCTTGGCACGCGCATGGTGAGTGCGGCGGAATCGCCGGTGCATGCGAACTGGAAGCAGGCCATATTGGATGCGCAGGAAACCGACACGGTGTTTCTCAACCGGCATGGCCCCGGCCCGGCTTTGCGCGCCTTGCGAACTGAAAAGACCACGCAGCTGGAGCGCGATCCCGGCCCGGCCATCATGGCCGAATTCGGCCATGCGCTGGACCTGTATTTCGGTGGTGACATGGAGGCTTCGATTGCGCTTTCGGGCCAGGTGGCCGGGCGGATCGATGCCATCAAGCCGGTGTCACAGATTCTGGATGCGATGATGGCGGAGTATGCGACCGTGGTCAGCGGTCTCGGCCGAATGACCTTCAGCGGAGCTTGAAAGGCGCGCCAGTGAAGTTGGATGTGATCGTGGTTGGCCTCGGCGCCGTGGGCAGCGCCACGCTTTGGCAATTGGCAAGACGCGGCGTGAAGGTGTTGGGCATAGATCGCTTTTCGCCGCCGCATGCCTATGGATCGAGCCACGGGCAGACGCGCATCACCCGGCAGGCGATCGGCGAGGGCGAGGCCTATGTTCCGCTGGTGTTGCGGTCGCACGAAATCTGGCGCGAGCTGGAGGCCGACGGCAATGAAGCGCTGTTTGCACAATGCGGTGCGCTGATCATCGGATCGGCCGGCGGCAGCCTGCAGGTGCACGGCTGCGAGGGGTTCGTGCAACAAACCGTGAAGGCGGCGGAGCGGTTCGATATTCCGCACGAAATCCTGTCACCGGATGAAGCGATGCAGCGCTTTCCTGCCTTCACGCTGTCTGGTGACGAGCTGGTCTATTTCGAACCCGGCGGTGGCATGGTCTATCCGGAACGCTGCATCGCGGCGCAACTGCGGACCGCGCAGCACTGCGGCGCCGACTTGCGTCTGAACGAGCGGGTTGTGGCGATTGAGCAGGTTGGGAATGCCGTGCGCGTGACAACGGAAAGCGGTGTGTATGAAGCAGCCGAAGCCATTGTGGGAGTAGGAGCCTGGTCTCCGGGCTTGAGCGCGGGCGCGCTTGCCGATGTGACCCTGTATCGGCAGGTGTTGCACTGGATGGCCCCGAAGCGTCCCGAGTGGTTCTCGGCGGAGCAAATGCCGGTGTTCATCTTTTCGCACGGGGCAAGTGCTGAAGACAGTTTCTATGGCTTCCCGCTGGTGCCGGGCGCGGAAGCAGAGGGCGTGAAAGTGGCCGACGAGAATTACACCAACCGGCTGGATGATCCGGACGCGCTGGATCGGGCGGTGCAACCCGAAGAAGGCAATGCACTGCATCGTGACCATCTGGACGGGCGGCTGGGTGGCCTCTGGCGGACTCCGCTGCGGTCTGCCGTCTGCCTTTACAGCTGCACATCCGATGCGAGCTTTCGCGTGGGCCGACACCCGGCCGCCGACCGGATTCTGATTGCCTCGGCATGTTCCGGCCATGGTTTCAAACACTCCGCAGCACTGGGGGAGCGCATTGCTGCGCATCTGGCTGAGCATGCGTCGCTCGGATTTACGACTGGCCTGCGCGGGCCGCACCCGGACTGACCCCGACCCACCGCTTGAAGGCGCGGGAAAAGGATGAGGGGTCTGAAAATCCCACGAGGTATGCCACTTCGGCGACCGAAAGCTTGCGGCCGGCAAGATAGTCCAGCGCCAGTCGATGGCGCAGTGCCTCGACGAGGGTTTCGAACACCACCCCTTCGGCATGCAAATCGCGATAAAGGGATGACCGGCTCCGCCCCAGTTCGCGCGCTATCCGCGCCATGTCGAATTCGCCGGTGTGCAACCGGCGCAATACCGCGGCCTCCACTTGCGCCGCGACCGAACGGCTCTCCAGCAGCTTGTCCATGAGCGCCTGTGCACGGTCGCTGAAAATGCCGAAAACATAGCGACTGGAGCCCGGTAGCGGGATCGATAGCCAGGACGCGTGGATGGCGATGGCGTTGCGGTCGCTGCAAAAGCTAACGGGCACCTGCAGCACCCGGTCATATTCATCGGCATGCGCCGGCCTTGCGTGCGTGACATGCACGCAGCGGGCGAATGGCGCGTCCGGCATGGAGCGTCGAACATTGGTGATGAAGCGGGCAAAGGTCGCCTCGGTCAATTCCGGAAAGCTGTTGGCGTCGCGGCGACAATCCTCGATCCAGAGAGCGCCATCACGCTCTGCGAGGCGGAAGCGATCTCCGGCATCGTGGCCATCCACCTCGATTGCCAGCCGGGCAAAGCGATTCATCTGCTCAAAGGCCTCGCCCATCGTGGCCGATGCGTGGGCGATGAGCCCAACGATGGAGATATCCTGGAAAACCGACTCCGCTCCGAAGTGCAGCCCGAAGGCTGGATCGTGGCACAGCCTGGCTGACTCCCGCATCAACGCCTTGAAGATTGCAAAGGGCACCCGGTCATCGGGCGCCTGATGGTCTCCCGGCAAGTATCCGGCAGCCAGTTGTACGGCGCGGCGATTGGCTCCCCGCGCTGCCGCCACATCCAGCAGGGCATTGGCATAGCTCGCGGAAACCGTCGTTGTCATCACGCCCTTGCCTCACCCGCCTGAAACCTGCGGTCAAGACTTTGGTCGCAAGTGCCATCCCGCAACGGCTCTGCAGACCCTAACGATGAGACGGAGAGAAAGGGACCCAAGCGGAAACAAATGCAATGACGCCCATCCCTCCCGATCATTTTCTTTTCCAACGCATGTCGCGTGTCTGGCTGCTGCTCGCCCTGTTCGGGCAAGGCCTTTTTCTCACCTACATCGTGGGCTTTTACCTGCCACCGGTGATGCGTGGCGAGCCTGCAGCCTGGTCGCAGCACCGGCAAGTGATCGATGGCTATGTTGCCGGTGATACTTTGGGTAACATTCAGTTCGGCTTGCATATTGTGCTCGCAGCGATCCTGACGCTGGGCGGCATCCTTCAGCTGTGGCCGGCGTTGCGGATGCGCTTTCCATCCGCTCACCGCTGGAACGGGCGGCTATTCGTGATCGCTGCTGTCTTCGCTTCCATGGGTGGCCTCTGGCTGGTGTGGGTGCGCGGCTCAAGACTGGGCATGGCAAGCGCCTTGGGCATCTCGCTCAATGCGGTGCTGATCCTGCTGTTCGTGGCGTTGGCCTGGAGGGCCGCCCGTGGCGGTGATTTCACCGCTCATCGCCGGTGGGCGCTGCGCGCGTTTCTGGCAGTCAGCGGCGTGTGGTTCCTGCGCATCGGCCTGATGGCCTATGGGTTGCTGGCCATCGGCTTGCTTGGCGCGCCGGAAAGCAGCGGCGCAGCTTTTTTCGCGCTGTGGAGCTTCGGCAGCTATCTGGCGCCGCTGCTGGTGCTTCAGCTCTGGCTGCACACCGATGCCGGACCACCTGCGAGGCAGCGCAGTATTGCCTGGGGGTGGGGCGGCCTTGTCCTGTTGACAGCAATCGGAATTGGCGGGGCGGCGGCAGTGATGTGGCTGCCGCCGCTGCTTGCCGGATGGGGTGTGGGCTGACCGGCTATGCGGCCTTCTGCATCTCCGCATCGATGGCGGCTTCCACCCGGCTCAGATGGTAATCCACATCACCGAACTGGCCTTCGATGATCGAAAGTCGCTTGAAATAGTGGCCGGCTGGCAGTTCGGTGGTGATGCCGATGCCGCCGTGCGTCTGCACTGCCCATTGGCCAAGCAGCCTGGCTCCTCTGGACACTTTCGCCTTCGCCTGGCTCACCCATTTGGCGCGCAGCGGGTCATCCAGGCGCAAAGTCGCCATCAGCGTCATGGAGGTCGCCTGCTCAACTTCCATGAACATGTCGACCAGCCGGTGCTGGATGACCTGGAAATCGCCGATCGCCTTGCCGAATTGCTTGCGCTGGCGGGCATAGTCCAAAGTCAATTCGTGCAGC
>JAIMJL010000133.1 GCA_020693225.1 Sandarakinorhabdus sp. | reverse complement strand
GCGTCTTCGCTCGATCAGGCGGGTATCTTGGCGCGCGATGTTGGCGATTGCGCCATCCTGCTGAAGGAAATGGCAGGCTATGATCCGAAAGACAGCACCTCGCTCGATGTGCCGGTGCCGGACTATGCTGCGCTGCTCACCGGTTCACTCAAAGGCCTGAAGATCGGCATTCCGTCGGAATATCGCATGGATGGCATGGACGCGGCGGTCGAGGCGCTGTGGCAGAAGGGCATCGCATGGGCGCGCGATGCCGGGGCCGAAATCGTCGACATCTCGCTGCCCAACACGGCCAGCGCGCTGCCCACCTACTATATCGTGGCCCCTGCCGAGGCGTCTTCCAACCTCGCGCGCTATGATGGCGTCCGCTATGGCCAGCGGGTGGTGCCCGATGGCGGCACTTTGGCGGATATGTATGCCGCCACCCGCGCCGCCGGCTTCGGCCAGGAAGTGAAGCGCCGGATTATGATCGGCACCTATGTGCTGTCGGCAGGCTATTATGACGCATATTATCTGAAGGCGCAGAAGGTGCGCGCGCTGATCGCCCGCGATTTCGAACATGCCTTTGCCAGGGTTGATCTGATCCTCACGCCCACCGCCCCCACCGGCGCCTTCGAGATGGGCTCCAAATCCGCTGACCCCATCGCCATGTATCTGAACGACGTTTTCACCGTCCCCGCCTCGCTAGCCGGCCTGCCCGCCATGTCGGTTCCAGCGGGCCTCGATGCGTCCGGCTTGCCCCTCGGCTTGCAGATCATCGGTCGCCCGCTGGATGAAGCGGGTGTGCTGAATGCCGGGCTGGCGCTGGAGCGCGCGGCGGCCTTTTCCGCAACAGCGGCCCGCTGGTGGGACACACGCAAATGACCGATATCTATGTCGATGATGGCCGCACCGGGGATTTCCGGATCGAAGGCAGAACCGGCCC
>JAIMJL010000035.1 GCA_020693225.1 Sandarakinorhabdus sp. | reverse complement strand
GCGCGCATCGGCCAGCCGGTCGAACAGCGCAAACGGAAATCCGCTTTCATCAATCACCTGCAGGAAAATGGAAATTTCCCCGCCGCACGCCAGCCCGACTTCCCAGGCCTTCGCGTCGGCGACGCCAAAATCCAGCCGCTTGCCGCCCTTCTGCAACAGCAGCGCCTCGGCAATCACCGCGCCCTCGACACAACCGCCGGAAACCGATCCCTCGAACAGCCCATCATCACGTACCAGCAGATGCGCGCCGATGCGGCGCGGGGCAGAGCCCCAGGTGCGAACGACGGTCGCCAGCGTCAGCGCATGGCCTTCCGCGCGCCATTTCCGGGCGCGATCGATCAACAATCCCAGTTCGTCGCTCAAGCGCCGCCGCCATACAGCAGGACCAGAACGATGACGACCAGCGCAATCAGCCCGCCCACCCATACAATCGGCGCGATGCCCTTGCTGGCCTCCGTTACAGCCGTTGCTGCCGCCTGTTCCGGATCGGCACTTGGCACGACAGGAGCCGGCGCCGTTGCCGAAGGCGTCTCCACCTCTTCCTTGAACCGTTCGAAAAAGCTTGAGGCATAGCCCTTGGCGGTGCCCTCGATCAGTCGCGTGCCCAATTGCGCCAGCTTACCGCCCACCTGGGCGCGGGCAACATAGCTGAGCAGCGTGGTGCCGCCTGCATCATCGGTCAACACGACTTCTGCCGATCCCTTGGCGAAGCCGGCAACGCCGCCCTTGCCTTCGCCCACCAGCACATAGCGGTTTGGCGGGTCCATCTCGGTCAGTTCGACGCTGCCGGAAAACTTCGCTTTCACCGGCCCGACCTTGGCGTTCAGCACGCCGTCGAACCGGTTTTCTCCTGAAGCCTGCAGCGATTCCACACCGTCTATGCAGCGCGCCAGGATCTCCGGATTGCACAGGGCATCCCAAACCGTCTGGCGGCTGGCTTCGATCCGTGTTTCCCCCGTCAATTCCATCCGGCAACCCTTCCACAGCAGACCCGTCACCAAACACAGCGCCGACGCCCTTGGCGCATTCACAATCTTGAACTTGCCGGCCCATGTGATAGCGTGCGCTTGGGAGCAAGAATAGCAGGCACATGCGAAATGGCTCCCGCCATGAGCGGGTTGCGGGGTGGGTTGCAATGCAGGATTTTGGAACACGAGAGTTTGGGTCACTCGATGAGGTGGTCGCTGTGTCGGGTTGCGCAGCAGAGGTTAGCGCACACCCGATGATTTCCGGGCGCGTAAAGTGGTTTGATGCGGTACGCGGCTATGGCTTCGTGGTGCCGGATGATGGCGGCAGCGATATCCTGCTGCACTATAACCTGCTGGCGCCGCATGGCCGCAAGACCTTGCCGGAGGGCGCGCTGGTGACCGCCGAAGTGTGCGAAGGCCAGCGCGGTCGTGCGGCGCGCGCTATCGTCACAATCGATATGGCAACAATCCCGCAGCAGCCGGAGCGCCAGGAACGCTCGGCCAACCGGCTCAACCCGACAGATTTTCTGGCCAGCGCCAGCGATTATGTTCCCGTTCAGGTGCGCTGGTTCAACCGCTCGAAGGGATATGGCTTCCTGATGGGCGATGATGGTGTCACCGAAATCTTCATTCACATGGAAACGGTCCGCCGTGGCGGTTTCGATAGCCTGGAACCGGGGCAGCAGATCTGCGCCCGGGTTTCCCAGGGGCCGCGCGGTGCGCTGGCCGTTGCCGTGGAGCCGGCCAGCCACCTCCATGGCTGATAGCCGCGCGCCTTGGCGTGCGCTGGTTCTTGCGCTCGTGCTTGCCGGGTTGCCATGCGCGCTGGAAGCCCGGCAACCGGCGGCTGGCACGTTGGGCGATTTCTCGGCCTTTGGCCTTGGTGCGCCACAAACCGGGTTGGCGACTCGCAAGCTGACCGTGACCACAGCGGGTGGCAAATCCCACGCCTACACGGTGGAAATCGCCGCCACCCAGCAGCAACAGGCCACCGGCATGATGTTTCGCAAAGCCATGCCGGCGGGCACCGGCATGCTTTTCCCGATGAACCCGCCGCGCCCGGCGAGCTTCTACATGCGCAACACCTATCTGCCGCTGGACATCATCTTCATCGGGACAGACCGCCGCGTCCAGACCATCGGTGCCAATGCAACCCCACTTTCGGAAAGCCTGGTGAGCTCTACCGGGCCGGTGATTGCGGTGCTGGAACTGCGCGGCGGTGAAGCAGCGCGAATCGGCCTGAAGCCGGGAGACAAGGTGGCCTGGTAGCCCGCTTGCGCCACCCGGCCCTCCGCCGCTAAAGACACGGCCATGGCGTTCAAGATTTTCACCTGGTGGTCAGGCCCCACGCTGGGCACCTGGCTTGATACCGTGCTGCACGGTCGCGAAGTGGGCCGCGACGGAGACGGCAATGTCTATTACGCCGGCAAGAAGGGCACCCGTCGCTGGGTGATCTATGCCCGATCCAACGACAGCAGCAACGTGCCGCCGGAATGGCATCTTTGGCTGCATCACAGCCGCGCCGATCCGCCGAGCGAAGTGCCGCTGCCGGTGAAAGCCTGGGAACGGCCGTGGCGCCCCAACCCGACCGGAACCGCCGCCGCCGAGCTGCCACGCGGCGCACTGGCAGCGGGCGGGAAACGCGCTGCTGCCGCTGCCGACTATCGGCCCTGGTCGCCGGGGGACTGACGCATGGCATCCGTCTTCAAGGATCATGTTGCCGAGGCGCTGGCCGGGCTTGCCGTTGTTGTGGTGGCGGTGCTGTTCCTGCTGTTCGCGTGGGACCGCGCCGGCTCCGGCACCGATCGCTATTCGCTCACCGCCCGCTTCCCCAATGCCGCCGGCGTGAATGTTGGCACCGATGTCAGGGTGTCGGGCATGAAGGTCGGCAGCGTGACCGGGCAAAGCCTTGATCCTGCCAGCTTCCAGGCGGTGCTGACGCTGGCAGTGGATCGCAAGGTGCAACTGCCGGCCGACACATCGGCGGCCATCACCTCGGAAAGCCTGCTGGGCGGCAGTTTCATCGCCCTGATCCCGGGTGGCGACCCCGAACCCTTGCGACCGGGCGACGAGATCACCGACACGCAAGGGTCAACCGATTTGATGGGTCTGATCGGTTCGTTCATCAACCGCAGCGGCAGCGAGTCGCCTGCAGCGCCGGCCGCTGCGCCCAGCGGCGAATGACATTCGCGCGTCCGGCGCTGGCAGCCTTGCTGCTGGCGGCGCCCGCTGTGGGCCAGCCGGTGGAAAAGGCAGCACCGGCCGCTGCGCCGAAGGCAGTCACGGCGGCGGCAAAGGCGGAGGCTCCCAAGGATGAGCGGGTGGCGGTGATCGGCGCGCTGGACAAGCGGTTGGGCACAACCGCCGAGTTCACCCTGAAGCCGGGCGAGCGGTTTTCCTTCGGCCGATTGACCGGCGTGTTGCAGACCTGCGAGAAAACCCAGCCCTTCGAACGCAAGCAATCCGCGGCCTTTGTGCAGATCATCGATACGCCGCGGCCGCTGACCCGCGGAGAGCAGCCGAAACCGCGCCAGGTTTTTTCCGGCTGGCTGTTTGCCGAATCGCCGTCGCTCAATCCAATGCAGCACCCGGTCTATGATGTCTGGCTTAAAAGCTGTACGATGCGCTTCCCCGATGGCCCTAAGCCGCCGGCTGCGCCCGGAAAGGCCAAGGCGCCATCGCGGCGCGCATCGCCCTCGGCACCAGCGCCCAGCCCCGTTGCAGCGCCGCCGTCCGCCGAGCCGTCGTCTCCGGCCGTGTAGCGGTCGAGCGCCGTCCAGTCTGCCGACACGGCGACGGCGTCGTTCAGCAGGGCCACATAATGGCTGCGACGAACCTCCTTGCCACCGAAACGCGCCAGATGCGTGGTGAGGAACTGGGTGTCCAGCAGCCGGAAGCCGCCCGCGCGCAGCCGCACGACAAGATGCGCCAGTGCCGCCTTGCTGGCGTCGGTTGCCCGGCTGAACATGCTCTCGCCGAAAAAGGCCCCCCCCAGCCGGACGCCATAAAGCCCGCCTGCAAGTTGGCCGTCCGGCGTCCAGGTTTCGATCGAATGGGCGTGCCCTTCCCGGTGCAGCCGCACATAGGCTTCTAATATGATCGGGTTGATCCAGGTCTGCTGTCGCCCCGGCACCGCTTCGGCACAATGCGCGATCACCGCTTCGAACGCCCGATCGCAACTGTGCACGAACCGTTCCTGCCGCAGCACCTTCTGCATCGAACGCGACAGGTGGAAGGTGTCCAGCGGCAGGATGCCCCGATGGCGCGGCTCAACCCAGAAGACATCTTCGGCCTCGCGCGTATCGGCCATTGGAAACAGCCCGGCACCATAGGCCCTTAGCAGCAGCGCCGTGTTCAGCTGCCGCATCGTGCCATCACTCATGTCGCCCAGACCGCTGGCCGCAGCCGCCCCCAGTCGCGCGCGGCTTCCAGCGCATAGGCGAGCTCCAGCAGGCGCCGCTCTTCACCGGGCGGGGCGACAAACTGCATGCCGATCGGCAGCCCGCTGGCCGACATGCCCATCGGCAGCGAGATGGCACACGCCCCGCTGGCATTTTCGATCGGCGTATAGGCCACATAGCGGCGCAGCCTTTCGCGCAATGTATCGAATGGAACCGTGGGTGCCAGAAAGCCAATCGGCGGCGGCGGCGTTCCCAGCACCGGCGTCATCAGAATATCAAACGCATCGAACTGGCCGTTGCTGGCCGTCGCCATGGCTTCCAGCGAAGCCACTGCTGCTTCCAGCGTGGCCGGATCGGCGCTTTGGGCCAGCCCGGCAAATCCGAACGTCGATGGCTCCAGATCATCGGGGCCCAGCGCCCGCCCGAACTGCTTGCCAAGGGCAACCAGCCGCCGTGCCATCCCGGCGCCCCAGATCAGCTCGAATGCGGCCTCTACACGGGGACCATCGAAAGGCATGGGTGCATCCACAAGGCGGTGCCCCATGCGCTGCAATTGCCGGGCGCTGGATTGAAACACAGCGAGCACATCGGCATCCGGGGCTCCGGGAGTGCTGTCTGGCCTGAGGCCGATGCGAAAGGCGCGCTTCACCGGGCCGGTCACCAGCCCAACGGGCTTCAGCGGCCCGGTGTGGCTTTCCATGGCGGCGAGCCAGGCGGCGGTGTCGCGCACCGACCGGCTGACGCAGCCATTGACCGAAAGGGCGGTTGCTCCCTTTGCCTGCTCCTCGCCGGCCATCCGCGCCCGCGAAGGCTTCAGCCCAATGAGGCCATTCACGCTTGCCGGGATCCGGATGGAGCCGCCGCCATCATTGGCATGCGCCACCGGCACCACGCCGGCCGCCACGCACACGGCTGATCCGCCCGAAGATCCGCCGGCGCTGTGGCCAAGGTTCCATGGCGAGCGGGTTGGCCCGAACAGCAAGGGCTCGGTGGTCGGCAGCAGGCCGAACTCCGGCAGGTTGGAGCGACCCAGCGACACCAGCCCGGCCGCCTTGATGGCGGCGACGGTGCCGCTGTCGGCCTGGCCGGTCTGCTTTGCCAGCAGCCGGCTGCCCAGCGTGTACGCTACTCCCTGCTGCTCCACATTGTCCTTGATGAGCGTGGGGATGCCAGCCAGTGCGCCCGGTGATGTTGCAAGGGTTGCGGCGGCCTGTTCGGTAGCCTCCATAGGATAGGGCTGCGAAACCGCGTTCAGCTTTCCGTTCACCGCGTCGAGTCGCTTTTGTGCCGTCGCCACCAGGGCCGAGGCGGAAACCTGCCCGCGCTTCACCGCAGCCGCCATCGCAGAGGCGTCGGCGGTTGCCGGCTTGAAGGCCGCCGCCGCCTTGCGGGTGCGCCCCGCCGCCGTGGAGGCTGGTGCCAAGGCGCCAGCGAGGGCAGCAAACTCCAGAAACCGGCGGCGCTCCAGCATGGCAATCCCCTGCAAATCCTCGAACCCATGCTGAAAGCCCGGCCTGCATTTGTCAAAGGCCCCTGTTAAGCGCCGCTTCAGCCCCCATTTGTCAGCAGTTGCGGCGGTAACAGCCACGGGACAGGCGCGAAGATCATGATGAAGGCGATTGCGATGAAGGCAAAGGCAGTGGCTCTGGTGGCAGCAGGGCTGGCGGGCGGCCTGACGCTGGCGCTGTCGTTCAACAGCGCAAACAACAGCGGAACGGCGGCGGCACAACAGGCCAGCGAACTGGCCCGCGAAGCAAGCCCCGAGCCGGCGCGCGCCATTCCCGGCTCCGCCGCCGAAGTCACGCTGAGCTTTGCGCCGGTGGCGCAGCGGGCGCAGCCGTCTGTGGTCAATATCTTCACCGCCCGTGTGGTGCGCCAGCGCAACCAGATGTCGCCCTTCTTCTCGGTGTTTGACAGCCAGCCACGGGTGGCCAATTCGCTGGGTTCCGGGGTCATTGTCGATGCCAAGGGCCTGGTCATCACCAACAACCATGTCGTGCAGGGTGCGGACCAGATCATCGTCGCGCTGGCAGACCGGCGCGAATATCCTGCCAAGTTGATTTTCTCCGACGCGCGGCTGGATCTCGCGCTGTTGCAGGTCTATCCCAAGGGTGCCGCCTTGCCGGCGGCAAAGCTTGGCGACAGCGACCGGGCGCAGGTGGGCGATCTGGTGCTCGCCATCGGCAACCCGTTCGGCGTTGGGCAAACGGTGACGCAGGGCATCGTTTCGGCGGTCGCGCGCACCGGCATCGGCGTGTCGGATGCGCAGTTCTTCATCCAGACCGATGCCGCCATCAACCAGGGCAACAGCGGCGGCGCGTTGCTTGCCATGAACGGCGAAGTGGTTGGCATCAATTCCGCCATCCTCACCGGCGGTCGCGATGGCGGATCGATCGGGCTCGGATTTGCAATCCCCTCGAATATGGTGAAAATCTTTCTCCGCGCCGCCGACAGCGGCAAGCTGGTCACCGCCTGGCTCGGGGCCGAAGGCGAGGCTCTGACATCGGAAACCGCGCTGCAGGCCGGGCTGGACCGCCCGACGGGCATGCTGGTCACCGGCGTTTCGGGCAATTCACCCGCGGCGCGCGCCGGATTGAAGCCCGGCGACATCGTCTATGCCGTGGATGGCAAGGAGGTGCTCGATCCCTCGTCGCTGCGCTACCGGATCGCAACCCAGCCAGTGGGCGAATCGGTTACGCTGACGGTGGTGCGCGATGGCACGGCGAAGAATCTGCAACTCGATCTGGCCGCGCCGCCCGAGATACCCGCCCGCCAGGTCACGCAAATCCCCGCCGGCAATATTCTGTCCGGCATCTCGGTTGCCAACCTGTCTCCGGCGCTGGCGCAAGAGCTGGGGGCCGGCTTGCCGGAACGTGGCGTGGTCGTGGTGGAGGTGCCGCGTGGGGCGCCCGCAGCGATGACCGGCTTTCCCCGCCCCGGCGACATTGTGGAAAGCGTGAACGGTCAGCCGGTGAGATCGGTGAATGACCTGGCTGGCTCGCTCGATCCGCGCAATGTGCAAACGGTGTTCGGGCTCAACCGCAACGGCCAGCGGGTGGAATGCCAGTTCCAGGCGCCGCGCAGCTTCGGCTGCCGGGCGCTGCAGGCGGCATAGTCAGTTCGGAGTCACCAGCTTCAATTGCACGAGCTGCCGGACGGAACGGGCCCCGCGCTGGTCGCCCCCGGCAATCAGGCGGACCGGCCCATCGGCCTCGGCGATTGGCTTGCCGTTGCAGGCCAGCGCCACGATAACAGCGGCATTGCCAAGCTTGGCATCGAGTTCGCCGCGCGAAAATTGCATGCTGTAGCCGTCTGCGCCTTGCGCCAGCACCGCTGCTGTGAGCGCGGCGCCGCGCAGGTCGCCTGATGGCGTTGCGCCCGCAGCTTCCATAACAATGGCAAGGCGCGGGCCGGTGCAGGCCCAGCCCTGATCATGGAAGCGCGCCTTCGCCTCGCTCTGCGGAAGCGCGGAAAGCTGCTCCAGGGTCAGCGTTTTGGGGTCGGAAAGCGCGCCGCCCGTGATGGAAATTGCAGCGGCGAGTGCGAGGGCGATGCTTGTCATCCCCGGGCGTTAGCGCATCCCTGTGCGGGGTGGAAGCCACCAGCCTTCCACCCCGAAACGCCAGTGGTCAGGCCGAGGCGAGGGCAATCCGGTGGCGGCGGCGGGCCGCAAAGCCGACCATGCCGAAGCCGGCAATCAGCATCGCCCAGGTGGCCGGCTCAGGGACAGCGGCGGTGATCACCCGGAGATTGTCGCCGGGGCTGGATGCCACCCAGTCATTGATGAAGAGCGTGTTGCCAACGAAGGTCGTGCCCGGCCGGTCGCGCGCTTCCAGTCCACGGCTGCCCGGGTTGTTGTTGGTGATCAGCGGCAGGCTGAGCAGCGCATCGGTTGCGGCAAGCCGCGAATCGAGCCAGATGACCCCAAGGATCGGGCGATCGAACGTGACCGATCCGATGACCGATCGGCTGGCAACCGGATCGAACACCACCCCATGGCTGGCAATCCGCGTGCCGGCAGCGATTACACCGCCGAGGTCCAGCGTGAGGGCGCTGCCCAGCAGCACATTCTGCTTTTCGTTATAGGCGAACAGCGCGTTGTTGGCAGACTGGTTGTTGTTGCCAACCGCAAAGGGTGGCGTGAGAATGGTGAACACGCCGGGGCTTGCCGAGCCGCCGGTGATGGCGCCCGAAACGACCGCAGCGGTCGCGTGGGTGGAAAAGGCAAGTGCCAGTGTGGCGGCGAGAAGATGGGGTGTGCGCATGATTTCCTCCATTTGGCTGGCCTTCCCGACATGAAGACCATGATACCAAATGAGTGCAAATACCGTGCCACGTGAATATTTTGGCTGGAACCAAGACAAATCAATAGGATAGAAATTGTCACCAAAGGTAAACTGTAGCCCCTGCCTTACAGATGGCCAACAGTTAACCTTTTTCCTGCTAAGCGAATTCCATGATTACGGCGTCCACTGCCAGGCTTTCCCCGGCTTTTGCGTGCAATTTCGCAACAGTCCCGGCCTTTTCAGCGCGCAGGATATTCTCCATCTTCATGGCCTCTACTGTTGCCAGCACTTGCCCGGCTTCCACCTTCGCGCCTTCCTCAACCGCAATGCTCACTACCAGGCCCGGCATCGGGCACAGCAGATAGCGCGACATGTCTGGCGGCACCTTGGCAATCATATGACGCGCGAGGCTCGCCGCGCGCG
Organism: Sandarakinorhabdus sp.; assembly: GCA_020693225.1. GTDB lineage: Bacteria > Pseudomonadota > Alphaproteobacteria > Sphingomonadales > Sphingomonadaceae > Sandaracinobacteroides. The sequence goes on along the minus strand of JAIMJL010000035.1, from coordinate 19,292 downwards.
GCGCAAGCACGCGCACCCGATACTGGCGACCGGCATGGGTCAGCGCAAAACCCGTTGGCCGCCGGTCCACCTGAACAGCAAGCGCTTCGGCATCGATTTGCGCCGCAACGACGCCAAACAGCGCCCCTTGCAGTTCAACCGTGTGTTCGATCCCGTCTGCTGTGACCAGATATCCGGCGGCATGATGCTGAACGCGCACAGGGTGTTGCTCGCCGTCCAGCTCAACCACCCAGTCCTTGGCCGCAGTGGTCTCTGCGGGTGTCAGCCGGCCGGCAATGGCCCCTGCCCGCCGCGCGGTTTCATCGCCGATGACCGCCGCGAGCGCCACCAGGCGGGCCAGTCTGTCAGGCGAGGTCGGCGCACCGGCAAATCCGTCAGGATATTCCTCCGCGATGAAGGCGGTCGTCACCTGTTCGCCGGCGCGGAAGCGCGGGTGCTGCATCAGGGCCGAAAGAAAATCGGCGTTGTGGCTGATGCCCCTCACCATGAAGCGATCCAGCGCGGCAATCTGTTTGTCGATCGCTTCCAGCCGGGTGGGGGCATAGGTGATCAGCTTGGCGATCATCGGATCGTAAAACAGCGAAATCTCGCTTCCTTCCACCACGCCGCTGTCCACCCGCACACCATCCAGGGCTGCCGGCTCGCGATAGCTTGTCAGCCGCCCGGTGGAAGGCAGGAATCCGCGATAGGGGTCTTCGGCATAGAAGCGCGTTTCGATGGCGTGGCCGTTCAGCGCCACATCGGCCTGGCCAAACGCCAGCTTTTCGCCGGCCGCCACGCGGATCATCTGCTCGACCAGGTCCAGCCCGGTCACGCATTCCGTCACCGGATGCTCCACCTGCAGCCGGGTGTTCATTTCCAGGAAATAGAAGCCGCGATCGGCGCCGGCGATAAACTCCACCGTTCCGGCGGAAAAATAGCCAACCTTGCGCGCCAGTTCGACCGCCTGCTCGCCCATGGCAGCCCGCATCTCGGGGGTCACAAAAGGCGAGGGGCTTTCCTCCACCACCTTCTGGTGCCGCCGCTGGATCGAGCAATCCCGCTCACCCAGATAGACGATGTTGCCGTGCTGGTCGCCCAGCACCTGGATTTCGATATGGCGCGGCTGTTCGATGAACTTCTCGATGAACACCCGATCATCGCCGAAGCTGGCCTTGCCTTCCCGCCGCGTCGCCTCAAAGCCTTCGCGCACGTCCGCCTCGGAAAATGCCAGCCGCATGCCCTTGCCGCCGCCGCCGGCCGATGCCTTCATCATCACCGGATAGCCGATGCCGTTGGCAATCTTTACAGCATGTTCGGTATCGGAAATCTCGCCGACAAAGCCCGGAACCACCGAAACGCCGGCGGCCTTGGCCAGCTTCTTCGATTCGATCTTGTCGCCCATCGCGGCAATGGCGGCCGGCGGCGGCCCGATGAAGGCGATGCCGGCATCGGCCAGCGCAGACGCAAACCACTCCCGCTCCGACAGGAAGCCATAGCCCGGATGCACGGCTTGCGCCCCGGTCTTGCGGCAGGCCTCAACGATCGCATCTCCCAGCAGATAGGATTGCGCGGCGGGAGGCGGGCCAAGATGCACAGCTTCGTCTGCCAGCTCCACATGCAGGGCAGCCGCATCGGCATCGGAATAGACAGCAACCGTGCGAATCCCCATCCGGCGCGCGGTTCGGATGACCCGGCAGGCGATTTCGCCGCGGTTGGCGATCAATATCTTCTCAAACAAATCGGGGCCTCCCAAACTGCTCCCGTGTAAAGAGCAGCGGCAGGCCCGCAGTCAAGCGGTGCAAATATGAGAGGGCGACGTTGCCCCCTGTAGCCGCTCAGGCATCCAGAATACGCCGACGTCGCAGGCTTCCGCCCACCAGGCCGAACCCAGCGATCAGCATTGCCCAGCTGGCGGGCTCTGGAACCGTCGCAATCCAGGTGCCATCGAAGCTCACTTCGCTCACGAACACCCATTGGGTGGAGTGAAAGAACTGGATGTCGACCGGACCGTTGCTGGTCACTTCGGTGAAGCCCGAAAGCGTGGACCAACCGCTCGTACCTACCGGAGGCGCGGTGAAGGTCGTAGCCTGCCCGTTGACCAGAATGGACGCCGGTGCACGCACGCCACCGAAATTGCTGTTGTCCATGTGGATATCGATCCGGTCTACGCGGAAATAGCCGGGCTCGGCGTAAGTCAGCAGGCTAAAGCTGACCAACGGATTCAGGGTCCGGCTTGTCAGCCAACCCACATAAGGGCCGTCGCCGGCCACATTTTCGGTGGTGGACCAGACACCTGGCGCGGCAACGCCATCCGTCAGGTCGCCAGTGCCACCGGTGAGCGCCGATCCATCCAATGTGGTGTCTCCGCTCCCAGTGTAGGCTTTGTCCCAATAGTTGAAGGTTCCTCCACTGGCTTGGCCCGAACCATTCGGCGTATCATAAGAGTAGACGATAATTGGCACTGCTGTGGCAGCGGTGCTCATCCCAACAGCCAACGCCAGACCGGTCATGAAATAGAGTCTCATAAATAGCCCTCCTGATTTGCCCTGCTTATGCAATAGCATGAGTCGGGGCCAATCGAAAGCGGCAACAACCGCGTTTGCCCTCAGTCCTTCTCCAGCGTGCACTGCAACGGATGCTGGTGCTGCTTGGCGAAATCCATCACCTGTGTCACCTTGGTTTCGGCCACTTCGTAGGTGAACACGCCGCACACGCCGACGCCGCGTTGGTGGACATGCAGCATCACCCGGGTGGCGTCCTCGATCCCCATTTTGAAGAATCGCTGCAGCACATGCACCACGAACTCCATGGGAGTGTAATCATCGTTCAGCATCAGAACCTTGTACAGCGCCGGCTTTTTCGTTTCGGACTTCGTGCGGGTGATGACACCCGTGCCCGTGTCGCCACCGCCGGGGGAATTGCTGCCTCTCCTGTCGTCCGATGCGCCGATGATGATGCCCTTTCCGATATCAGTGCCGATCTTCATACCACCGCGCACGAATTACCGGATACCGGTCTCCGTCTGCAAGAGGCAAAGGCCGATCGATCTTCGGCCTTCTTGGACGGCTGAATTGCCGCACCTTTCACAGCAGGTTCATGCGAACATTGCTTAGCGCGGGAAATGACGCCATTGCGACGTATCACTTCCAGATCCACCCGAGTTTCCGCGGAGCCGTGTTTGAACCGCCTGCCTTCCCTCACGCTCCTGCTGCTTCCGCTGGCGCTCCTGGCCCTGCCAGCCTGCTCGTTGCTGCCTGACAGCAATGCCGGCAAGGGCGGCGGCGAGGAAAAAGCCGCCAAGGCGGGGCCTGGTGGAGGACGTGGTGGCGGCCCCGGCGGTGCCCGCTCGCCAACGGTTGTGGTCGGCACCGTGTCATCTGCTGATATGTTCGATCGGGTGGAGGCCATCGGCACCAGCAATGCCAATGAGCAGGCCGATCTCAATTCCACCGTGACCGAGCGGATTGCGAAGATCAATTTCGGTGACGGCGCCTATGTTCCCAAGGGCGCGGTCATCGCCGAGCTGGTCCGGACCGAGCAAGCCGCCAATCTGACCGAAAATCAGGCCAGGCTGCGCGAAGCCGAAGCCCAGTTGCAGCGACTACGCGCCTTGCAGAAGCAAGGCTTTGCCACGCGTGCCCGAGTGGACGAGCAGCAGGCGGCGGTGGATGTGGCACGCGCCCAGGGTGCCGGTGCGCGGTCGCAGATCGGCGATCGGGTGATCCGCGCGCCTTTCTCTGGCTGGTTGTCGCTGCGGCGCATTTCGCCGGGAGCGGTCGTGAATGCTGGTACCACGGTTGCAACCATCGTGGACCACAGCAAGATAAAGCTGGATTTTCCGGTTCCGGAAACGTTTCTCGCGGCGCTCTCGCCGGGTCTCGAAATCGAGGCGAAGGCGGCCGCCTATCCGGGCGAAGTGTTCCGCGGCAAGGTGGCCAGCATCGATCCGCTGGTTGATCCGGTCACCCGCGCCGCCACGGCCCGCGCCATCATTCCCAATCCGGACCTCCGCCTGCGGCCCGGCATGCTGATGACCGTGGAAGTGCGACAGCGTCCGCGGCGCGCCCTGGTTGTGCCCGAACTTGCGGTGGTGGGCGAAGGCTCCGGCGCCTATGTCTGGAAAGTATCGGACAGCAACGAGGCTGATCGGCAGGAGGTCACCACCGGAACCCGCCGCGAGGGCCAGATCGAAATCCTCTCCGGCCTGTCGGAAGGGGACCGAATTGTGACTGAGGGCACGGTCAAGCTTCGCAGCGCCGGCCCCATCCAGCCGGTTGAAGCGGCAAAGGCGGGCGACCGCGCGGCAGCGAAGGCCGAGGCGTGATCCTTTCCGATCTGTCGGTGAAGCGCCCGGTTTTTGCCGCGGTGCTGTCGCTGCTGCTCGTTTTGGTGGGGATTGTGGCCTTCACAAGGCTCGCCGTCAGGGATCTTCCGGCCATCGAGCCACCAATCGTGTCGGTGGATACAAATTATCGCGGCGCCAACGCACAGGTGGTGGAAAACCAGATCACCCAGATCATCGAAGACCGCATTTCCGGTATCGAGGGAATTGAATCGATTGTCTCCCGCTCGCGCGACGGGCGCTCAAGCATCACGCTGGAATTTTCCGCCAGCCGTGACATCGATGCTGCAGCCAACGATGTGCGCGATCGCGTGTCGAACGTTCTCGACAATCTGCCGCAGGAGGCAGACCCGCCGGAAATCAGCAAGGTTGATGTGGATGCCCAGCCCATCCTCTGGATGAATGTGATTCACCCCGGCTGGACCCCGATGCAACTCACAGACTATGCCGATCGCGTTCTTGTCGACCGGTTCAGCTCGGTCGATGGTGTCTCGCGGATCTTCGTTGGCGGGTCGGCGAGGCCTGCCATGCGTATCTGGATCGAGCGGCAGAAGCTGGCAGCCTACGGTCTAACCACCGGCGATATCGAGCAGGCCCTGCGGCGGCAGAATGTCGAGCTTCCGGCCGGGCGCATCGAAGGGCAATCCACCAACCTCACGGTGCGCGTGACGCGCCAGTTCACCACACCGGAGCAGTTTCAGCAGATGGTCGTGGCGCGCGGATCGGATGGCTATCTGGTGAGGCTGGGGGATGTGACCCGCGTCGTGCTGGAGCCCGAAAACCGCTACAATTTCTTCCGCTCCAACGGCGAGCAGGCTATCGGCCTTGGAATTGTCCGGCAATCCGGTGCTAACACGCTGAAGGTAGCCAATGATGTGAAGGCGGAGCTGGAGCGGGTGATCCCCATGCTGCCGGACGGCATGGAAATGGCCGTGAGTTTCGACAGCTCGCAATTCATTGATCGCGCGATCCGCAATGTCTGGGTCACACTCGCCGAGGCGGCGGTGCTGGTCGTCCTCGTCATCTTCATCTTTCTGGGTTCGTTGCGCGCCACGCTCATCCCGGCCATCACCGTGCCGATCTGTCTGATTGCCACTTTCGCGGTGCTCTACGCGCTGGACTATTCGCTCAACCTTCTCACCCTGCTTGCCTTCGTGCTGGCGATCGGCCTGGTCGTGGATGACGCGATCGTCGTGCTTGAAAACATCTACTATCGCATCGAACAGGGCGAATCGCCGCTTGTCGCCTCATATAATGGCGCGCGACAGGTTGCCTTTGCTGTTGTTGCAACAACCGTTGTGGTGTGCGCGGTGTTCGTTCCGCTCTATTTCATCGCCGGCAACACCGGGCTGCTGTTCCGCGAGCTGGCCGGCGCAATGATCGGGGCGGTGGCATTTTCCGGCTTCGTCGCCCTCTCGCTCACGCCAATGCTCTGCTCCAAGTTGCTGAAAAGCGAAAAAGATGGCGGCGGACACAACCGCTTCACCAAATGGTTCGATCGCCAGTTCGATCGCCTGCAGCGCCGCTACAGCCAGTTGCTTGCAAGGATCATCAACCGCCCCCTGCTGGTGGGCGGTATTGCCGCGGCCTTTGTTGCCGTCTGCATCGCGGCCGGGCTCACGCTGGCCTCGGAGCTGGCGCCGGAAGAGGATGTCGGCAATTTCCAGGTCAGCGTCTCGGCGGCCGAAGGCACCGGCTACGAGCGCATGGTGGGCTATATGGAGGGCCTTCAGGCCAAGCTGTTGCCCAAGGTGGAGGAGGGCATAGTCCGGCGCATGATCGTGCGCGCACCGGGCGGTTTCGGCGGCGGCGAGGATTTCTCTTCGGGCGGCATGACCGTGTTCCTCGAACCCTGGGAAGAGCGCAACGTCACCACCCGCGATGTGGTTGGAATGTTCCAGAAGATCCTCGGCGCCGATCCGCATGTTCGCGGCAACGCGTCCGTCGGCAGCAGCCTGTCACGCGGGCGTGGCCGGCCGATCCAGTTCGTGATTGCCGGCTCTAGCTTCGAAGAGCTGGCCATAGCGCGCGACGCCATCTTTGAAGCGGCAGCCGCCAAGCCCGGAATTGTCGATCTGGACAGCGATTACAAGGAAACCAAGCCGCAGTTGCTGGTGGATATCAATACCAATCGCGCCGGTGATCTTGGCGTGCAGATTGCCGACGTCGGCGCGACGCTGGAAACCATGATGGGCTCGCGCCGGGTGACAACCTTTGTCGATCGCGGCGAGGAATATTATGTCATCCTGCAGGCTGAAGATGCTGATCGCGCCGCGCCGGACAATCTCGCCAACATCTATGTCCGCTCCACCACCACGCGCGAGCTGGTCCCGCTCTCCAGCCTGGTGACCTTGCGCGAGGTCGCACAGGCCGGCGAGCTGGGCCGCTTCAACAAGCTTCGCGCCATCACCATCCAGGGCAATGTGGCACCGGGCACCACCCTGGGCGAGGCGCTCGATTTTCTGGACGGGATTGCGCAGGATCGGCCGGAGATTTCAGCCGTCGGCTACAGGGGTGAAAGCCTGGCGCTGCGGCAGACCGGCTCTTCGATCTGGATCGTGCTCGCCCTCACCATCCTGCTGGTGTTCCTGGTGCTCGCCGCGCAGTTCGAAAGCTTCGTACACCCGATTGTGATCATCCTGACCGTTCCGCTGGCGATCGGTGGCGGATTGTTCGGTCTTTGGATCATGGGCGGCACGTTGAACCTCTACAGCCAGGTGGGGATTGTCATGCTGGTCGGTCTTGCGGCCAAGAATGGCATCCTGATCGTGGAATTTGCCAACCAGCTGCGTGATGAAGGCGTGGTGTTCATCGAGGCGATCCTGCAGGCGGCGGAACGGCGGCTTCGGCCGGTGCTGATGACCTCGATCGCAACTGTGGCAGGCGCGGTTCCGCTGATGATTGCCAGCGGGGCGGGCGCCGGTGCGCGCCAGGCGGTTGGTGTGGTGATCGTATGGGGCGTCAGCCTTGCCACCTTGCTCACGCTGTTTGTCATTCCGGTGTTTTATGCCGCCCTCGCGCGCAAGACCGCGTCGCCGGAAGCGATTGCGCGCCGGCTGGAGGCGGGACTTGCCGGCAGCGAAGGCGCGCCACAGCCGGCCGAATAAGCGAAAAGGTCGCATTCGTCGCAGCCTTCGCATTTCCTGCAAACTGGCGTATCGTAATCGCCAGACAGTCCGATTTTGCCCGCGTCACAGGAGCCAGACATGCAGAACCAGAACCAGGTGCTGGAAGATCTTTCCCGCATGTTTTCGAGCATCGCTGGCACCATGGCCGGCGTGGGCCGCGAGGCCGAGGCCAAGATGAAGGACCGTTTTCGCGAGGCCATGGGCGGTCTCGATCTGGTAAGCCGCGAGGAGTTCGAGGCAGTGAAAGAGCTGGCTGGTAGCACCAAGGCCGAGCTCGAGGCGCTGAAGGCCGAAATCGCCCTGCTGCAAAAGCCGGCGAAAAAAGGCTGATATCCACAGGAAATTCGGCTGTGCCTCGGTTGATCGGGGTGCAGACATTGCGTTTGCAGGCGCCTTGGCGCAACATCTGGTGACAAGGCTGCCCCGGCTATACGAGAACTGGGCCACGTGAGAGATTGAGGATGCAGTCCCGATGACAAGCCTGCAGATCGACATGAACGAGGAAATCGAACTTGTCGCCCCGATCGATATGCTGGAAGAATATTTCCGCAGTCACCAATGGACTTATGAGCGGGATGGCGATGAGGAGATCGTCACCACGGTCAAGGGCAGCTGGTCGGATTATGAGCTGCGTGCCCTGTGGCGTGAAGATGATCGGGTTCTGCAATTCATCGCGATGACCGGGATTTCGGCCGCCGCCGGAAAGGCGGACGCCGAAACGCGTATTGGTCTGTTTGAAACCCTCTCGCTCATTAACGAACAATTGTGGATCGGCCATTTCGAGCTTTGGTCGTCTGACGGGGCCATCCTCTTTCGCCATGCCGTACTGGTGGATACGGCAGACGAGGCCACGCTTTCGCTGGCGCAGGTGCAAACGCTGGTGGATGCGGCCATCGATGAATGCGAACGCTATTATCCGGTGTTCCAGTTTGTGCTCTGGGGCGGAAAATCTCCGCGTGACGCGCTTGCCGCCGCATTGATCGAAACCGAAGGCGAAGCCTGAAGCGGTTCGCATTCGAAGGGACATCGCGCCTTTCGAGTCGCACTCATTTTTTCTGATCCTGCGCCGAATTCGGTGCCGAAACGCCATGCGATTCTGGTATGACAGGTGTCCGCCAGCACGATGGCCTATTTTGATAGGCATGCATAACATACGGAAAAATTGTAGGAAGTTTTCCATTGGCGTGCCGAGACCGCAGTGTTCTGCGGCAATTTGTGTGGCACTCAAATTATCGCTTGACGCAAACTGAGCGTCACTTTAATCACCGGTTCATCGAATTGAGTGTCACTCAAACACCGCGGCTCGCCGCAATGGTTTGAGGGCACTAAGCGGAGAGCCGGCCCATGGTGGGCAAGGGGCCGCGCCAATGGTGAAAGGAACTCCTATGCGCTCCATTCTCTTCACAGCGCCGCTCGCGCTTGTTGCGGCTGCGGCCACGCTGATGCTTTCGGCCGCCCCGGCCGCTGCTTCCACCGAAGCCTGCACTGCCGCACCGGATCGGCTGCGGTCGATCGCCGCCAATGCCGAGCCGGCCGCCCAATCCAAGGCGGTTCGCAACATCAACCTGGGCGAAGCCCTGTGCGAAGCCCGCAACAAGTCGGAAGCCGCCAAGAAGTTCAACCTGGCAGCCAAGGCGCTTGGCACCGATCTCGCGACCGTTCTTTCCAGCGAAAAGGTCGCTGCGGTCCAATAAGCTCTCTCCGGCAGGTCGCAGCCCCTCCCTTGCGGCCTGCCCATCCCCGAAGGGCGGTGGCTCCCCTGCCGGAGCCGCCGCCCTTCGCCCATTTACCGCCTGTTGTCGTGACCGCACCAGCATGCCAGAAGGTGATCCGAAAGGGTCGCCCGTGTCAGAAACCTCGCACATTCAGTTGCTCGTCGAAGGGGCTGTCGCCCGGCTGGTTCTGGCCCGTCCGGAAAAGCGCAACGCGCTTGATCAGGCGATGTGGGAGGCCATCCCGGCCCTGTTGGCTGCGGCTACAGCCGATCCGGCTGTTCGGGTCATGATGCTGCAGTCCAGCACACCCGGAATATTCTGCGCCGGAGCCGATATCGGCGAGTTCGCCGCAGCCAGCGGCTCGGCCGAATGGCGCAAGGCCAACCAGGCGGCCATTCGCAACACCCAGGTTGCGCTTGCCCGCTGCGCCAAGCCCACCATTGCCGCCATCGACGGCGATTGCGTCGGCGGCGGCTGCGGGCTTGCCCTGGCCTGCGACATGCGCATAGCCTCGCCGCGATCGCGCCTCGGAATCACGCCGGCAAAGCTCGGCCTCGTCTATTCGCTGCACGATACCAAGCTTCTGGTCGATCTGGTTGGGCCGTCGCAGGCCAAGCGGATGCTGTTCACCGGCCAGCTCCTCGACGCCGATGAAGCGTTGCGAATTGGCCTGATCGGCGAAGTTGCTGCCGATCCGCTGGCTGCTGCCCACACATTGGCGAATGCCATCGTTGCCGCCGCCCCGTCCAGCCAGCAGGCAACCAAGGCCATCATCCAGCAAATTCTGGATGGCGCGGCAGACGATACGTCCGAAAGCGCCAGGATTTTTGATGCCGCATTCACCGGCCCTGATTTCGCCGAGGGCGTCAGTGCCTTCCTTGCCAAACGCCGACCCCACTTCGGCGGATGATGGACGAAATCGCCGAGATCATCGAGGGGCCGGAGCGCCGCTCCCTCATCGTCTGTGAACATGCTTCCAACCGCATTCCGCAGGGGATCGCGCTGGGACTGTCGCCCGCGATCATGGACACGCACATCGCGATCGATATCGGCGCGGCCGATCTGTCCCGCGCGCTCGCGGCGCGGCTAGCGTGCGGCGCACATCTCGCCACCATCAGCCGGCTTGTCGTCGATCTCAATCGCCCGCCCGGCGAGCCCAGCCTGGTGCCCGAAGCAAGTGACGGAATCGCAATTCCGGGAAATATCGGACTGACACCCGCCGAGCGCGGCAAACGTGAAGCCTTGCATCGGCAATTCCATGCCGGTCTCGCGGTCAGGCTGACCGCCAACCCCCCAAAGCTGCTGGTGTCCGTGCACAGCTTCACGCCTTGCCTGTCGTCCGCGCCCGCCGCCCGTCCCTGGCCGATTGCTGTGTTGTGGAATCAGGATGAGCGCGCTGCCAAACCGGGGCTGGAAATTCTGCGCACTTTGGCCACCCCGGTGGGTGCCAACGAGCCTTATTCCGGAACCGAGCTGAACTACACGATGGATCGACACGGCGAAGCAACCGGCATTCCCTATCTCGGGCTGGAGCTGCGTCAGGACGGGCTTGCCGATGCTGCCGGCGTTGCGCGCTGGGCCGAGCGGCTTGAAATCGCGGTTCGTCATGTTCTGCAGGCGTTGTTATGATCCGGCTTTTCGGATGGGTATTGAAGCTGCTGCTCGGCCTCCTGGCCTTCACCATCCTTTGGACCCTGGCATATCGCTGGATCAATCCGCCGGTCACCTTCCTCATCGCGCGAGACCGGATGGCTGGTGTTACCGTCAAGCAGGATTGGGTGCCGCTCGATGCCATGAGCCGCAACCTGCCGCGGGCCGTGATCGGTGCGGAAGATGCCCGCTTCTGCACCCACCGCGGCTTCGATTTCGAAGCGATCGAAGAGGCCTATGCGCGCAACAAGGCCGGCAAGGCGATGCGCGGCGGCTCGACCATTTCGCAGCAGACCGCCAAGAACGCTTTCCTCTGGCCGGGCCGCACCATGCTGCGCAAGGGCATCGAGGCCTGGTTCACGGTGCTGATCGAAACCCTCTGGGGCAAGCCGCGCATCATGGAAGTCTATCTGAATGTGGCCGAATTCGGTCGCGGGGTGTTTGGCGCCGAGGCCGCTGCGCAGCACTATTTCGACAAGCCCGCCAGCAAGCTGACGCGGATCGAGGCAGCGAGGCTCGCCGCCATCCTGCCGCAGCCGATCAAGCGCGATGCCGCGGCTCCTGGCCGCTACACCAAACGCTATGCCAATCGCATCGCCGGGCGGGCAAAGGTGGTGGCCAACGAGGGGATCGACGCCTGCCTGTGGCAGTGATGGCTCAGCCGAGCAATTGCCCGATCACCACCCCCAGCGCCCCGAACAGGGCAATGGCGGTGGCCAGCAGGCTGATCATAAAGCCGGTTCCGCGCTTGTCTGCCGCCACGGCATAGCCGCGCACATAAAGAATGCGGCCCACAGTCCACAGCAGCGCCAGCCCACCGGCATAGAGATCGGAGACAATGATGGCGAAGAGCCACAGGCTCGGCAGGAATTGCGGCAAGGCTTCCAGCGTGTTGGCATGCGCCCGCCAGACCCGGTTGAACGCATCGGGACCGTGGGTGTCGGGATAGTTCACCCCGTGCACCTTGCGCGCCTTGCCAACGGTAAGCCCGGTCCAGACATAGACAAGGATAACGAGGCCGGTGCCGAGAGCGGCAAAAGGGTAGGCAAAGTCCATCAGGCAGCTTTCATGGCGGCAAGGGCGTCGCGTGCCTGCACAAAGCGCGCGACGATGATGTCCACATCCTCGGTCGTGTGGGCGGCAGACAGGGAACAGCGCAACAGGAACACGCCAGCCGGCGTGGCGGGTGGGCGGCTCATGTTGCAATAGATGCCATGCTCGATCAGTTGGTGCCACATGGCAACCGTGCTCAGCTGATCGGGCAGAAGCACGGCAATGATGGCGCTTTCCGGGGTTTCGGTCGCCATCTGGAAGCCGGCCGCCTGCAGCCCGCCGTGCAGCTTGCGCGAGACCGCCCAAAGATTGTCCCGCTTGGCCTGTGCCCGCATCAGCTTGCGGATGCTGGCCTCGGCGGTCGCGGCGACTGCCGGCGGCAGCGAGGCGGTGAAGCGATAGGGGTTGCACACCAGCCGCAGGATCTCGAACTTCGGATGGTTGGAAACGGCAAAGCCGCCCACCGTCCCCACCGATTTAGAAAAGGTGCCGACCACGAAATCGACATCCGCTTCGAGGCCCTGCTCTTCATACACGCCGCGACCATTTGCCCCGAAAAAGCCCATGGCATGCGCTTCGTCCACCATCGTCATCGCGCCATGGCTTTTGGCAACGGCCACCAATTCCTTCAGCGGCGCCACATCGCCCAGCATCGAATAGACGCCTTCCAGGATCACCAGCTTGCCGGCCTCCTTCGGAAGCCGTCCCAGCCGTTTGTCCAGGTCGTCCACATTGTTGTGCCGGAAGCGCACCACCTCGGCATTCCCCAGCTTGCAGCCATCATAGATGGAGGCATGGCTGTCGGCATCGAGCACGATATAGTCGCCCTTGCCGGCCAGCGTGCTCACCATGCCGAGATTGGCCTGGTAGCCGGTGGAGAACACGATGGCGGACGCGGTGCCGTAAAAATCCATCAGCGCCTGCTCCACCGCGATGTGCGGCGCGAAGGTGCCGTTCAACACCCGGCTGCCCGTCGATCCGGCGCCGAATGCCCGCAGAGCTTGTTCGCCGGCCGAAATCACATCCGAATCAAAGGTCATGCCCATATAGTTGTAGGTGCCAACCAGGATGGTCTCGCGGCCATTGATGATCGCCCGCGTCGGTGAGAGCACCTGCGTCATCACCACGCCAAACGGATCGCGCACGCCGCTTGCCAGCAGACCGGAATGCTCGGCAATCACCGCATCGAATTTCGACAGCAGATCCATCGATCAGCCCTTCAGCTTCGCCACCGCATCGGCCAGCTGGCCGACATTTTCCAGATCGGGAAGCAGATTCAACGGGATATTGATATCCCACTCGTCCTCGATGTTGGCGACAAGATCCATGACGGTCAGGCTGTCCAGCTCCAGATCGTCAGCAAAGCGGGTGGATTCGCTGATGGCGACGCCCTTTTTGTTGAAGGGGCCGATCAGTTCGATCAGGCGCGCAAGCTCGGTTTCCGGGGTCATGAATGGCTTTCCAATAACAGCTTGCAGCGCCCTTGGCCGGGAAATGTGGCGAAAGCGGGGATTTCTAGCGGCGCGCGAGCAGCACCGACGGCAGCGCCGCAAACAGCAGCTGCATCAGGAATCCTGGCAGCCTGGCCGGCGACACCATTGCGGCAAGCGTGATACCAGGGCCCGAACCTGCCAGCAGGGTGCCAAGGAAAAGCTCGGCCAGCATCAGGAAGGCAAAGGCAATCAGTCCCATCATCAGCCGACTGCCTAGCTGCGCTGGAACCGCCATCCGGTGAACCACGAACCGGGCGGCAACCACACTCACCGCGACCATGAAAGGCACCTCCATCCAGATGGCCGTCGCCTCGCCGAACTTGGGCTGCAAGACCAATGTCCGCGCCGTGCCCATGATGAAACCGACCAAGAACACCAGGGCAAAATACAGCAGCCCGGCCCGCACCGCTACAGCCATCCTTCCGCCTCATACCACGCCGCCGTCAGTGCCAATCCAGCTTCCAGGGCGGTTTCCGGGTGCCACAGGCCGGTTTCGATCAGCGGCGATGCGTCTGCGGTCCAGTCCGGATGGGCAAGATAGCGGGCGCGGTCGAAGCTCAGCGTCGGAAGCCGCCCCCGCAGCCGGGCAGCAACTGTGTCGGCAGCTGCGGCCAGCAAGAGAGCTGCGCCAGGCACCTCCAGCGGCAGGATGGTGCGTCCAAGCGCCTTTGCCACCGCGCGCGCCACATCGCCCTGCAGATAGCCGCCGTGCCCGTCGTCGATTTCAAAGCACTGCCCTTCGCCCAGTCTCGACCTGGTCATGTCTTCGGCCAGCGCCAGCAACGCCTGTGCGAGATCGCACACGAACAGCATGGAAGCGCGGGCTCCGGTCGGCACCGGCACAACGCCAAGCCGCGCCGCCTTGAACAGCGCCAGCAGTTCGGTGTCGCCCGGCCCATAGACCGCCGGCGGCCGCAGCATGACCCATGGCCCGGATACGCCGCGCGCCACATCTTCCGCGCGCCGCTTGCTGGCACCATATAGCGAAAGCGAGGGCTCGCGCGCCGCCAACGAAGACACATGCACAAAGGGAAGCGCACCTGCTGCCGCACGCATAGCGGCCGTGCCACCGGCATTGCCGGCCTCGAACTCCGCTGCCGTTCGGGCGTTGGTAACGCCTGCGATATGCACGATGGCATCAGCGCCCTGCACCAGCGCGTGCAGTGCTTCCGGCATGGCAAGCGAGCCTGCGACCCACTCCACTCCCGGCACTTCGGCTTGCGGCTTCCGCGTCAACGCCCGCACCAAGTGTCCGCGGGCGGTGGCGGCGGCAAGCATATGCCGTCCGACGAAGCCCGTGCCCCCGGTAACTGCAAGCGTCAGCGCCATTCGCTGCTCTTACGCGGGCAGGCGCTGCCATGCTAGGCGACTTGCATGAGCCAGATCCCGCGCCTGTTCGTTAGCGAAACCCTGATGCCGGGCGCTTTGGTGACGCTGGAGAGCAACCCTGCGCACTATCTGGCCGGTGTGCTGCGGCTTCGCCCCGGCAGCGCGGTGCGGCTGCTGGACGATCAAACCGGCGAATGGGCCGCCACTGTGGTTGAAGCGGGAAGGCGCACGGTTTCCCTGACCGTCGATGCGCTGGCGCGCCCGCGCGAAGTCCCGCCCGATCTGTGGCTTCTGGTCGCCCCGCTGAAGAAGCAGCGGTTTGAATGGGTCATCGAAAAGGCCTGCGAGCTGGGCGTGCGCCATATCCAGCCGGTGCTGACCCGCCGCACTGTGGTCGATCGGCTCAACGGCGAGCGGCTGCGGGCGCATATGGTGGAAGCCGCCGAGCAATGCGAGCGAACGGCGCTGCCAACGCTGGCAAATGCAACCCCGCTACAATCCGTGCTGGCAGACTGGGATCCCAACCGAACGCTGTTGTTTGCCGACGAGGCGGGTGGCGCACGCATGGCGCAATTGCCTCCGCTCGTATGCCCCGCGGCGCTGTTGATCGGCCCGGAAGGGGGCTTCGATCCGGCCGAGCGCGATGCCATTCTGGCCGTACCCGGCAGTCTGCGCCTATCGCTCGGCCCGAACATCCTGCGCGCCGATACCGCAGCGGTTGCCGCCATCGCGCAGTTCCAGGCGCTGGCAGCGGATTGAGCCGCACTCGAATCCGTCTGGCGCATGGGCCTGCGGGTCGCTAAGGCGCGAAGCATGAGCAACCGGACAGAAGCCTTGGGGGATGGCGCTCTCATCGAGAGCAAGGCCGACATGATCAGCCTGTTCGAAGCCGGCGAAAAGCCGCGCGAACAGTGGCGGATCGGCACCGAGCACGAGAAATTCGTGTTCCGCACCGAAGATCGCCGGGCACCGTCCTACGACGAGCCGGGCGGCATCCGCGACCTGCTCGCTGCCTTCACCCGCTTCGGTTGGGAGTCGGTTGTGGAAGGCGGCAATGTGATAGCCCTTTCGGGTGCCGATGGCGGCATCAGTCTGGAGCCGGCCGGCCAGTTCGAGTTGTCCGGCGCGCCGCTGGAAACCCTGCACCAAACCTGCGCGGAAACCGGCCGGCATTTGCAGCAATGCCTGGAGGTGGGCGCCGAGCTGGGGCTGGGCTTCCTCGGCCTGGGTTTCAATCCTGTCGCCACCCGCTCCGAGCTGCCCGTCATGCCCAAGGGGCGCTATGCCATCATGCTGAAGCAGATGCCGAAGGTGGGCAAGCTCGGGCTCGATATGATGCTGCGCACCTGCACGGTGCAGACCAATCTGGACTATGCCAGCGAAGCCGACATGGCCAAGAAGTTCCGCGTCAGCCTGGCGCTGCAACCGCTTGGCACCGCGCTGTTTGCCAATTCGCCGTTCACCGAAGGCAAGCCGAACGGCTATCTCAGCTATCGCAGCCATATCTGGACGGACACCGATCCCGGCCGCACCGGCATGCTGCCCTTCGTGTTTGACGAAGGCTTCGGCTATGAACGCTACACCGATTATGCGCTCGATGTGCCGATGTATTTTGCCTACCGCGAAGGCCGCTACATCGATTGTGCCGGCCTGTCTTTCCGCGATTTTCTGGAGGGCAAAATGGCCGCCCTGCCTGGCGAGCGGCCCACTTATGGCGACTGGAAAGACCATCTTTCCACCGCTTTCCCGGAAGTGCGGATGAAGGGCTATCTGGAGATGCGTGGCAGCGATTCCGGCCCGCAAAGCCGCATCTGTGCGCTGCCAGCCCTGTGGGTGGGGCTGCTCTATGATCAGGCGGCGCTGGATGCGGCCTTCGACCTTGTGAAGGGCTGGAGCATCGAGGCGCAGCAGCAGATGCGCGACGATGTACCAAGGCTGGCGCTCAACGCCCGCGCTCCCGGTGGCCGCAGCCTGCAGGCGCTGGCGCTGGAGGTGTTGAAGATCGCCGAAGCCGGGCTGGACCGCCGCGCCGCCATGAACGGCATCGGCGACAGCGAGGCCGGATTCCTCGCCCCGCTTTGGGAGATTGCCACCAGCGGCAAGACCCTTGCCGAGCGGCATCTGGAAGCCTTTCACGGCGCATGGGGCGGCAAGATCGACCCGATATTCGAAGAGGCGCGCTTCTAGACCACCACCAGCTGCCAGCTTGCCCGGCCGGACAAAAAGCCCACAAGGCCATGCGCTTCCACGCCGGGCGGAAGATCAGCCGCCACCATGCCATGGGCCGCCATGGCGGTCTGGCACAGGCCAATCTCGACCCCCAGGTCAAACAGCAGATCGAAGGCGCGGGCGATCTGCGGCTCGCCAAGTGCCTGCACCGCCGGTCCGCGCAGCAGCATGGCAACCGGCCGGTCGAGAGCCGCCGCCGCCGCCGCGATTTCCAGCGTTGCGGCAAAGCGTTCGCCGCCCGCCTCGCTCACCACAACCAGCAGGCCGGTCATGCCCGGCACACCTTGCAGCCCGGATCCTTGGCGATACGCACGCTGCGGGTGAGCATTGAAAGCCCCTCGATCAGCCACAGCCGGCCGCGCCGGTCGTCGCCAAACCCGGTCAGAAGCCGCAGCACCTCCAGCGCCTGCGCCGCTCCCACGATTCCCGCCATGGCCCCCAATATGCCGACATCGGCGCAGCTGGTGCCCGGTATATCCTGCGGCGCGCCGGCAAAGCAGGCCCAGCAGGGCGCATCGGGCCGATGCCCGGCAAACACGCCGAGCTGCCCTTCAAAGGGCCCAAGGGCGGCGCTGACCAGCGGGATTTGCAAGGCCACGGCAGCCCTGTTGACGATGCTGCGCGTGTGGAAACTGTCGCATCCGTCGGCCACCACCGTGTGCCCGGCCAACAAGGTTTCGGCATTCCCGGCGGTCAGCCGCGTTGCCATGGCCGAAATCTGCACGTGCGGATTGAGCGCGCGCAGCCGGTCTGCCGCCACTTCGGCCTTCGCCCGGCCAATGTCTGCGCTGGCAAACAGCGTCTGCCGTTGCAGGTTGGAGAGAGCTATCCGGTCGTCATCGATGATGGTGAGGCGGCCGACTCCGGCCGCAGCCAGATACATCAGCACGGGGCAGCCAAGCCCGCCCGCACCCACCACCGCCACAGATGCCGCTTTCAGCGCCTTCTGTCCTTCGCCCCCCACATCGGGCAGGATGATCTGGCGCTGGTAGCGGTCCAGCTCTGCATCGGTCAGCATCAGCTGCGCCCTGTGGAGCCGAATCCCCCCATGCCGCGCACGGTTTCCGGCAAATCGGGCGTCTCGCGCCAGTTCGCGCGGGTCACCGGTGCCAGCACCAGCTGTGCGATTCGCATGCCGCGGGTGATGGTGAAGGGCTTTTCGCCAAGATTTGCCAGGATGATCTTCACTTCGCCGCGAAAATCGCTGTCGATGGTGCCCGGTGCGTTCAACACGGCAAGCCCCTCTTTCAGGGCGAGGCCCGAGCGGGCGCGAACCTGCATTTCATAGCCATCCGAAAGCGCCATCGTCAGCCCGGTGGGGATGGCTTGCCGGGCACCGGGCGCAAGCACCACATCCGCGTCCACCGCCGCCAGCACATCCATTCCGGCCGCGCCGGCACTGGCATAGGCCGGCAGCGCCAGCCCCGCGCCATGCGGCAGGCGTTTGACCAGAACTTCAACCATCCAGCATCGCCGCCAGCCGATGCGCCAGAAGCTGCCCAACAGCTTCCTTGCTGTCTTCCGGCAAGGTTTCCACCCCGGCTGCCGACACCAGGTGCACCTGATTGCGCGCCCCCCCCATGACATCGCCGGAGACATCGTTTGCAACGATCAGGTCGCAGCCTTTGCGCGCCAGCTTTTGCCGGGCATGGGCGATGACATCGCGCGTTTCGGCGGCAAATCCGACCAGCAGGGCAGGGCGGTGCACGCCCCTCGCCAGCTCGGCCAATATGTCCGGATTTTCGGCCAGTGTCAGCGTTGGCGTGCCCTGCGCACCCTTCTTGAGCTTGTCGCCTGCGGCACTTGCCGGTCGCCAGTCGGCAACCGCTGCCACCATCACGGCAATGTCGGCCGGAAGCGCCTCTCGCACGGCAGCGCGCATCTGCATCGCGGTTTCCACATCCACCCGCAGGCACCCTGCCGGGGTCGGCAGCGCCACCGGCCCGGCAACCAATGTAACCCGTGCGCCAAGTGCAGCAAAGGCGGCGGCAAGGGCGAACCCCTGCTTGCCGGACGAGCGGTTCGCCAGATAGCGCACCGGATCGATCGGCTCGTGCGTTGGCCCGGCGGTCACCAGAACATGGCGGCCAGCCAGCGGGCCATCGGCAAAGGCCGCGCGCAGGCACGCAAGGATGGCGGGCACTTCCGGCAGCCGCCCGGCTCCATGCTCGCCGCAGGCCATCGGCCCGACGTCCGGATCAATGATGCTGACCCCCCGCGCCCGCAAGGTCACAACATTGGCCCGGGTTGCCGGATGCTCCCACATCCGCACATTCATCGCCGGTGCGGCCATCACCGGCTTGTCGGTCGCCAGCAGCAGCGTGGTGGCCAGATCATCGGCGATGCCGGCCGCCATGCGCGCCAGCAGGTT